>JAZQPB010000085.1:0-5184 GCA_045628165.1 Bacteroidales bacterium | reverse complement strand
TTACCTGTACCCGGAGGGCCTACAAGCAGTGCGCCCTTTGGAATCTTGCCGCCGAGCTTGGTGTATTTCTCGGGATTTTTCAGGAAGTCCACAATCTCTGTAACCTCTGTCTTGGCCTCCTTGAGACCGGCTACATCGTTGAATGTGATTTTCTTGCTGTTCTGCTCCTTGTTGAATTCCTTGGCGCGGCTCTTGCCTACGCTGAATATGCCGCCGGCACCGCCGCCGCCCATTCTGCGCAGCATGAAAATCCATATTCCTACAAATATTACTATCGGCAGTATCCATCCGATAATCTCCAGGAGATAGTCGGTGTGGGTCTCGCTGTCGAATGTGATGCGCTCGTTTTCGGGAATATCCTTCTGAGCCTCGTTGAGCCTTGCCTCAAAAGATTCGGCGGAGGCCACTGTGTAATAGAAGTGCGGGCCCTGCACGGGGATTTTCTTGTCGCGCAGGTAAGCGTATTTCTGAGAGTTGTAGCGGTCTTCCTTCAGGGATATGTGGGCCTTCTCCTTGTTGATTACTACAATGCGCTCGATGTCCCTCTTCTGGAGCATGTCCTTCAGCTCCTGCCAGTAGATGGTCTTTGGCGATCCGCTGAACTCCGAGAACTGGAGGATACCGATTGCGAAAAGCACTATCGCGAAAACCCAGAACATCGTGTTGTTCTTGGGTTTCATGTTGAAGTCGTTCATATAATCGTGTCTTTTTTTTGTGTTTTTCAAGTGGTTTGGGTTAATGTATTTTTAGAGCTCGTCGGCATAGTCGGTGCGCTCGGCATCGGCCCAAAGTTTCTCGAGCTTAAAGAAGTCTCTCTTCTCGTCGAGGAAGATGTGCACCACCACGTCCACATAGTCCAGAAGCACCCACTCCGCATTGTCCTTGCCCTCTCTGTGGTATGGCCACTGATGGGTGTTTTCCCATACGTAGTCTTCCACAGCGTCGGCTATGGCGAGTACCTGACGTGTGTTGTCGGCCTGGCACACTACGAAAAAGTCGCATACTGTGCCGTCGATTTTTCTCATATCGAGTTTGGTGATTTTTTCACCTTTCTTTTCTCTAATTCCTGCCACTATTATCTCTGACAGCTGTTCGCATGTAATTTCTGTATTTGCCATTTTTATACGTAATTTTCTTATTATTAATACATTAGGGTATAATTAGCCCTAATATGGGTATAGTTCTACGATGCAAAGATAGTTTTTTCGTTGAAATGTCGAAAATTTTTTCATTTTTTTATTAGGGTATTGGTCAAGTTGTGTGTCTTATTAGTGAAAACAAACCGAAAAATAACTTAAAGCAATACTAATGCTACCGACAAAACTATGATTTGAAAAAGTTTTTTTTGATGATGTGTTTATACTAATTGTTTTAATGTTTGTGGTTCAAGTTCTTCTACCCATAAAGAGCTGGTGTTATTAATGTATATGAATGATTGTAGAAAGGGCGCCTGCATCTGTGCACGGCGCCTTTTTTATTCCACCCTTTCCTTCATGAATTCGGGCCGGTTGTAGCTCTTCAGCCTCATGATGTTGTGGCTGGCCGATGGCTGTGGCAGCAGAAAAGGTTTCCCGGTATTCTGTCCGTCGTAATGGGCTATGTAAATTCTGGAATAATTGCCGTCGTCGCGGCGCGATGCCAGCATTATCCATCTGCCGTTGCTCGAGAATGTAGGATAGCTGTCGGCAAAACCGCTGGAGTTCAGCGTGTTCAGCGAATCTATCCCGCCGGTGGACAGGTCCATCATCCTTATCTGCGAATCGTGGTGCCATATCTGGAAACAGCCGTAAGCGCCTTCTGCAAATATCATCCTGCTGCCGTCGGGGCTTATCCTGGGCAGTGTGCAGCTGATACCTTTATCAGCCGCGCCGTATACTGTGTCGGCATCGCCGAAAATCCTCTTCTCCAGATCGAAACTGCGGCGCATTATGCTGTATCTCAGCGATCTGTAGTCGTTCACCTCTATTCCGCTGAATGTGGAATCTGCTACACGGGCCGAGCAGTAATAGAGAAACCTGCCGTCGGGGCTCCATGTGGGGAACACCTCGAGCTCCTGCTTGCTGTCGCATATCACCGAAACCTCGTCGAGATCGGCGTCGTAGAGTATCAGGTCGCTCTCCGAATCGTATACCTCCACCTTGTTGAGATTCTCGGTGTGGAATATCTGATGGGTATTGTCGGTGCTGAAGGCTATGAGATTCTCGGCCGGATGCCACGACGGATATACGCCCGGCGATATGGTGAAGTCGCGTTTCAGGTTCACAACCTTCTCCCTGCCGTCTATCCTGATTACAGTGCCGGCATCAGCTGCCCTCTTGTGGAAAAGCATGTTCCTGGTGCCGTAGTTCTGATACGAGTGGCAGTTTACGCACTGGCCGTATACCTGCTTGGTGGAATAGAAAACGCTCTCCTCGAAATTGTCGGTGCGGCGCTGGGCCAGGCAGAGATTGTCGTACAGCGCATACGACGGCTCTATCAGCCGGTAAGATATGTATGGGTCTATCTCATCAGCTGATATGTAAATCTTGAAATCCTTGTACTTGGTCCATTCGCCGTAAGCATCCCTGGCAAAAACCTCTATCGATATGCTGTCGTTAATGCTCCGGGCGCAGAGGCTTTTCCACTCGCCTATGGGAATCTGTATCTCTCGGCCTTTCCCGCCGGTTTCTATCAGCTGATGGCCTGATATCCTGGCCGCGTATTCCACTATTGACGAGTCCGTGAGCATGAAGTTGGGCGGAGCAATGTTGCATGGCAGCGTAGTGCCCGAATAGTCGGGATACATTCTGGGCGGCAGGGCGCTGGTGGAGAAGTTTTCCGGAATCCCGGCGCCTCCGCAGGCCTGAATCATCAGCGCCGACAATATTAATATCGTGAAAAAATTTATCTTCATCTTGTTCTATTTCTCAAAGTAGACATACCACCAGTAAGTTTTTCCAAACTGCTGATATATGGGCTTTATCAGTTCGGGGTTCTGGGTCTGTTCCAGCTGATGTATGTAGCCGGAGAATTCGCCGAATCCGCGGCGCACGTCATCCGACGCAATCCCCTTGGCTGTATCGGCAAACATCACGCAGGCCTCCTGATGGTGTCGCGGCAGCGGTCTCGAAAACAGCGTATCAGCTGCCAGCACCTGAAGAAACATGGCCTTGTTGCGCTCCCTCATGGCGAAATACATGGCCATCTCGGCGGTGGTCTGGGTGGCTATGTTTTCGGGCTGCGATAGCGAGTATCTCAGGTAGTCGTAGAGGTTGTGGTCGGTCTCCTGGCGGTCGGTGAGTCCGCAGTGAAAATCCCTCGTAATCTGTCCCGGTGCATCAGGCTGCCAGCCGCCGTAAAACATCGAGCGGTGTATTATGCCGGTGTATTTTTGGCAGAGAGCCGTTTCGCCGTTGGCCATGGCGGCGCGGGCCAGCATCTTCAGGTATCCGGTTCCGAAACCGTATTTTACGCCGTGCTCTATGCACCAGCGTGTGGCTATATTGTATCTTCCGTAGTAATAGTGCGCTATCCAGGCGGCCACGTGCATTGCGCTCGCCTTTACGGCTGTGCACTCCTCGTTGGCCACTATCGGGTGGTGGCTGGCAAAAGCCTCCTCGCCTATGGTTCCTGTCTGCGCCATGGCCAGGTCGTAGAGTACGCGCATGCTCTCGGTGTGCGTATCAGCTGCACGGGCTGTAATCTTTACGGTGTTCCAGTCGGCATCTTCGGCGGCGCGTGCCATGCGTATCTCCCGGGCAAAGCTGTCGCCGTGGTTTCCGGCTATTATGGTGATTATCAGCAGTATTATTGCAGCTGATGGCGGGATATATTTGTTTGCCTTCAGCTGGCCAAAAAACTCCACCGACACCAGCGCCGCCGCCGATATTATGAGCGGAAGGCTGTGTATGCGGCCGGTGATGTCGTGGTTGATGAGCTGGGGGAGTCCGGTGGTGTATATATCGCTGAATCCCAGGAATTTGCTGTAGCAGAGCGCCCACCATATCATGGGAGCCGTGGCAGCTGATAGCGTGGATACTGCCGTGCACACATTCTGCCAGCGTCCGTTGTGGACTACGGGCATTATGCCGAGCGCCACCGCCCAGAATCCCATTACGGGGTAGAGCAGGAGCGGAAGCAGTGCCCTGATAATCCTGTATCGGGCCGGTATCTGCATTGCGCCGGCTATTATGAGCACCGCCAGTGCGTGAGAGTAGATGCATCCGCCTATCCTCATGCAGTACATCCAGTAGCCCAGCCCGTGCAAAAACCAGATGATGCAGACGGCAGGCAGGGCGGCCCAAGCCGTGCGCCATCCGCTGAGCCCGAGCTTGCGGCATACAAGCGCAAACGATGCGGCGAGTATTATGCTGAGTATCAGCGCGCCCAGCGCAGGATGACAGCAGAGCTGTGTGAGCCAGCAGCCTGCCCACGAGAGTAGTCCCATGGGCTGCTGGAGCATGTCGGCCCAGGTCTCGGGACTGGAGGCCACGTCGTTGCGGTCTTCGGCCAGTATGAGCACCTCGGAGCGGTACATCAGCAGCATCAGGCTCGCCGATATGAATATTATGATGGATAATATCCTGGGTTTCATTTATTTGGTGAGTTTTATCTGGTCGATGCGGCCGTCTGCGTAGGCTTTTATGTTATGTGCTATGCCGTTGATGAGTCTCTGGCGCGCCTCCTTGCTTGCCCAGCCTATGTGCGGAGTAATTGTTACGTTCTGGAGTCCGAAAATCGGGTGGTCCTTGGGCGGCTCGGTGGGCATCACGTCTATGCAGGCGTGGCGTATCTTCTTGGATTTGAGGGCTGTGTATAGGTCGTCGAGATTTACCACGGGGCCTCGCGATGTGTTGATGAGCACGGCCGATGGTTTCATGATTCTGAGCTGCTCCAGTCCGATGAGGCTATTGGTATCTGGCGTAAGCGGACAGTGGAGAGTCACGATGTCGGAGATTTTCAGCAATTCGTTGAGAGGCAGACGGTTTTCCGATTCGGGATATGTTTTGCCGGGGAAGGCCATCATTACTACCTTGATTCCGAAAGCCTCGGCTATGGCCTTTACGCGGCCGCCGATGTTGCCGGCGCCGATGATGCCCAGTGTCTTGTTTTCCAGATCGTTGATTGGAAAATTGAGCATTGTGAATGTTGGTGACTTCTGCCAGCCTCCCTGTCGTGTGAGCTCGCCGTATTCGTTGAGGCTGC
>JAZQPB010000084.1:0-10037 GCA_045628165.1 Bacteroidales bacterium | reverse complement strand
TTATTTATGCTTGTTTATGCAAGTTGGATTATTTCTCTGGAACGTCGGCAACCATCTGATCGATAATTGTTGTGTTCGATGGATACTTTTCCGAATACCATTCTTTCAGTTTTTCTGTTACATGGATTTCGTAGAGGAATGGTAATCCATCAAAGGCTTCACTATCTATATCTCTGTTCTCTCCTGAACCCAGAATTGTGAGAGATGTAAGACTCAAACAACCGCTGAGGGCATAAGCTTCGATTTTCTTTACATTCGGGCCAATTGTCATATTGGTAATTCTATCGCATCCATCGAATGCAAAGGATGGAATTGTCTCCATATCGATGGACAAATTAGTAAGGTTGGTGCAACCACTGATAGAAGACCTTGGAAATTCCTTAACGCTATTAGGGATGTTGATGCCGGTTATGTTGATGCAACCAAAGAAAGACTCATCTCCGATACTTGTAACGCCATCTGGTATCTCTATATTGCCTGTAAGGCCAGTACATTCAAAGAAGGCTCCATATCCGATGGTCTTAACATTCGGGCCAATTGTCAGATTGGTAATGTTACTGTATTGGCTGAAAGCATATTCTGGAATTTCCTCCATGTCGATGGACAAATCAGTAAGGTTGTTGCAATTATCGATAATATTTTCTCCCAGTTCTGTAACACTTTTAGGGATGCTGATGCCGGTCATGTTGCAAGCACAGAAGGCATATTTTCCGATACTTGTAACGCCATTGGGGATCTCCACCACGCCTGTAATGCCATCACAACAAAGGAAGGCGTATTCTTCGATGGTTTTTACGCCTTCAGGAATTGTGAGATTTGTAATATTACAAGCTTCGAATGCGCTAAATCCGATGTTCCTTACATTGGGACCAAATGTCACATTGGTAATGCTACTTCTATTGAAAGCGTCCCTTGGAATAGTCGTCATATCGATGGACAAATGAGTAAGGTTGCTACAACCTTTGATAAAGTCAGATCCAAGATTTGTAACGCTATTAGGTATCTCTATACTTACAATATTGTTGCAGTCTTTGAATGCTTCAGCTGGGATAGTCTCAGTCCCTTGGGGGAGTACGAGCCTTACTTTCTTGGTAGGATTTGCTTGCAATGCAGACTTAACGTCAGATACATCTTTGTCAGTATTATATCCAGTCAAAGCAATCACAGCAACATCATCTTCTGGAAAATTTTCAAGATATTTTCCAAGTCCACTGCTGGCCAATGGTGCGGCTTGTGGCCAAAATTCCAAATTCTTCAGTTTATCAGCTGAAATCTTGTTCACCTTGTTGGAAGCTGATTTGAATGGCTTGGTCTTGTACACTGCTTCTTTGTTCTCGCTGTTTACGAGGGTAAGTGTCACGCCTTGTTTAAAATCGGCAGGGATATACGAAATGTAGTAATCCTTGCCCTCCTTGATGTCGCCTCTGAGACTAACAATACTCTCGTCTCCTTCTGATACAGTGAATTCCTTGTATCCGTCGGCACCGGCAGTTATTGTGAAAGTACCGGCAATGGGTTCGCCGTTGTTGCCGCTGAGTGTTGCGGACAAGAGGTTGCAGGGTGCGGTGAACTTGATGAATGCGTTCACGGTCTTGAACTCAAACTGGTCTTTCTTATCGTCCTTGGCGGTTGCCACCATTATGTGGGCGTTGGGATCGAAAGAGCCTTCCACGGTTGTCTGTTCATTCAGGACAGTGGCTGATGCTGATGTTGCGTCAATTTCTGTGGTGTATGGATAGATGGCGTGGTAGGCATCAGCGTCAGGATTGGCTGTACCTGTGAAGTTGCAGGTAGCTGATGGGGCTGAAATGTCGCCCGTAAACTCGTTGGCGGATGTGCCGTCGAATACAGAGATCTTGTCGCCGGCCGAGAAACCAAGGCGGAGGCCGTCGAGGATTGTGGTCTTGGAGAGTCCCTTGTCGCTTGAGTATCCGGCCTTGAAGGTCAGTACAGTTTTCTGGATTTCGGACTGGGTGTTGTTTTCTACCTTGATGTCGGTATCAGAAGGCTGAATGTTGATGTCGTCGGTTTCGTTGCCGCATGACGCGAGGCCCATTGTGGCGGCAATGAGTGCGAATGATAGGTAATTCTTTTTCATCTTTTGAATGTTTTAAAAGGTTAGAGGTCGCCGTCGTCTTCAAGGCTCATAATACTGCTGGAAGTGCAGATGATGTCGGTCTGGTCCACGACCACGATTTCAAGCTCTGCGGGCTTGTAATCCTTTTTCTGTGTGTCTCTGTCTGTCATTTTTGTATTTAATTTATTTGTAATTTTTTCACGGCAAAATTCAAAAAAAAAATGACAGAGGGAAAAATTTGACGTTAATAAAATGTAAAAAGCGGAGAATATCCACCGAAAGGGTGTGTTTGAGACACTCCAAAAGGGCAAAATCACCACCGAAAATACCCTCTATAATCTGCCAAAACTATCATTTTTTATGGTGTTTTGGCAGATTATAGAGGTATTTTTTTTGTAAATATTGAGAGCGTTTGAAACGCTACGTCTAATTAATAACTATGATTTATGGTAAATGACAGAAAATGAGGTGTTTATATTTTATGAAGATGTTAAAAAATGTAAAAATACCCTCTATAAGTTGCCAAAACTATCATTTTTTGGGGTGTTTTGGCAACTTATAGAGGGTATTTCCCAAAATTTACGAGTATAGCGCCTTTACGGCAGAAATGCCTCGCAATCCTTCGCCATTCCTTCCGTAATTTTTCCGTCTTCTATTGCCCAGATCCAGTCGGCGTATTTTTTTACGAGGTCCAGGTCGTGGGTGGTTATCAGGATGGATTTGCCATTAGCTGCCAGGTTTCTGAGCAGGTGCATCAGCTCTATTCTCGATTTGTAGTCGAGGAAGGCTGTTGGCTCGTCTAATATCATTATGGGTGTCTGCTGGGCTATGGCCTTGGCTATCAGGGCGCGCTGGCGCTGACCGTCGGAGATTTCGGTGATGTAGCGGTCTTGCAGGTGAGATATTCTCAGTTGTTCCATGGCTGCTGATACGATTTTCTCGTCATCAGCTGACATCCTGCCGAAAAATCCCGTGTATGGCATCCGGCCCATCGAAACGAGGTCGTGGACGGTGATTAGGTCGTCGGAGATTCTGTCGGTCAGTACCAAAGAGAATGTGCGGGATTTCTGGGCGGCGGAGAGGCTCGATGTTGGTATCAGCTCCCAAAAAACTTCTCCCGAGATTGGCCTGATGGCTCCCGTGATGGTGCGGAGCAGGGTGGATTTGCCAACGCCGTTGTCCCCGATGATGCAGGTGAGGCTGCGCTCCGGAAGGTGGAATTTCAGGTTCTGCAATATCGGGGATTTGGCTGAGTATCCTATGGTGAGGTCTTGGGCTTCTATTAGCATTATTTCTTTTTTCTAAGTATCAGTTTCTGGCCCACGCGTAGTGTAGTGGTGCGTGTGATGTTGTTCAGGCGGCAGATCTCATCTACCGGCACCTTGGTTTTCTTGGAGATGTTCACCAGTACGTCGCCCGATTTTATCACATACACCTCGGCGTTGGTGTAGTCGAGGCCGTCGTCCCATGAGTTGTATTTACTTGGATTGGGGTTCTTGTTGGTGATTTTCAGTGTGTTGATGTATTTGCTTATACCGGTGTAGGCGTTTTTAATGTCGTCCATAGTGTACTCGCAGTTGCGGTTGATGCTGCGGTTGCCCAGCGTGTGCGAAAACAGCCACTCGTATGTCTTGGGCATGTAGAAAATTCTTGCGAGGGCGCTGTGGCTGGCTTTTTCCAGCCAAGTGAACATCAGGAGCGAGTCCTGCTGGTTGTCCTGGAGTTTCTGCACCACCTCCTTGCTGCACGATATGCCCACCGATCTGTCGGCGGTGCCGTGCATTATCCAGAACGGGAGCTTGCTGAGTCCGGCCGGGTCCTTTGTGATGCCTCCGCATAGGGCCATTCCTGCGGCCACGCGCTCGGGATATGTGGTGCAGTAGTCCATGGTGCCGTATCCTCCCATGCTCATTCCGAGTACGTAAATTCTTGTGGTGTCTATGTTGTAGTTGGCTATGGTCCAGTCCACTATCTTGTTTAGCCTCTGAGGATTCCATCCTCCGCCGGGGCATTGAGGGTTCAGGATTACGGCCTTTATCTGCCGGCCGTATCTCAGCGCGTCTACGGGTCCGTATCTTCTGGCCCGGTTCAGGTCGCGGCCGCAGAGGCTTGCGCCGTGCAGGTGGAGTATCAGCGGAAGTTTTTGCGCGGTGTCGCGTGTGGGCACGGCTGTCCAGAAATTGTATCCGCCTTCCACCTTCTCGTAGTGGGCGGTTATGCTGTATTCGCCTTTCTGGTCGGCAGGGTTTTCAGCTGATGGTATTGTATCTGTATTGCCATCAGCTGCCATGATTACGGTATCTGCCTCGGGTATGGCGGCGGAGTCGGCTTGTGCTGTCATTATGCTGTCAGCTGATGGCGGCAAATCTGTGCAGTAGATTTCTAATGTGAATATTTGAGCTGATAATGAGTTTGTTATTAAGGTTATTATTAGGATTAATATTAGCTTTGAAGTTTTCATATTGAAAAAAATACAGGGCACGGATAATTTTAGGGACAGTATCCGCGCCCTATAGAGTTTAGTTAGTTTTGTAATCGTATTTTATCTTTGCGAGGTCCTCGTTGGCCTTTGTGATCTTGTTGGCTAGCTTGGCCTTGAAGTCGGCTACCTTGTCGCGGATGGCCTTGTCGCCCACGGCCATTATCTGTGTGGCGAGTATTGCGGCGTTCTGTGCGGCGTTGGCTCCCACAGTGGCCACGGGGATTCCCGGAGGCATCGAGATGATGGAGAGTACCGAATCCCAGCCGTCCATTCCCATGGTTCCCTTTATGGGTACTCCGATTACTGGGAGCACTGTGGATGCGGCTATCACGCCCGGGAGATGGGCCGCTCCGCCGGCGGCTGCTATTATTACCTTGATGCCTCGGCCCTCGGCCTGCTCGGCAAACTGGGCCACCAGCTCAGGGGTTCTGTGAGCTGATAGCGCGTTGATTTCGAACGGGATCTGCATATCGTTCAGATACTTGGCGGCGGCCTCCATTACGGGCATGTCGCTGGTGGATCCCATGATGATACTTACTAATGGTGTCATTGTATTAAGTTTTTAATTATTTTTTTTAAATTTTTTTGCCAAAAGTTGCTGATTTATCAAACACGTTGATTAACTTTGCATTTTGAAACAGACTATGGAATCTGAAAAGCAAAATGGACAAGATTATCACAGTAAAAGATAAACAGTTTGCGGAAAGCATCAGCGCCGGCGAGATACAGAAAAACGTATTACGCATTGCAGACCAGATAAATAGGGATTACCAGGGAAAGGAAATCCAGTTTATCGGAGTGCTTAACGGGTCGTTTATGTTTGTGGCCGACCTGCTGAAACATATCACCGTACCTTGCAACATTTGTTTCATGAAGGTATCGAGCTACGACGGCACTGTTTCCACCGGCAAAGTTAAACAATTAATTGGACTTAACAGCGATATTGCTGGCAAAGATGTGATAATAATTGAGGATATTGTGGATACGGGCCTCACAATGAGGGACGTGCTTGGTCAGCTGAGGGAAAAGAATCCAGCCTCGCTTAGGTTGGCTACCCTCATCTTCAAGCCGGATTCGTTCCGCGAGAGCTACAATGTGGATTACGTTGGATTCAGCATCCCTAACGATTTCATAGTAGGCTACGGCCTCGATTACGACGGCTACGGCCGCAATCTGCCGGAGATATACACGGTGGTAAGTGATTGAAATGTTGAAATGATTGAAATGTTGAAATGATTGAAATGTTGAAATGATTGTGCGTTCAATCACTTCAACACTTCAACATTTCAATCACTTAAAAAAGATATAATAAAAATTAAAAAATATACACAGTCATGTTAAACATTGCAATTTTTGGTGCTCCTGGCGTTGGCAAGGGCACACAGTCGGCTCTTATCGAGAAGAAGTACAATCTTGTACACATCTCTACAGGCGACATTCTCCGTGAGGAGACTTCTAAGGGTACCGAGCTCGGTATCAAGGCTAAGGCCTACATGGAGAAGGGCCAGCTTATTCCAGATGAGCTTATCATCGATATGCTCGAGAAGAAGGTGGATGAGAACATCAATGCCGAGGGCATTCTCTACGATGGTTTCCCACGTACAGTAAAGCAGGCCGAGGCTCTCGACGTAATGTTCGAGAAGAAGGGCCTGAAGCTCAACACTTTCCTCTGCCTCACCGCAGACCACGATACTCTCGTTGCCCGTCTCTTGAACCGTGCCAAGGATTCTGGCCGTGCCGACGATGCTGACGTTAATGTTATCGAGAACCGCATCAAGGTTTACAACGAGCAGACTCTTCCAGTTGCCGCTTACTATCAGAACCAGGGCAAGTCTGTTGAGATCGATGGTATCGGCGAGATCACCGACATCTTCAACAAGATAAGCGAGGCTATCGACGCAGTAAAATAAATTTCACTTAATTAATAATCATTTCTAAAATTTCTTTATTCTTTATTTTGGCGCGGCCGTCGTGAGATGAGCCGCGCCTTTTTTATTGCTGTTTCTTTTCCAGCGATTTCAGGTAGCAGTCGAGGTCTATGGACCTATCGGCGCAGATTTTCTTCTTCAGGCGGTAGCGCATGGTCTCCACACCGCGCACGCTTATGTTCAGCAGCTGTGCTATCTCCTTGGTGTTCAGCTCCATGTGGATGTATGCGCACAGCAGGCGCTCGTTTTTGGATAATTGCGGATTCTCTTCCTGCAGCTTGTGCATGAAATTGTTGTGCAGGAGGTCAAACTGCTTTTCGAAACGGTCTATTATGTTGTCGTTCTGTATGTTGGAGTCTATCTTTGAGTTCAGGCTCATCAGCTTCTGCCTGATGCCCGCGCCCTGCACATCGTCCATTATGGTCTTGATGTCGGTTTTCAGCTCCTGGAGAATCTCGTTTTTGCCGGCCACGTTTATCAGCATACCGGCCAGTTCCTGGGTCTTGTGGCTCAGCTCGTTTTCCAGTTTCTCCTTTTCCATGGCTATTATCTGCTGTTCCTTCCTGGCGTTTTCGCGCTCGTGCTCCATGTCGCGCTTGCGGAGGTCTTCCTGTTTCTGCGCCTCCATGGCCCTGCGCACCTTGTTGATGTGGCGGTGCACCAGTGTCCTTATCAGTATGGCAGCTAATACAGTCATTATCACCCATATACAGTAGGCCCATGCCGTGCGGTACCATGGCGACAGCACGCGGAAGCTGAATTTGTCGGAGCCTGTCACCATGCCGTTTGTCAGGCACCTTACCTCAAATTCGTAGATTCCCTCCTTGAATTCAGAGAACTCCCTGATAGGCGATGCCGAAGGCTCGCTCCATGGCGTGTGGGAGCTCAGCCTGTACTGGAACATCGCGTCTCTCGAATCCTTGTTGTATACAAATCTCAGGTTGGCGTTGTTGTAGTCGAGCACTGGTGAGTTCCTTATGCCGAGAAAATTGTTGCGGTATATCAGCGAGTCGCCGGCGTTGGATATGTATACGCTGTTTATTATGTTGCTGTGGAGGCTGTCGGGCGTGGCGGTTATTCTGGTATCAGCTATGGCAAAACCGTTCAGATTTGGGATTATGAACAGCGAATCGCCGAGGTAATGGATCTGATTCTCAAGCGGTTCGGGGTCTATGAAATCTGATGTGAACGGGTATATGCCCATCAGCTGGCCTCCATTGCAGAATGTGATGTCGTTGGGCGATATGGCCACGGTGTATCCGCTGTCGCGGCTGATATGGCAGTATGGGCGCTCTCCGCTGATGCCGTCGATATTGCGGCAGAGCTCAAAACGCTGATTCTCCGGGTTGTAGGCGTATATTCCGTGGATGCTGGCTATGTATGCGCGGCCGTTGGTGTAGGATACGGATAGGTGCCTGTCGTCGGGCACTCCGTCTTCCGGGCCGAATACCTTGGTGCTCGATATTGTGTTGCTCAGCTTGCTGAATACTGCCATGTGCACCAGCGGACTGTTGTGGCTGTGGAGCCAGATGGTGTCTCTGCCGGTATATGCCATGTTGTGGAACGAGCCCTGGAGATTTCCCACGCCTGATATGTGGAACTGGCCGTCGGAGTCCATATCCACGAAATAGAGGCTGGAGTATGTGGCGGCCAGCAGTTTGTGCTCCGTAAGCTGGCATATTCCCCAGAAACCCTGAATGTCGGAGATCGGTTCTATCTTGCCATCAGCTACCCTGTACAATCCCAGGTCGTGGAGGCAGAGCAGCTGGTTTTGGAATTTGGTGAGTTTCCATACCTGGCCGCCCGAGTTGGGCACCTCGCTTATGGGAATGTTTCCGCTGGCTGATATCGGCCATGGAGTGTGGAAGAGTCCGCGGTTGGTGCCCAAGTAGAGCCATCCGTCCATTATGGCGGCGTCGTAGCCCGCGCCGTAGAAGTTGGGGTAGGAGTAGAGGTTCTTGATTCCCGAGCTTATGAATACGTGGTCTATTCCATTGTCGAGGCCGGTCCAAAGATTGCCGTCGGCATCGTATGAGAGTGATATTACTGTGTTGTTTTTCAGTCCGTTGGATTCGTTGATGTATCTTGTGGCGCCGGTATTGAGGTCCATCGTTACAATGCCGCCCTTAATGGTGCCGAGGGCTATCTCGCCATTGCCGCAGGCGGTGCGGAACACCTCGTTTTGGCGCAGGAACTTGTCGGCCTGGGTGGCGAAAGGTGTGCAGCTGATGCCGTCGTAATAGTAGATTCCGTTTTTCTGGGTTATCAGCAGCATTCCGTCGTTGTGCGGCACAAGGCCGCGGATAAGGAAACTGCTGATGCTCTCGGTGCCGGCGCATTGTCTAAGCTCGTTGTCTCTCAGGCAGTAGATTCCATTGTCTACGGCCAGGTACAGCAGACCGCCCACAAATGCGCTGGTATTGATGTGGTATGGCGAGCGGATTACGGTGTATTGTCCGCTCAGGTATTTTATTATTATGCCGTCGGTCACAAAATACACCACATTGTCGTTTTCGGTGATGGACCATATATTGCCGAGCTGAGTGCGGAGCTCGGATGTAAGCGAATCGGAAAGGCTTGTGTATCTGAGCTCTCCGTTGCTCTGCGGCTTGTAATATCCAAATTCTGATATGCCGCCCACAAAGAGGCATTTGTGGATCCTGGAGGCCCTTACGGAGCGCACCTCGGTCTTGAATGGCAGACCGGTGAGCTTGCCGTGGGTATACTGCACCACGTTGTCGCCATTGGCAAAATACACAAAATCGCTGCCGGCCGGCGATATGCTCCAGGTGGGTCCGCTCAGGGCAAAGTCGTTGCGTGAGAAACTGCGGACAAAACTGTTGTACTGGGCCAATGCGTCCACGCATCCCAGTATTATGATTATTAATGCGGAGATATATTTCTTAGTTGTCAAGATGTACAATGGTAATTTGTTGCTTTTCGCAAAGATAGAAAAATTAATTGAAACGCAAATATTTGTGTAAAAAAAAGTTCCCATCCGAGCTTGCCGGATGGGAACAATCAAATTGTTTAATTGATTTTATTACTAATTTAATAACCCTTACTTGACTTCGAACTGGGTCTCGAGGGCGTTTTCGAGACTGCTGTCGTGTGCTATCCAAAGCTTGAACATGCCCGGCTCCACCTTGGTGGTGTAGTCGATTCCGCAGAATGCCAGTCTGCTGACGGGCAGCTTCATGGTCACGGTCTTGCTCTCGCCTTTAGTTACCATCACCCTTGCAAACTCCTTGAGCTCCTTGATGGGGCGTGTGATGCTGGCGGCCACATCGCGGATGTAGAGCTGGGGAACATCGATGCCGTCGCGGCTGCCGGTGTTCTTTATGGTGAAGCTTACATCGATAGTGCCATCAGCTGATACGCTATTAGCTGACAGCCTGATGTCGGAATACTCGAATGTGGTGTATGTGAGTCCGTATCCGAAAGGCACCAGCGGGCCAAAACCCATATCCATGTGGAACGATGTGCAGCCGAGCGATGTCTGGCCTGCCTCCATCGGGCAGTCGTCCATGAGGGTCTCGGTGCCGTTGTA
>JAZQPB010000083.1:0-5960 GCA_045628165.1 Bacteroidales bacterium | reverse complement strand
CAGGGGACTCGGGATTCCGGTGATAAGGCAGGACATAATCTCCAAGGTGAAATCGGACAGCGAGAAAAAACAGAAAAAATACACCTACGACGGCACCCACACATCGGTGCTGGGCGCTCAGGAAAACGGCAAGCTGATTGCCCAGAAAATCAGCCAACTATACGACTAAGACAAAACAACTATATATAAAAAATGGTATTCTCCGACCTTTTTTTCCTCTTCGTTTTCATCCCGGTATTCGTGGTTTTCTACATGGGAGCCAATTATCTGGACAGGAAAACCAGCGCTGAAAGTCCAAAATTCAGGAACGCAGTGCTCACGATGTTCAGCCTCGTATTCTACGCCTGGGGCGAGCCGGCCTACATCTTCCTGATGCTCGGCACAGTCTTCATCAACTACCTGGCCGGAAAACTAATACACAAATCCAGCAATCCCAAGCGCGCTCTCACAGCAGGTCTTGTACTCAACCTGCTGATACTCATGGTTTTCAAGTACACAGGATTTATCTGCGAATCGCTTGCCGCGGTCGGCATATCCATTCCCGTGCCCAGGATAAGCCTCCCTATAGGCATATCGTTCTACATATTCCAGAGCATATCGTATCTCGTGGATGTATACCGCAGGCAGAGCCAGCCTCAGCAGAAATTCGTGGACCTTCTGCTCTATATCAGTATGTTTCCGCAGCTGATAGCGGGTCCTATAGTAAGATACAATCTGGTGGCTAACGAGATCAACAAGCGCTCCGTAACCTCCGACGACATAGCCGACGGCATCTGGAGATTCATGAAAGGCCTGGGCAAGAAGGTGATAATAGCCAATCAGCTGGGCGAGATAGCCGGCAATTTCCTCGACGGCGACCTCACACAGCAGGGCACACTGGGACTCGGTCTGGGCCTCCTGGCTTTTACGATGCAGATCTATTTCGACTTCTCGGGCTACAGCGACATGGCCATAGGAATAGGCCGGTGCCTCGGATTCCACTTCAACGAAAACTTCAACCATCCATACGTATGCAACAGTGTCACCGATTTTTGGCGCAGATGGCACATGAGCCTTGGAACTTTTTTCCGCGACTACGTATACATCCCCATGGGCGGAAACCGTAAGCATCAGTGGCTCAATATCATGACAGTATGGTTCCTTACCGGAATGTGGCACGGCGCCAGCTGGAACTTCGTGCTCTGGGGCGTGTATTTTGGAGTGATACTGATGGCCGAGAAAAAATGGCTGCTCAAACGTTTTGAGAAGATGCCGGCACTTGGCCACATTTTCAGCCTCGTGGTAGTATATTTCGGCTGGGGAATTTTCTATTTCGACGATTTCGGCAGAATGACACAGTTCTTCGGTCAGCTGCTGGGCGGAAGCGAGTTTTTCAGCAACTTTGTTTGCACTCAGGCCATCACCGGAAACCTCTGGCTGCTGATAGGATCGGTGGTTTTGTGTATGCCCTGCTGTCAGCTGGCCAAAAAATACATGGACGACCCAACCGCAATCACCATAATAAAGGCCACGATATCGGTGCTGATACTTTTCATGAGCATATCGATGCTCGTGGGCGCCACCAACAACGCTTTCTTATATTTCAGATTCTAAATACATTTGCAAATGAAAAGGACTTTGGTTTACGCCATATTATTAAGCGGACTCATGAGCATCCCGGCTACAATCCGGGCGCAGGAAAACGACTCTGTATCTGTATCAGTATCAAACTATTGCGACTCTATCGAGAACAGAATTGTACCGCCATACACCAACACCGTATGCCCCAATGTAACGGGCAGGATGTGGCGTAGGGTTTATGTGACCGGAACAGGCAAAAACACGAGGGCGTTTTCGCCATGGAAAAACGTGGACACGCGCTGCGGCGAATATGCCAGGATAGCCAACGAATACAAGAGACATTTCGGCAGCGATGTTAATGTGTGGCTGATGCCGATACCCACGGCCGCAGCATTCTACAGCCCCGAAAACAGCACCGTGACCGTGAGCGACCAGTACAGCACCATCAACTACATGTTTAATCAGCTATCGGACAATGTGCACTGCGTGGATGTGCACACGATACTCGGCGAGCATGCGGCCGAGGACATCTTTGCCCGCACCGACCACCACTGGCTGCCATTAGGCGCCTACTATGCGGCCAAGAGATTTGCGCTATTAGCTGGAGTGCCCTTCAGGGAGATTTCCGATTCCGCAAGCTACGAGCAGAAAGTGGTACACAGATTCTGCGGCACAATGTACATGTACAGCCGAAACCTCAACGTTAAAAACAATCCCGAGGATTTCGTGTACTGGATGCCCACACAGGCCGAATACACCACCACCTATATTAAATACAGGCAGGCCGGTCCCCACAAGGTGACCAGCGAGAGCGAGCCATATCAGGAACGTTTCTTCATGGACTATCCCGACGGCAGCGGCGCGGCTTACTGCACTTTTATGGGCGGAGACGCTCGCCTAACCCACATACACACCAACGTGGGCAACGGCCGCAGGGTATTGTTCATAAAGGACAGTTTCGGAAACGCGCTCCCAAGTTTCCTGATGTACTCGTTTGAGGATATCCACGTGGTGGACTGCAGATATTTCACCAAAAACCTTACAGAGTATGTTGACGAGCACAATATCACCGACATAGTGCTCTGCAACAACATCGGTTTTATGGGAAGCCCCAATATCCAGAACGCCATAAGAGGCTATCTTACACAGAATCCAACAAAATAATCAACTATAAATAATATGCTGACACCTAAACAGTTATATATCACCATTGCAGGTGGAGCTTTCGGCATAGCCACTGCCTTGCTCAACTTTATGCCGAGGAGCACATTCTCAGAGAGGGAGCGCCGCGACCTGGCCGAATTCCCTCAATTCAGCGTGCAGAAGCTGATGAGCGGAGAGTTTACCGACAGCATCTCCAAGTGGTACAGCGACAGCGAGCCGTTCAGGGATTTTTTCCTGACCACCAACGAGAACCTTAAGCGCAGCAAGGGAATCCACACCGAAGACGAGATCAACTTTGTGGCCGACAACGAGAACAGAAACAACATCGCCAACGAGCTCGACCGTCTGGAGGAGCCTGAGGATGAAGAGCCGGAGCCAGCCCCTGCCCTACCAGATTCCACCAAGAGCATATCAGCTGATATGCAGGAAAAACCCGAGCCCCAGCAGGACACTCTCGGCAAGGGCTACAAGGAGCCGTCGAGCGGAATGATCCTGATAGGCAAGGAACCCAACGTGAGGGCCATGACGGGATTCTCGAGCAGTTCGGCATACGTGGAGAGCTACGCCAACGCCGCCAACACTTTCAAGGAGACATTCCCGGAATGCAATATATGGGTGATGGCGATACCCACTGCCATAGAGTTCTACTGCCCCGAGCAGGCCCGGAGCAAGGTGAGATCGCAGAAAAAGGTTATTGACGCCATGCACAAGTACCTGAACGACAACGTGAAAGCCGTAGACGTATGGTCTGTGCTAAATGAGCACAAAGACGAGGACATCTACCTGCGCACCGACCACCACTGGAGTCCGCTGGGCGGATACTACGCCGCGCAGAAACTCGCCGAGATGGCCGGACTGCCGTTCAAGACCATAGAGGAAGGCTACGATGTAAGGGTGATACACGGTTTTGTGGGCAGCATGTACGGCTACACCGGCGATATCTCGGTGAAGCGCTCGGCAGAGGATTTTGTATGGTATTTCCCGAAAAACGTTGATTTCCAGGCATATTACATTCAGTACGACCTCGACAAGGACTACAAGATCATCCACACGAGCAACGAATACAAGGGCAAATACTTCTGCACATTCAAGGACGGAAGCACCGGCGCGTACTGCACATTCATGGGCAGCGACGCAAGAATCACCCGCGTGGAGACCGGCACCAAAAACGGACGCCGCATCGTGATCCTGAAAGACAGTTTCGGAAACACTCTGCCAAGCTGTCTGTTCTACTCGTTTGAGGAGGTTCACGTGGTGGACTACAGATACTTCACCAAAAACCTGACCCAGTACATCCACGAGCACAACATCACCGACGTGCTTTTTGCCAACAACATGGGTTTTGTGCCCAACCCCAAAATAGGCAGAATCTACAAGAGATTTCTCACCCAGGCCAACGGCACAGGCGTACACAAGCCAGACGAGAACGCGGACAGCACCAACGTATCCACGCCATCAGCTGATACACAAAACACTGAAAGCCAGCCAGCTAAACCGGCCGAGCAGAAATCCGAGCCATCAGCTGAGCAGAAAAACGAGCCATCAGCTGACAGCCATACAACGCCATCAGCTGATACCAATACAGAGAAGCCAGCTGATAGCGAACATACAGAAAACGATTCAGCGGAATAAAAAAAGATAGAAAATATTTTTTGGAAACAAATTATATTTTCTATCTTTGCATTGCTAAAATGCACAACGCGGGAATAGCTCAGTTGGTAGAGCGGAAGCTTCCCAAGCTTCAGGTCGCGGGTTCGAGACCCGTTTCCCGCTCAAATAGAAAATTCCATACTTATATTTATAATCCAATTACAAATTATGAAGAAACTGATAATGACAATGGCAATGGCAGTATTGTCGTTGTGTGGTTTTGCACAGAAACCAGTGAACCCCAACGCCAGCCCCGAGGCAAAGGCGCTTCTCCAGAAAATCTACGACCTCCAGGACAAGACCTGTCTCTCTGGCCAGCACAACTATCCGCTGATGAGCGACACCTACACCGAGCGCGTGCACAACCTCACCGACAAGTATCCGGTAGTGATGGGTCAGGACTTCGGCTACAGCGAGCCCAACACCCTGGACGGCATCAACTTCCGCCAGCGCACCATCGACAACTGCATCAAGTGGCACGAGAAGGGCGCCATAATCACCCTGATGTGGCACGCCGTACCACCAACCACACGCGCCAACTACACAATCTGGAAGGGCGAGAACGGTATCCAGAGCAAGCTAACCGACAAGCAGTGGAAGGATCTCCTGACAGAGGGCACCGAGATCAACAACACCTGGAAATCTCAGGTTGACGTAATCGCATTCTATCTCCGTCAGCTTCAGGACGAGAACATTCCTGTAATCTTCCGCCCATACCACGAGATGAACGGCGACTGGTTCTGGTGGGGCTACAACGAGGAAAACTACAAGAAACTCTATCAGATGCTCTGGAAACGCATCACCGAATACCACGGCATCAACAACCTGCTCTGGGTATTCAACGCCAACGAGCTCGGCAGCAGCAACGTGAAGCAGTATGACGGTTTCTATCCCGGCGACGACTACATCGACATCCTCGCAACCGACTTCTATTCAGGCAACTACGAGAAGGGCGACTACGAGAAGCTCCTGAAACTCGGCAACGGCAAGCCAGTAGCCATAGGCGAGTGCGGCATCCTCCCTACTCCACAGATCCTGAAGAAGCAGAACAAGTGGGCTTGGTTCATGTGCTGGAGCGAGTTCATCGAGGTTGCAAATCAGGACTGGAGCAAGCGTCACGACCTCTACAACAGCGACGAGGTAATGACTCTTGATGAGTACAAGAAGTAAAAATAAGAACTACCTAAGCATCAACATCCACGGGCGATACCCGCGGTTACCACATCGTAGTGGCCACAAGGGCCACCGCCCCACAGAGGAGCGAGCCCGCTTGCGGGCTGTACTATGGTAACCACAGGCATCGCCCGTGGTATTTACGGATAGTGACATTAAAATAATATAAATATTTGCCGATAATTTTTGGATAGTATCATTAAACTTATTAACTTTGCGATTGGAAGCAGACCGGTCTGTCGCTGGCGCAGCAATGTGCGAGAGGAAAGTCCGGGCAACTCAGAGCACCGCCCTTCTTAACTGGAAGATGGCCGCGAGGTTGTGGTAAATGCAGAAGAAAATAACCGCCCGAAAGGGTAAGGGTGAGAACGCGGGGTAAGAGCCCACGACTTCCGATGGTGACACCGGGAGTG
>JAZQPB010000082.1:0-5948 GCA_045628165.1 Bacteroidales bacterium | reverse complement strand
CCGCCCTTGGCCAATACCACCTGCTGGTCGTGCTCGGTAACCTCAAAGAGGAATTCCTCGGTCTCGCCGTCGCGTACCACTGTGCCGAGAGGAACGTCGAGGATGATATCCTTGGCGTCCTTGCCGTGCCAGGTGTCCTTCTGACCCGATTCGCCGTCCTCAGCGAAGATATGTTTCTGATATTTAAGGTGCAGGAGAGTCCAATACTGCTTGTTGCCACGCAGTATCACGCTGCCTCCCTTGCCGCCGTCGCCGCCGTCGGGACCCGCCTTGGGACGGTATTTCTCCCTTTTGAGGTGGGCCGATCCTGCGCCGCCGTGTCCTGAGCGCACGTATATTTTTACGTAGTCTATAAAATTGCTGTCTGCCATAATCAAAAATCAAAAATCAAAAATCAAAAATGAATAATTACTCTTCCAAGTGACGGAGAAAGTCGGCCTTCTCGAGTTTCTGCTTGGCGAGGTCGAGGGTTACGGTGTAGTCCTTGATGCCCTGGCCGGGGATTTCGTACATCACATCCAGCATGATGGTCTCGCAGATGGAGCGCAATCCACGCGCGCCGAGCTTGAACTCCACGGCCGTATCCACGATAAACTCCAATGCCTCGGGCTGGAACTCCAGCTTCACGCCGTCCATCTCAAACAGTTTCTTGTACTGACGTGTGATGGCGTTCTTGGGCTCGGTGAGGATGTTGCGGAGCGCGGTCCTGTCGAGCGGATCGAGGTATGTGAGCACCGGCAGACGGCCGATAATCTCGGGTATCAGGCCGAAGCTCTTGAGGTCGGTGGGGTTGATGTACTGGAGAAGGTTGTCGCGGTCCACCTGACCCTTGTCCCTTATGCTGTTGAATCCCACGAGCTCGGTGTTGAGGCGCTGGGCTATCTTCTTCTCGATGCCGTCGAATGCGCCGCCGCAGATGAAGAGTATGTCCTTGGTGTTTACGGCTATCATCTTCTGGTCGGGATGCTTGCGGCCTCCGTTTGGCGGTACGTTCACGATGCTTCCCTCAAGGATTTTCAGTAATCCCTGCTGAACGCCCTCGCCAGATACGTCGCGGGTTATGGATGGGTTGTCGCCCTTGCGGGCTATCTTGTCGATCTCGTCGATGAATACTATTCCGCGCTCTGCCTGTTTCACATCGTAGTCGCAGGCCTGAAGCAGACGTGTGAGCAGGCTCTCCACGTCCTCGCCCACGTAGCCAGCCTCGGTGAGTACGGTGGCGTCCACAATGGTGAATGGCACGTTGAGGAGTCGGGCAATGGTCTTGGCCAGCAATGTCTTGCCTGTACCCGTGCGGCCCACGAGGATGATGTTTGATTTCTCTATCTCCACGTCGTCTTTCCTAACCTTCTGACATACACGCTTGTAGTGATTGTAAACGGCTACGCAGAGCGATTTTTTTGCCTGGTCCTGTCCTATAACGTATTGGTCGAGAAAAGCCTTGATGTCGGATGGTTTGTAGTTGAAATCTGGTGTCGAGCTTTTTCCTGATGCGGTTCCTCTTCTGTCGAGTTCCTGAGCCACAATCTCGTGAGCCTGGTCGATACAGTAGTTGCATATATAGGCGTCGGCTCCCTCTATCAGGAGGTCTGTCTCACTCTTGGGTCTTCCACAGAACGAGCATTTACTAATTGTCTGTTTTGCCATTTCTTAAACAAAAATATTGTGTGTCTTTTTTATGTGCGTAATTTTTCAGTTTGCAAAGGTAGTAATTTTTGCAGAAGAATAAAATAATAAATGTAGAAATCTTTTTGGGCAGTCTTATTTTCACTGCCCGCTTATCTTCCTGTACCTTTCCCTGGCCTCCACGGCGTATATGCTGCCCGGATAGTCGGCGAGTATTTTCATGTAGTAAGTTTTGGCCGACTCGCTGTCCCCGAGCTCTGTCTCCGCTATTTTGGCGTAGCTGAAACATGCCTTGTCGGCCAGGATGTCGTAGGCGTATTCGTCGGCCACTCGTTTGTAGAAGTGCGCCGCGCTGTCCGCATTGCGCATTTTCTCGTAAATCCTGGCTTTCAGAAACATAGACTCATCCACCAATGGCGATGTCTTGTATAATTCCACAATGCTGTCGAGGCTGGCGATGGCTTTCCCGGGAAGATTCTGGTGCATGTACATATCGGCCCGGGCATATATGCGTAGGTCTTGGCAGCTGATGGCGTTATCTATAATTGCGCTCGTGGTGTCGCCCGGAATCTCGCTCTCGCGCTCGGCGTTGTCGGATATCAGCAGCGACAGCTCCATGGCGTCGTTGGCCACAAGCTTCGATGTTGAGGCCTTCAGCACATCAAGCTGCGATGCCGCCCACTTGAAGTTGCCAGTGTAGTAGGCGATTCTCGCCTTGCGGAATTTGGCCTCGTCGCCGTATTCGTTCTGCTTGTTGTCGTTCTCCACCTTGGCGTAAGTCATCAGCGCCTCCCAGTGCTCGCCCTTGTAGAGCTGCACGTCGCCTAATTCCAGGTTTATCTGAGCTCTTTGAGTGTAGCTGATGCCCGGGGTTTTAAGCGCGCGTTCCAGTATGCCGAGCGCCGAGTCGGGCTTGTTCAGGTAATAAGTCTCCAGCCTGGCGTAGTTTATCACCTCGTTCAGGTTTCTTGAATTGCTGCCGAATTCAGCAAAAGCCGTAGCGTACTGGTTCTCAAGGTATTTGTATTCGGCTGTATCGCTTATGGTGCCGTCGCTTATCTGCTCGTATACCGACATCAGCACTCCGAAAGTGGCCCGCTGATAGTATGGATTGTCGTTGCCCTTGCCCAGCACATATTTGTAGGCCTCCGATGCCGACGCATAGTCCTTGGCGGTCTTGGCCAGGTCGGCTATGTTTATCAGGCGCTGTCCGTCCTCGCCCATGCGCTTGTCCAGAGCCTTGGCTTGCACTATGGCGCTCTTGAAATTCTTCTTCGTTATCTGCAGCCAGATCATCAGCTCAGAATATTGCGGCAGCGGGTTCTTCTGGATCCTCTGCAGCGTGGCCGTGCGCAGTATGTTGTAGAATTCGTCGTTTATGTCGTTGTTTATGTAGTACTGCATCTGGCTCTCCACCGTATATATCCTTGTCTTGTCGTTCTCTATGATATTCAGTGCAGTCTCGCCCATCATCTTGAAGTTTCGGTTGGAGCTGTATACCGAAAACAGCTCCATGCTGAGGTCCAGTCCGGAAATCTCCTGTCCCTTCAGCAGAGTTTTCTCGGCATATTCCTTCTCGTTGGCCGATAGAAACTGGTTGGTAAGCTCTATTATGGAATTGCGGTCGGGGCTTACATTCTGCATCGCGCCCTCAAATTCCTGCTGAGCCTTGTCGTTTTTCTGCTGGGCCTTGTATACCATTCCCAGTATCACCCTGTATATGGAGTTGTTTTTTGCAGCTGATACGTGTTTTCTGGCCACCTTCTCGGCCTTATCAGCCTCTCCGCCTTTCAGCAGACAGTTGATGTAGTAATTGAAGTGTGTCCTCGATTTCGACTGGTTGTATAGGCTCTCGAACAGATAAGCCGCCTTGTCGTACTCCTTGTTGTTGTAATACGTGTAAGCCAGTCTTTGGTCGTCGGCTGATGACTGGCCATCAGCTGCGCCCCCCATCAGCATCCATGCCGATAATAATAGTATAATAATGTGTCGCATATTGTATCTTGGTTTTATGAAACAAAGGTAAGAATTTTTTTGTTAGTTTATAGATAATTCGTAATTTTGTAAATATTTAACGTGAATTTGATTGTATATAATGAGAAAAACACTTCTTCTATTTCTTTTATTGTTTTTATCAGCTGATATCATTGCACAGGAGGCCCCGGAGAGGGAATTCCGCGGTGTGTGGGTGGCCACCACCAAGCGCATAGACTATCCGGCCAAGGCTACTACTGACGCCGTCACATTGAAACAGAATTATGTGGACCTGCTGGATAAATACAAGGACGCCGGATACAATGCCGTGGTTTTCCAGGTGAGGCCCGCCGCCGACGCATTCTACAAGTCGCAGTACGAGCCCTGGAGCGAGTGGCTTACCGGCAAGCAGGGACGCGCGCCTGTCCCGGAGTTCGATCCGCTCACTTTCATGGTGGAGCGCACCCACGCACAGAAGATGGAGTTCCACGCCTGGATAAATCCTTTCAGGGCCGTGGCCACCATTCAGTATGCCGATGTGTGTCCCGACCACATCTCAAATACCAAGCCTGAATGGTTTTTCACCTACGGCGGCAGCAAATACTTCAATCCCGGAATCCCCGAGGTGCGCGATTACCTCATCCGGGTGATTGTGGACATAGTGTCGCGATACGATGTGGACGGCATACATTTCGACGATTATTTCTATCCCTATCCCGTAAAGGGCGCCGATGGCAAGTTTATCGACATCCCCGACGATGAGGCTTTCCGCAAATACCATGGCAATTTCACCAGCAAGGCCGACTGGAGGCGCAACAATGTCAACGAGTTTATCCGCAAGTGCGGCGAGGCCATCAAGAAGGAGAAGGGCTGGGTGCAGTTCGGAATAGGCCCGGCCGGCGTCTGGCGCAACAAGCGCGACGACCCCGACGGTTCCGAGACCAACTCGCTATCAGCTTACGACTACCTCTACGCCGACTGCCTTGCCTGGCAGCGCAACGGATGGGTCGATTACCTCGCGCCTCAGGTTTACTGGAACATCAACCACCAGTGGAATCAGTTTGAGAAATGCGTGAAATGGTGGAACGACCACGCATACGGCCGCAATATGTATATCGGCCTGGGTGCCTACAATCAGGAGACTCCCGCGGCCGGATGGAGCGATCCATACGAGATTCCCAAACAGATAAACATCACGCGCCAGTTCCCAAATGTGCAGGGCGTTATCGTATACAGAAGCACCACAATCACACGCAATCCGCTGCACATGGTGGATAATGTAAAACAGCAATGTTTCAGCTCCAATGTCCCGACACCACTGATGCCGTGGCTTATGGGCAATCCGCTGGCTCCCGAGACTTACCTGATGCAGACCCGCAATCAGTATGTAGTACATTGGAACAAGCCTTCCGAGAATATCGTGGCCGAGGCTCCGGTTTACTATTCGATATACCGGGTTAAGGGCAAGCAGCCCGACTTCAAGCCCTCGAAAGAGAATTTCCTGAAAAACACCAACTCCAACGATGTAAGACTTTTTCACAAGAAGAGGTTTTTCGCGTTCCGCAAGCAGTACTATACTTACAAAGTTACCGCCTGGAACCGTTACGGAGTCGAGAGCGAACCATCCAAGGCTGTCATCATCAAGTATAGCCGCAAGGATAGGGTAGAGTAGCTGATAGACTAACTACTAACTACCAACTACTAACTACTAACTACCAACTACCAACTACTAACTACCAACTACTGAAAAACCAATGGACATAACAATATATACCGACGGCGCCTCCCGCGGCAATCCCGGTCCGGGTGGATTTGGAACCGTTCTTCTGGCAGGACCTTACAGACGTGAGATTTCAGCTGGATTCCGCAAGACCACCAACAACCGCATGGAGCTTCTGGCCGTGATAGTGGGCCTGGAGGCTCTCAAGAAACCGGGAAACAATGTAACTATCTATTCCGACAGCAGATACGTGGTGGATAGCGTGGAAAAACACTGGGTGCTCGGCTGGGAGAAAAAGGGTTTCAGCGGAAAGAAAAACCCCGACCTTTGGCGGCGTTTCCTGAATATCTACCGACAGCACAATGTGCGTTTTGTCTGGATAAAGGGCCACAACGAGACTCCCGAAAACGAGCGCTGCGACCGCATGGCCGTGGCCGCCGCCCTCGATACGCCCAAGCTCCTCATCGACAAGGGTTTCGAGGAATCGGAGGATAATAATCCGCAATTGGAAATTAACAATTAACAATTCAGAGCTTCCCAGCTAATGCGGTGGCTCTTGTGGCCACTACTCTGGTAACCGCTGGCATCGCCTGCGGTATTCCCGAAGGAGGTTCCCTCGACACAGGCC
>JAZQPB010000081.1:0-2585 GCA_045628165.1 Bacteroidales bacterium | reverse complement strand
ACGAACCGCACCCGGAATCAGAGATTTACGTGAGCCTGGAGCCGTGTGCGCATTACGGAAAGACTCCGCCATGCGCCGACCTCATCATAGAGAAGAAAATCAGGAAATGCTACGTGGGCTGTCTCGACCCATTCAGCAAGGTGGACGGCAAGGGAATACAGAAACTGCGCGCCGCCGGCGTCGAGGTTGAGACCGGAATCCTGGAGAAGGAGTGTCAGGAGCTCAACAAGAGATTTTTCACAAGCGTAAACCTCAAGCGCCCTTACGTAATCCTGAAGTGGGCGCAGAGTCTCGACGGATTCATCGACAAGGATTTTGCGCCGGTCAGGATTTCCAACCACGAGACCGAAATCCTCAACCACAAATGGCGCAGCGAGGAGGACGCTATCCTTGTGGGCAGCAACACTGCGGAGCGCGACAATCCGAGCCTCACCAACCGCCTCTGGGCTGGCAAGAATCCGCTAAGAGTGGTGATAGACCGCGGATGCAGGCTTGATAAAAATTCCAAAATATTTGATTCTCAGGCTCGTACAGTAGTTATATGTCAATCTGCAAATGTTCCGCAGTGTGGCTTGGGCAATGTATCTTATATAGGTGTGGATTTTTCAGCTGATATGCCCCAGCAGATACTCTCCGCTCTTTACGGGATTAAGGTTCAGAGCCTGATAGTGGAGGGCGGCGCTGCTACACACAGAATGTTTCTGGAGGCCGGACTCTGGGACGAGGCGAGGGTCTTTGTGTCGCCGGTGGCTCTGGGCAATGGCACGAGGGCTGTGGAGATGCCTGCCGACAAAAAAATAAGCCAGGTCGCTGTGGGCGACAACTGGCTTGTTACTTATAGAAAATAATATTTTTTCTTAGTTTTTTACCACCCGGATGTAGACTCCCTCCGGTTCGATATCGGGATCGGGGGCCGGCTCTACTTCCACAAACTGGAATTTGAGTCCGAGCTGCTGGGCAAATCTCTTGCCTGAGCGGAGCATCTCGTTGTCGTCGGTCTCGTATTTCCAGGTTACGGTGATGTTGCCGGCGCTCTGCGAGTTGCCGAGTATTGTGAGTACGCGGGCTATCTGCTTGGCACTGGCTGTATTGAAGTACACCATCCTGAACTGGAGGTTCATCTCCTCGATGGGCTGGCTGGAGTATTCGCTCAGCCAGGCTATTATCGGGCTGTAGAACGTCAGCGAGTCCTCTGGCATAGAGTATCCCTCTATCTGGAATATTTTGTTTTCGGCGTCCAGAATTACCTCTGGAGTGTCGTCGGTTTTATGTATTGATAATGTTTCCATTGCTATTTCTTGAGGCTTGTGGTGATTTTGAAGAGCGAGTATTCGTCGCTTATGGGCGAAAACTGGTAATCGAGTATGTTTTTGCTTTTCTGACGCATCTCGATGAGGCCGAGTCCTGCTTCGGTGGGCGAGCAGATCTTGAAGTCGAACAGTCTTGAGTTGTAGAACTGTTCCAGGCCTTTCTCGTCGAGCGAGTTTATGTGGTCGAGTTTTCCCTTCAGCACGTCCACTTTGGAGTTGTGGATGTAGTTGATGGTGGTCAGATAGTATTTTTCGTTATTAGCTGATATGTAAAAAATGCCGTGGTTGCCCTTCTGTGTGTCGTCGAACTTGTCGCCGTGGTGAATGATGTTCTGCAGCATTTCCACCATCAGGCTTACAATTTTCTTGCGCGAGTTGGCATTGCCGCCCATCTGGTTTTTCATTATCGAAACCAGGCTCAGGAGGCTTTCCTGATCGAATATTGCGCTGTATATCAGCAGTATTGAGTTCGATATTATGAAATTGTGGAGCCTTACCATGTAGCTGAGGGAGAATACCGAGTCGTCGGGCTGGTCGGGAGCTTCCTCCAGCGTGGTGGTGTTGATGTTGCTGTGGAGATAGAAGAACGAGTTTTCGTCGTTTACCTTCTCTATCTCGTAAGAGAGCTTGTTGCCCGATTTGCGCACCATCTCTATTAGGCCGAGTCCGGCGCCGCCCTTGGCCGAGAGCTGTCCGTTGCCGAGCACCTCGCGGTAGAATTTGTCGAGCTCAGCCTGGTCGAGGCTGTTTATCTTGTCGAGCTTTCCTCTCAGGTCGTCCACCTTGGAGTTCTCGATGATATTTCCCGTGGTGATGTAGTACCACTGTTTCTCCTTCTGGATAGAGAACATTGATGAGTAGTCAGAGGTATCCTCATCTTGCGCGTCGCCGTGGCGCGAGATGTTCTGTATGCTCTCCACCATGATGTGGAAAACGCGCTTCTTGATCTTGCCGGAGATTTTTTCGCGCTCGATGTTCTTTTCGGCAAGAGACAGGATATGCTGCTGCAGGTTCTGAGTAAACTCTCCTCTGTAGATGTAGTTGAGGTCTTCCTTGCCTGTGGATTGCATGAGCTCCATCACGAAATCCTTGTTATCTATGTCGTTGCCTTGGTTCATGGTAATACAATTTACGTTTGTATAAAGCAATATCAAAATCCTTGCCTTAATAGCGCAAATGTATAAAAAAAATATAAAAAAGGAAAAAAATTCTTATGGAATTTTTGCCTTTTTTGGAAAATAATTTTTTTGTGTTTTTTTTTATTCCACGTAAGCC
>JAZQPB010000080.1:0-19084 GCA_045628165.1 Bacteroidales bacterium | reverse complement strand
AGCCTCAACGGCAAGACAATGCTCGATTTCGAGATAGATGAGGATATCTACAACTACATTTACGATTTGTAGAAATTGTTAATCATAGAAAAAATTTTCCCCCGAGAGTCCACACATTCATTCGCGACAATTGGGAGTTGTTTGCGTCCCTGAATCCGTGCCTATAGTGTAAAACTTACTTGATTTCCGCAACATTCACTATCAACCAAGGAAAATCAAAAACTACTGGGCATGGGACCGTCAAAATTGTCAAAAATTCAACACTGCAAAAACTTACTTGTAGGGGACTCTATTGTCCCTTGGCTATGTTGCGCGGAATTTACTTACCGATAGTTGCAGATGCAAGGCGTTGTACTTGAGGGGGATTTTTATTGATGCTTTTATAAAAAATGAGACGAATAATCGGCATAGGCGAGACAGTACTCGATGTGATTTTCAAGAACGACCAGCCACAGAAAGCGGTTCCCGGAGGCAGCGCCTTCAATGCGCTCATCAGCCTTGGACGCACCATTGGCGTCAGTCACCCCGAAGTAATCATCAAGATGATTACCGAAACCGGCGACGACCATATCGGTGACCTCGTGGTCAACTTTATGAAAGCCAACCACATATCCACCGACGGCGTGGTCAGAAATCCTGGCACTCAGACTCACCTCTCGATGGCTTTCCTTGACGACAACAACGATGCTCAATACGAGTTCTACAAGAACCACAGCGCAGCCAATATGCAGTCTATCAACGGCTTCGATTTCCAGAAAGGCGACATCGTTCTCTTCGGCTCGTTTTTCGCCATCAATCCCAAGATTAGGCAGCTGATGGCAAGGCTTCTGGAATCCGCTCACGATGCGGGCGCGATATTGTTTTACGACATCAACTTCCGCAAGAGTCACATCCACGAGATTCCCGAGGTGATGCAAAATATAGAGCAAAACTGTCGCTGGAGCACAATTGTGCGCGGGTCAGCTGATGATTTCCGCTATCTTTACGGCTCCGACAATCCCGGCGATGTTTTCCAAAACCACATAAAACCTCACTGCCAGAACTTCATCTGCACCCAGGCCGACAAGACCATCGAGGTCTATTCAGCTGATAGCCATTATTCCTACGCGACCGGGAAGATAGAAACCGTAAGCACCATAGGCGCCGGCGACAACTTCAACGCCGGATTCATCTACGCGCTGATACACTACGGCATAGAATCAGCCTCAGCTCTCGATTCCGATGCGTGGGGAAAATGCGTGGAAGTTGGCAGACAGTTTTCGGCAGAAGTTTGCCAGAGAATCGACAATTATGTGGATGAAGGGTTCGAGGCTATGCTTTCCTGAAATAAACATTTGGCAATACCACGGCGATGTCCTCGCTCTCGCCCTCGTGACGCCAAGCCACTATGAAACGGATTTTGGCGGTGTAGGGCTCGTAGCCGAGGGTTTTGTATTTCTGGATTGTCTCCTTGAAACGGTTTGAGAAACGTACAATGGCGTTTCCATCGTGATAAAGATAATCGCCGTTTATCTGCAAAACCGTTCCGCTTACAAGGCTGAGGATGTCGTTTTTGTATTGTCTGAAATAATCGAGCGCCACGTCCTTGTGGGTAAGTTGAGCCATAAGTTTATCGAGCGGCAGATATTGTGAAAGGTCGTCGCTGAAATATACAAAATCCGAAATCAGGCTGTCGAGAGCGGGATTGTCGCAATAATGAATCTTGAGATTGCTCTTGGCGCGGGTGATTCCTACATAGAATTTGTGGCGCTCGTCGTCGTTGGTACAGGGCACCTTACTGAGATACATTATCACATTATCGAACTCCATTCCCTTGGCCTTGTGTATTGTGGAAACAGTGATTACTCCGGCCTCCTTCATAAAGAAATCCTCCAGTTTTGATTCCCTTACAAAAACCTCGAAATCAGAGAGATATTTCTTTGGAAACGCATTCTCGAAAGCCGTTAGCATAGATAGAACAATGGGCAGGGTTTCAGCTTGAAGATATTTGTCGGTCATAGCCTGTTTTTTATCCTGCCAGATGTCATCGGAAATTATCGGCGACTTCACAACAGATTTTATGTTCTTGAGGAAATACCTCATTTCCATTATCTGAGTAAGGTCGAAACCATCGTTGCTCTCTATCAGTTTTGCCTTTATCTTGTTCTGTTTAAGAAGCGCAACAATTCTAAGCGCTTCCAGATTTGTGTTCGTGAGAATGCACACCGAGCCATCAGGGTTTGAGTTCTGAATGTCATTCAAAATGGCACGCTCAAAGTTGGGATATTTGTGTCGGCATAGGGCTACAACACCGTTTTCTGCAGAAACACTCTTGATAGGAGTCTGTTTCATCCTGTTGCTGATAAGCCGTCCAAACTGATTGGCAAACCTTACGATATTCTGCTTGCTGCGGTAATTGTCGGTGAGTTCGTAGAAAGTGGCGTTGTATTTGGTAATCAGCGACTTCATATATTCAGAATTGCTTCCGCGGAAGGCATAGATATTCTGGTCGTCGTCGCCAACTGCAATTACACGCATATTGTCGTTTTTCTCCATCAAGGCCTCCACGAGCGAGAATTCGCTGATATCCATATCTTGGGCCTCATCAATCACGAGAACTGTTTTGGTGATTTTGGTACGCTCCACAACGTCCTCGCGGATCATTCTGGCGGCCTCCTCCACAATGTTTGAGGCATTGTCGAGATTGCCAATCTTGCCCAGCAAATCGAAACTGTACGAATGGAAAGTCTTTATTTCCACAAACAAAGCGGCATTTCCGATAAGTGCCAGCAAGCGTTTCTTGAATTCAAGCGCCGCCGCCCTCGAGAATGTCAGCATTAGAAGTTGCTCGTGCTTTACGTCCTCCAGCATTAGGATACTTGCAAGTTTGTGGACCAGCAAATGAGTCTTTCCGCTGCCCGGACCTGCCGCTATCACGATGTGGGACGAGGCGCTGTCTTTGATGATTTCCAACTGACGCTCCGACAGTGATTTAAACAGTTTGTCGAACTTCTTGGGAGTGATGTTTCTGCTGATTTCGTTGCTGCGGTTTCCAGCAAAATATTGTCCTAAGAATTTCTTGTAGTCCATTTGGAAATAGTCGTTCACGAACTTCAGGGCCTGATTATAATCCTTCACCATCATATTGGCAAACTCGCCCACGATATGGATTTGCTGGATTTTCTGTTTGTAGAATTCATCGAGTTGCTTGTAGTCGTCCTTCTTGTAGTTGAGGCGCATTTCCTTGGTGCGCTCGATGTTCATACCCATATATAGAACCAGAAATCCGCCCTCCAGTTTCATTGAGTTGATTTTTGCGAGATAGAGCAATGCCTCCTCAACCTCGGCAATCACGGTCTCGCGCTTGCTGAAGAGGTCGCCTTGTTTGTTGTATTTCTGCAAAAGTTCCAGCACTGAAAACAATACCAGATATTCCTCCTTGTCGGTTTGCTGAGAATTGTAACGCATATACAGATCCGAAATCACAAACCTTGCGATATCGAACATTTTGTTCTGATACTCAAATAATTGCATTACCGAAATAAGCGGATATACGATAATGCAGTCGCTGCCTTGGCTGAACTCGGTTTTTATGAGATTCTTGATGTTCCAGAAATGCAGGATAGTCTTTATGTCCTTTATGTTTGATGTCGCTACGCCGTTCTTGATTGCGTTCTCGTTGAGTTCCTTCAGATTGAAAACCACGCCGTCGTCGCCGAGTTGCCTTATCATAAAGTTCTCCAGATTGATGAATTTCTTCAGCACGTTCAGCGACTTGTTCTCATTATCGGAAACGCTGATGTAGGCCGAAAGATCCTGAGCGTCGGCAAGGATATTCTCGTGACGCATTACATTAATCGAATGTATCACGTCTTCCTTCATAATTCCCAGTCTGTCAGAAAGATAATCCACTCTCGATTCAGCGTCGTCATTGCCTGCCTGAGCAATGTATTTGCTGGATATCAGAGAGTTGATTATTCGTCGGGCATTCATACGGTCCTTGTCGCTGAGGAAAAGTTTCGAGTTTGCAATCTTCTCGCCGGCCTCGTCCATATTTTTCACAAGAATCGCCGAGGCGAAAATGTGCGGAGAGTTTTTGCCCCGCTTGATGTATCCGGCATTTTCAAGGGCCTGAAGCGCGGTTCTTACACGTGTCTCGATGTCATTTACATTATCGTCCCAGCCAGCCTGACGCGCAATCTCGAGGGCCGAACTGCAAAACTTCGTCCTTGTTTTCGAAAGGTCTTTCACGGCCTTCCAAATCTGCTGAATCTCGCTGATACTCAGTTTGGTCTGATTATTAAGAATAAAATGCTTGTCGAGATCGTCGTCGTTGAAAAGCACGTAACATTCCGCCTGAAGGCTTTGATCTCGTCCTGCTCGTCCAGCCTCCTGAACATAGTTTTCCAACGAGTCGGAAATGTCGAAATGCACCACAAGTTTTATGTTGGATTTATCGACTCCCATACCGAAAGCCGACGTCGCCACAATAATCTGAACCTCGTCGTTTATGAAGGCGTCCTGATTGCGCTGTTTGTCGTTGCTCTCCATTTTGCCGTTGAAAGGCAGGGCCTTGTAGCCGTCGAGGGTGAGTTTTTCGGCAAGCATTTTTGTGCGCTTGGTTCGCGACACATATACAATCGTGGGACAGTTCTTGGCTTCGATGAGGCTACGGAGCGCAGTGTATTTCTCCTCCTCGGTTTCCATATAAAGAACCTCGTATCTGAGGTTTGTACGCGCGGCGCTTGTGGCGTAGAGTTCAAGGTCGATATTCAGATGACTCTTGAAATAATCCTTTATGTCGCTGACAACCTTCTGTTTGGCCGTGGCGGTGAAACACGAAACAGGAATCCTCTCGCTGTTGCCTTTCTTCTGCTCCAGTTGACGGATATAATCGCCAATATAGAGATAATCCACTCGGAAATCCTGACCCCAGGCCGAGAAACAATGCGCCTCGTCAATCACAAACCTTGCCACCTGACGCGACAAAAGCAATCTCTCGATAGTCTTGCTTCTGAGCGACTCGGGCGAAATATAAAGCATTGACGCTGTGCCATTTTCAACACGCTCAATGGCGTCGGCCCGTTCTATCGGACTCAGCAAACCGTTGATAGTGACTGCGCCAAGAATTCCGCGACGCTCCAGATTGTCTACCTGATCCTTCATCAGCGACTGCAAGGGCGAAATCACAACAGTAAGAGCGTGCTCGGTTTCGTTGGCCACCAGTGCAGGAAGTTGGAAAGTCAGCGACTTGCCTCCGCCTGTTGGAAAAATCGCCAAAACGGATTTGCCGTCTATCGCGGCCTTGGCGGCCATTTCCTGAAGAGGTTCTCCGTTGTATTTCCTGAAATCTGAGTATCCGAAATACCTCTTCAGTTGTATCTTTGGATTCAGATTCTCAAGACAATATGGACAGTTTCCGCAGGAATTGTTCCTTAGCAACTTTATAATATTCCCAGTTTGGGGTAGACGATTAAGCACCCAGCGAGGAGTCACTGATGTCTTGTCGCTTGTGCTTATAATAGCCAGAGCATAAGCAAGTTCCACCGATTGCGATTGAAGAAACGGACTGATATCGGCATTACTGCAAATCTTGTTTTCGAACTGTTTCCTGATACTCATTCCAAGATTGATGAACTCAGGCGCAAAAGCAACGTACTTGAAAAATCCCGAAAAATATTCACTATTGCCAAGAAGTGCGTGCCATATATTTTTTATAGTTGACTCCAATTTTCCGAAAGTCTCCACCTCGTCGATAAACAGTTCCATTGCCTTCAGTGCGTCGTTGAGGGGATTGTTGAGTTGGTCGGTGAGGATTTTGTCATCTTTCAAAAGTCGGTGATAAGGCTTGTTTGGAAACAGAAGAGGCGACAGCCAGAGAGTATCAATCAGAACCTTGTCGTTGCTGATATTCAGATATTTGCAATCGTGGTCGATGATATTGTGCCCCGCCACGAAATTGTATTTCCCCACAAAATCATAAAACTCAGAGGAACTTTTTGTATGAATATGATTCTCATAAAAATCCACAGCCCCATAATCCAAAACCTTCTTGGTCTCGGGACTCACTTCCAGATCTATGAAAACTATGGATTTCTGAATCATATTAATATTTAGTTTAACGCCATAAAAATAACAAATTTTGGACAAAATATTCAAGGTTACATCAAAAAAAATTATACAAATTCTATCATTCCAAGTCCAAAATTATTTTTGCATTTCTTGCATAAAACTATTACATTTGCGATATCAAACTTCATTATTATGGGACAGTATATCAACAAGGGAAATTTTAGTTTCAAGAAATTGAAGAATTCCAGGTTCGTGGACAAGTCGGAATTGATTGGTTTCTTCAATACACAAATAGAAGAAGGAAACTCTTATATCTGCGTTTCCCGTCCGCGGCGTTTTGGCAAATCGCTGGCGGCCAAGATGATGTATGCCTATTACGACAAGAGTTGCGACTCTCGTCAATTGTTCGATAACCTGAAAATCGCACAACTCCCTTCATACGAGGACCATATCAACAAGTATATGACCATATACCTTGATATGACTAATTTCGCTGTTAGGGACAATGCCTCAAATCTTACCAAAGTCCAGTTTATGGAAAAGACTTTGCGCGAGGATATTAAGAAACATTATGAATGTACGGATTTTCCCGACGCCAATCTTATGGATTTGCTGTATGATATCAACGAGCGGACAGGTGAACAGTTTATTTTCATTATCGACGAATGGGATTGCCTTGTAAGGGATGATTCTGATGAAGTGCGTCAGGAATATGTAAACTGGCTCCGCACAATGTTTAAGTGCGAACAGGCCGACCAGGTTTTCGCTATGGTTTATATGACTGGCATTCTCCCCATTATAAAAGTGGAGACACATTCTGCGCTCAATAATTTTATTGAATATAGTATAGTAAAACCAGGAGCCACAGCCCCATTTTACGGATTCACCAAGCAAGAAGTAGAGGAACTCTGCGTGAAACACAATATGGATCTTGAGCAAATGGAGCGCGCATACGACGGCTACATTATCGGAAGCGAGAAATCTATGTTCAATCCCAATTCGGTAATTCAGAGTATACAATTTAGAGATTATGCTAGTTATTGGGGCAAAACTGCTTCATACGCTGCAATAGAACCATATATCAAGATAGACGCCGACAATGTTCAGTATCAGGTAATTAGAATGTTGAACGGAGAAAGAGTCTCGGTAGATATCATCAGTTTCAGAAATGATATGAAAAGCGTGGAAAGCTGCTCCGACGTTCTCACGTTGCTGATTCACCTTGGCTATCTGTCCTACAATCCTGAGGACTGCACTTGTTTTATACCAAACTCTGAAGTGGCAGGAGAATTCAAACTCACAATTGCAAGAACAGACTGGGGCGAGGTAACAAGGGCACTTAAGGATTCATTCGAACTTGTTAACGAAACAATCCAAATGAACGCCGAATATGTAGCCAAGGCTTTCGACAAGTTCCATTTTGAGGCGTCGTCAATTCTTAGGTTCAACGACGAGAATTCAATGGCCTGTGCTATAAGGCTTGCATATTACTCTGCGCAGTCTTATTATCATATTTTCAGGGAATTGCCAACAGGAAAAGGATTCGCCGATATGGTATTTGTACCGCTGAAACAATCCAACAAGCCTGCAATAGTTGTGGAATTCAAATACGATAAAGACGCTGAGGGCGCAATTGCCCAGATCCACAAGAAAAACTACCCCGAAAAACTCCGTGGCCTTGCCCGTGACATAGTTCTCGTAGGAGTCAATTATGACCTGAAAGCCTCCACCCACGAGGTGGTTTTTGAGGTGATAAGGAAAGGATAAGATATATTTCTATAATAATCCAGACCTTGAAAATTTGATTTTATTCGGCGGCAGACAATAAAAATGGCTTTTTTTATTTGGTGGCAGACAATAAAAATGACCTTTTTTATTTGGTGGCAGACCATAAATCAACACAACATTTATGCAAACACCAATCTACAAATGTCCCGATTGCGGGGCTAAGGTGATTTATAATGAGAAAAAGAATTCCTGGAAGTGCGCTAAGTGCGGTCAGGAATTCTCGGAGTATGATGTGTTTATACAGGGACTGGAGGAATGGAAGGCTGAGGTTGCCAGTAGGGTAGAGCCAGCTGATACCAACCCTCAGAGGCCTGTCGAGGTCGATACGCCGAAAGTATCAGAGCCGTCGGCTGAACCTGTGGATGTTTCTGATTGCGAGGCATTGCTAAACGATTTTATGAAAGACAATGAGGCTTCGATAAAAGGTTCTGAGAATCTCAGAAATTTTGGATTTCTGCTGCCTTTGATAGTTGCTGTTGCTCTCTGGTTTGCCAACAAAGGAATAATGCTCCCTATAGTGATTTTTGTAGGCGGAATCTTTTTGGTGCTGGCAATCGGAAAGGGCATTTACCGCGGTCTTGCGCAGAAGATGAAAAAATATTTCAGCGAGATCAAGGATATTAATGATATGGGAATAATCTGTAAGACAGAATCGTATTGTAGATACTTAAAGGAAAATGGGGTTGAGTTTGGTAAGACTGGAGACAACTACAAGTGCAATATTGATGGCAAGCCCGTGTGTTTCAATGATTATACATTAGGTCGCTGGGTTGGTTCCAAATCTAAATCTTTTGCGCCAATGTACTATGGTCAGGGCGTGCGTGTGATGCACAAGCTTAATCTTGATTATTATGTGGTGATTTTTAAGTTGCCATTTCCTTCAGTGGCTTGTAAATTCCAGGTGTCGGGTGCGGATTATCTCAATGACGAGGCTTTCGCGCAATACAAAGTCAGAACCTGGAATATGAGGTCGCTGAGCGAGTGGAAAATCAAGGACTTGAAAACAGTCTTGAAAAATATCGAGACCATTGTATCAGATAAATATCATTGCAGTTTTGAGCTTGTTTTCGAGCGTCACTATATTACATTGATTTTCCGTCCCGGATTCTCCGCTTTCTGCGCCGGATTTGAGGAAAAATCTGATATGAACAGGCGTACAGCGGAAAGGGATTTTCAGCTGATATGTGACCTTATGCGGCTCTCCCACATACTTGCCTCCATAGAGATAGAGGAGGAGCCTGATGCCGAAACCGTTGATTATCCGCTGGATGACTCCGGTGTGAGCACCAAACCAAATATGGACTTTATAAACAAGAAACCGTCGTGGGTTGGGAATAAATAGCTATCAGCTGAAAAAAACATATACCATAACTTAACATACGTACCAAAAATTAAGTAAATAATTTAACAAAAATAATAGTTAATAGGTATTGCACGTATGCGGAAAAAAGTGTAATTTTGTCACGCAATAAGAAATAAAAAAGTTTAAAGTTCACACAAAATAAAAGTTATGAAACTATCAAATTGCATTGAAAGCTTTGAAGGCTACATGTGGAAGCGCGAGATCAATGTCCGCGACTTCATCCAGCACAACTACACTCCCTACAACGGCGACGAGAGCTTCCTCGTAGGCCCAACCGCCAAGACCAAGGCCCTCTGGGACAAGCTCACAGAGATGTTTAAGGTAGAGCGCGAGAAGGGTGTTTACGATGCAGAGCAGAAACTCCCACAGACCCTCACCACTTACGGTGCAGGCTATATCGATAAGGACAACGAGGTAATCGTTGGTCTCCAGACTGATGCTCCTCTCAAGCGCGGTATCTTCCCTAAGGGCGGTATCCGTATGGTAGAGAGCGCGTTGAAGGCTTACGGCTACAGCCTCGACCCAGCCACAAAGGAAATCTACACCAAATATCGCAAGACTCACAACGAGGGCGTGTTCTCGGCCTACACAGCTGATATCCGCGCCGCCCGTCACGCACATATCATCACAGGTCTTCCTGATGCTTACGGTCGTGGCCGTATCATCGGTGACTACCGCCGCATCGCCCTCTATGGCGTAAACAACCTCATTGAGGAGAAGAAGCGTTTCCTCGACCGTCTCGATATACAGGAGATGACTGAGGAGTGCATCCAGAAGCGTGAGGAGACCTCTGAGCAGATTGCAGCTCTCAAGGACTTCACCAAGATGTGTGCAAACTACGGTTTCGACGTAACAGTACCTGCAAAGAACGCCCGTGAGGCAGTTCAGTTCGTTTACTTCGGCTACCTTGGTGCCGTTAAGGACCAGGACGGTGCAGCAATGTCGCTCGGCCGCGTAAGCACATTCCTCGATATCTTCATCGAGAAGGATCTCAAGGACGGTGTCATCACAGAGGAGGAGGCTCAGGAGCTCATCGACCAGCTTATCATCAAGCTCCGTATCGTAAGATTCCTCCGTACTCCAGAATACAACGACCTCTTCTCCGGCGACCCAATCTGGGTAACCGAATCAATTGGTGGTCAGGGTGTTGACGGCCGCTCTATGGTTACAAAGACTTCTTACCGTATCCTCCACACTCTCGAGAACCTCGGACCTGCTCCAGAGCCAAACCTTACAGTTCTCTGGTTTGCATCAGCTCCTGAGAATTGGAAGAAGTACTGCGCCAAGATGTCTATCAAGACCTCTGCCATCCAGTACGAGAACGACGACCTGATGCGTCCAGTCTACGGCGACGACTACGGTATCGCCTGCTGTGTATCTCCAATGAAGATCGGCAAGCAGATGCAGTTCTTCGGCGCACGTGCCAACCTCGCCAAGTGTCTCCTCTACGCTATCAACGGCGGTAAGGACGAGATGAGCGGCGAGCAGATTGGTCCCGACTACGCACCTATCACTTCCGAGTACCTTGATTACGAAGAGGTTATGTATAAGTTTGAGAATATGATGCGTTGGTTGGCAAAGACCTACGTAAACGCTCTCAAGATTATCCACTATATGCACGACAAGTACGACTACGAGGCTTACCAGATGTCTCTCATCGATGGCGACGTACTCCGTACACGTGCAACAGGTATCGCTGGTCTCTCTATCGTAACTGACTCTCTTGCAGCTATCAAGTACGGCAAGGTAAAGGTTCAGCGCGACGAGCGCGGCATCGCAGTAGGCTTCGTAAACGAGGACACAGAGCACACTCCAGCTCCATTCGGCAACAACAACGAGCTCACCGACAAGCTCGCCCTTATGATCACCGAGAAGTTTATGGAGTATCTTCGTCAGCACGAGACCTACCGTCACGCCATCCCAACCCAGTCTATCCTCACAATCACTTCAAACGTGGTTTACGGTAAGAACACTGGCGCTACACCTGACGGCCGTGCCAAGGGCGTTCCATTCGCTCCAGGTGCCAACCCAATGAACGGCCGTGACGCTCAGGGTGCCGTAGCAGCTCTCTCTTCAGTTGCCAAGCTCCCATTCCAGCACTCTCACGACGGTATCTCTTACACATTCGCCATTAGCCCAGCCACCCTCGGCAAGGACGACGACACCAAGGTAAGCAACCTCGTACATTTGATGGACGGCTACTTCGCACCAGACGGCGGCCACCACTTGAATGTGAACGTATTTGACCGCGAGCTTCTCGTGGATGCAATGGAGCACCCAGAGAAGTACCCACAGCTCACCATCCGTGTATCTGGCTACGCTGTCAACTTCGTAAAGCTCACCCGCGAGCAGCAGCTCGACGTACTCTCACGTACAATCAACAAGAGCTTGTAATTATTATTATATTGAACGCGGATAACGCAGATTAGGCGGATTTACGCAGATTTTTCGTTAAGATCTCGGCGCAAATCCGCTCTATCCGCGTAATCCGCGTTCTTTTTTTCAAACAACAGATGAAAGCCAAAATCCATTCCTTAGAGTCGTTCGGCACGGTAGACGGACCGGGTATCAGATTCGTGACATTTTTTCAGGGTTGCCCTATGAGGTGCGCGTTTTGTCATAATCCTGATACCTGGGATCCCAATGCCAAGACGCCATACGAGTTTACGCCTCAGGAACTCTTCAACGAGGCCAAGAGATACAAGAATTTCATCAAGACCGGCGGCGTTACTGCTACCGGCGGTGAGCCCCTGATGCACGCCGAGTTTGTGGCCGAATATTTCCGACTCTGCAAGGAATACGGATTCCACACCGCTTTGGATACCTCAGGAGCATATTTCGAGGGCCACGAGGATGTTATTGATAAGGTGCTTAAATACACAGATTTGGTTTTGCTTGATGTCAAGACCGTTGACGATAACATCCATAAGGATTACGTAGGACTCAGCCGCAAGAACAACGATCTTTTTATGCAACATCTCCAAAAAATCGGCAAGCCAACCTGGATCCGTCACGTGGTGGTTCCCGGCATTACGGCAGGGGAGGAGAGTCTCCGCTCCGTGGCTAAATATGTGTCGCAATTCTCTGTTGTAGAGCGTGTTGAGATTCTTCCATACCACACAATGGGCAAATACAAGTACGACAACCTCGGCATCAGTTACCGCCTTTCCGATGTATCCGATTTGTCGTCAGAGGACACTGAGAAGGCTAAAAGGATTTTCAGGGAAGAGAGCGGAAAAGAGGTGTGGTGATCAACTATTCGCCACAAACAAGTCCCTTGCCGTAACCTCGCTGTGGACAATGCCATAGTGTTTTCCCTTGCTGACTCCATACGGGGTTACAAAAGTGTGCACAACTCCGCGCTGAATTCCGGTGTGCTCACCAAAACGGAGTTTTCTTTCTTTGAGAGTCTCCTCGTAGTCGGCGGTAATGGAAAAAAGTCCCTCGCTGAATTTCATCTCACAGAGGTGGACAACCTTGTCGGCTCGCTTGATTATCAGATCCACTTGTGCGCCTCGTTTGCCACCGCTGCCAGGCTCTCTCCACGACGAGATCTCGGTGGCTACTCCCGAAATTCCAAGTGCGTGTTTTATCTGCCAGGCGTGAACCAGACACACCAATTCGAAAGTCAATCCCTGCCAAGACGACACAGAGCGAGACTGAAAATTGTGAAGCCAGTAATTCTCGTCCTCCGTCTTGTTGTTGTACACAAACTTATAATAGAAAATTGTGTAAAAGTCTATGAGTTTGTAGATTACGCCTTTGGTAGATTTTTTGATCTGGGCATAACCCTTTATGAAATCGCAGCGTTCCAGATTCTTGAGAATTGTGGTGAGAGTGCCGCCGGAGATTTTGGTCTGAGATTCTATCTCTGTCCTTTCGAGGCCTTCTCTGTGCTCTGCCAATAGCCGTACGATATCAATATATTTGTCGGCAGTTGTAAAAAGCGCATTGTAAAGTTCGTCGAACTCATCGCGCATAAGACCGTGATTACTGAAAAATAGCGAATCTATGTTCTGTGGCAGACTCATCCTTGGCTCCAGCATACTCATATAGTATGGAATTCCGCCCATTACCATATAATTTTGGATAATCTGATATTCGTCCCAATCGAAACCGCGCGATTCGAAATACGCCTTGCATTCCGCCAGCGAAAAAGGATGAAGATAAATTCTCCGTGTAATACGTCCACGCATACCTCCTTGGTTTTCAATGAGTTTATCAATCATCCACGATGTAGCGGAACCACAGGCGATAAGAACTATATCGTCGCGGCCCATTACCCAACTGTTCCAGAAATATTCCAAAGCGTCCACAAAACCACTCTGCTTGTTGTCTATCCAAGGCATTTCGTCTATGAAAATCACCTTGCGCTTCAGGTCGGTTCTCGATTCCAGATAAGTCTCCAGACAATCGAAAGCCTCCGACCAGTTTTTAAGTTTCAAGCGATTTTTGGTGCCGCTGTATCTCTGCAAAGCCTTGCTGAAATTATCCAACTGCTGACGATTGTTCTGACGGTGAGCGCCCACATAATGAAACGCATAGTCGTCGTTGAAAAACTTCCTGATAAGAAAAGTTTTTCCAACTCGGCGCCGTCCATAAACCACTGCAAACTCTGAACGCTCGGAACTGATGCAACGCTTCAGTTCCGCAATTTCGTATTCTCTGCCAATTAGTCTGTCCATAATAAAAAGGAGTTTGATTTCTGACGCAAAGATAAATAAAATCTTCGAGAATCTTGCCCGAAACTGGGTAAAAATATATAGATTTGGGCAAGATTTTTGGCGGTTTTTGCAAAATATGCGAGAATCTTGCCCAAAACTGGGTAAAACAGTATAGATTTGGGCAAGATTCTCGCTATATCTCCACCGCAAAAATTCCCGGTTTTATCCATATAAGTTTTTGTTTTTCTGGTTCCTGACAAGTTCGGCCAACATACACAATATCGTCGGGGCGGATGTTGCGGAGAAATGCGTAGTCGGATTTTCGGAAAGTGTATTCCTTGACCTTTGCACCCTTGCGCACTATTACCGCAACCTTAACCCTCGATACCATAACGTCAACAACCACGCAACTTGTATCTATCTCTATGCCAGCGTAATGACATGAGCCTCTGGTGATGAGTTTCCCGAGGTCCTTGTCGGAAATAAGTTTTCTGATGCCGCAGTCGTTGTTCTGGAGCAAAATATTTGGCAGGCCGAGACGGCTTTGCTCATCGTCCAAGAACCTTATCTCGCTCTCCGAAATCACAGCGCGGCAGTCGGCTATGGAGTGGTCGCTGTGAGAGAGGTAGGTATCAGGGTGACGGCTTAGTAGAATCTTGTAAATCCCCGGCTCCGATGTCTTGTTTACAGCCATTCGTACAATATCAATCTTCTTGTAATCCAAGTCGTTGGGAATCTTGGCAAGTTCATAGAGGCCCGTTTTGTTGCTGAACTCGGTGCTCTCGAAATTCCAGATCTCGGAATCATTTTCGGGATTGGTCCAAAACGAGAACTGAGGCCATTGCGGCACTATCTCGCCAAGGTTCATCAGTTTCTCAATCATCCGCCGGGCGTCGCACTGCTGAATTATCACCGACCCGAGAAGCGATATCAGACCATAGACAGTGCAGTGGAATCTCTCCGAAACCTCAGCCCTCGTAAACCTCTCTACTGATTTTTTCTGGTCGATATTATCGAATTTGTGTTTCCCCTTGCCTCTAATAATTCTATCTATGAGGGCCAAATATTTTGCGGCCGTTTTATGAAAATTTCTCTCGCTGACTCTCACCTTGCTCTGCTCCACAAAATACAGCGCCGCCCCCATATAGAACGCCTCGAAATCGTCGGTCTTGATGTTGAGAAGTCGGTGGCGGATCTCTGAATCGAGGTCGCTGAAATCGCTGAAAAGTATCTCACGGAATTTCTCGTGGCTGAATTCGTATTGTTCGCCCAAGAGTTCCGCCGTCGTCAGGATATTTTCTATACTGCTGACTGTTTGAGAATTGCACTGCGATATCAGGTTTGTGATAATGGTATTGGCCATACGGTCGCTGCTGTCGTTGGGGCTGATGAGGGCCTTTCGGAAAGCAGTGATAGTGGAGCGTCCCTTGTATCCGGCCGCAATGGCAAACTTGCTGTCGGTAACGGCAAAGAGATGCGTGTTCAGTATTCTTGTGAGAAGTTCGGTGCTTGTGTACATAATGCGCAAATATACACAAAATTTGCAAAAACAGTCCAAAAAACTGCTATTTTTGGTCAAAATTGGGGCATTTAGGGCAATATCAGGACATTATATTGTAAGATTTACTTATAATTGCTAACATTGCGGAAGAATTAACGAACATTGAAATGTTGTGGCCTACGGCTGATTTTGTTAAACAAGAAAACGCGCTTTATTAACTTTTCATCTGATTGGGAGCGCAGAAAACCGGTTATTAACATAACCGCAAAACGCTCAACAGCAGAAAACAAAACGGAAAAAAAACACCGTTGCAATGGTTTTCTCTGTTTTGTTTTTTAGCGTTATGCGTTTTCCGCCAAAACTTGTTTTGGCAGTTTTCTAAGCACTTCAAGTGTCAATTATGTGATTTTGTGCTTGTTTTCTTGTTTATTTTTAAAACTCAGCTGTTAGTGCTGAAGACATAAAGGTTCTTTGAACGAAGGGAAGGGAAAAAAGTCCACAAAAAATTTGCGCAGTCCGAAAATAAAATGCTATATTTGCAAAAACATAAGCAGTTTTAGATTTGCTGGACGGATAATTCGCCAAAATTTCAGATGAACAGCAGATTGGAGGATTGCGCTTTCTTTATTTGATTATACTGCCACTTAGCCTCCGGGCCCAGCGTGCAACTATATATCATATATTGCGTGGACTACTTCCCTTCCCTTCATGTTCATCAGGTGTTTGGCGATACCTTCCGTTCGTGAATTCTCAAAATTAGAAGTTTCCACGCTTTTTTTGTGTCCACGCCTCTCTTCTGGAAATTTCTTGGGCGGAAATGATTAACAACAAATAACAAGACAATATATGCCTGTATATCAAGTAACTGTAAAAAACGGTAAGACCATCAACGGCCAGCGTCTGGAGCCTGGTATGAGTGTTCAGGTGGTCACCAACTCGTTCTCGAACCCCGTCTGCGACTACGACGGCAAGAAAAAGATCGCTGATGCCTTCATGCGTATCTACGGAATCGATATGTATGAGTTCAACGCCCTGAGTACAGCGTGGTTGGATTGCGTGAAGGTGGGGTAGAGAAAAAAAACTTTGGGAAAAATTTGGATTGTTCGTAATTCTTGTTTATAATTGCGGTGCATAACCAATACTTATAAACAAGAAACAGAAAAGACAAAAACACATATAAAATATTAAACGAACAAAGCCAATATTTTCCCAGTAATCAGAAATCTGGTACATTTCAAACACTCTGGGGTAAATATGGCAGCGTCGGTTCATACCCTAACTGGGCGTGGACCGTTACGTGCCTATTTGCCGGAGTGTAGGTTTACCAGAGCCTCTGATTACTGCGAATTCGCCACGAACGGGACACGCCCTTATTTTGTGTATATAGGTAATGTCGTGTTTGTTGGCTTAAGAAAACGGAGAAACTGAAAACCGGTAATAGAGTAAGTGATAACAAAAATAATAATTAAATGCAAAATTTAATGAGTACAATTGTTGAGGAACTTAAGGCAGCATTGTTTGCATGTTTAATTCCTGCTATTGAGGAGGCAACTGAAAAGGCTGTTAATGGTTTAAAGGATAACCATGATTCTTTGAAAAATGGTTTTGTAAGTGGTTTCAAGTCTTCTGATAGTTCTAATACTAAACTTGAATCCATTGATACTTTAGATAAGTCTAAGTTGGTTGAGATAGCGAAAAAGTATATTGTCTCAGGTGCTACAGAGGTTGCTGCGTATAAGTCTGAGACAGAGGATGCTTATGTCGTTTATCTTGCTTATACTAACAACAGAGAATTGCTTGATGCAGATCGAAATTGTTATGTTATAATAAAAAGTAATGCGTTGGCTAAAGACGTTGCAAAACTTTTTGGAGAAGAAAAATTAATAATTCTTAAATAATATAAACTATGGATGAATTAATTAAAGTTGTTAAATCTGCTTTTCAATGGCTGAAGCAGTTATTTGTAAAAATAATTAAAGGAATTGTAAATTTCTTTGGCCATGTTGTAAATTGGTTTAAGAGTTTGTCTCTGAATCAACAAACAGACATTCCTTTTTTAATTAATGCCAAAAGTCCAGAGTTTAAGGAAATGTTAAAAAATGCTCCTCAAAAAAATGTTGGACTTTTCCAAGGTGTTTACAATGAGCAAACAGAGGAGATTACTCATCATGAATATCTTGCGGCGGATTCTGTAGATCAACAAACGGTTAATGTTTTGGGAACAGAGTCTATGGTAGTGTTAAGTTAAAATCAAAAATTAAAAATTGTAAATATGAAAATTATATTTGTAATAGGTATAGCGATTTTGTTAATTGCTGGCTTTTTGTTTTATTTATACAATCGAGGATTGAAGATAGCACAAAAGTGGTATAAAGATAATTCTGAAACTATTGATGGCGAAGTTTCTTTTGATTCTATAGTATCATTTATTAAATCTACCAATCCGGACAAAGAAAAAGATGTTCCATTTATGGTGAAAGGAGAAAACGAAGAATTTAAAAAGTTTTCTAATGGACGTCCTTTCCCTGAAAATAAATATGGTTATCAAGTTTTGTTTGTTGGTGTATATGACAATAAGGCTGGTGCTATTTCAAATTGTCGAGTTATCTACGCCAAGAGTTTCGACTTGCAAATAAATGATATATTTGGAAATGATTCTTTGGTAGTTTTATCATAGATTAACATATCAAGGTATAATATTATTTTTATTATGCCTTGATAAATTAAGAATATAAAATGGCTTTGAACTTGAATAAAAGTGATGCATGGCGGAAGGGTTGTGCATCTGATGTTGTTGGATTCATTATTTTGATAATATCCTTTAATTGTTCTGCTTGGGGCTGGTTTCTTTTTGGCCTCTTCTTAATTTTTATAGGTATTATTCTAAATATATTGGGATTCGTAGGTAGGACTATTGATGTTGTTTGTGAATTTGTTTATAATGGATTTTTGGACTTGTTTGGACTCAGAAATGAGATAAAAATGCGTTGTCCAGAAGCTATGAAAGCGTTGATTATGTCCAAGAGAAGCAATTCGGTTGACGTTGGTATTTTCAATAATGCTTCTAAGCAGATTCAGACGATGAATATACAATCCAATAGTGGTGTTTCAAACGACTTATATGTTGGACAAGAGATTTATCTAAATAACTAATATGGAAATTAAGATTGATAGGGATTTAGTCAATCAAAATCAGTTGGCTTTACTCCAGAATTTCGAGACTTCGTTGAAGTCAAAACTTTTAGAATTGATTAATTCTGAACAATTTCGCCATTTGACGATTAAATTTGGTTGTGCAGTGTTGGATAAAAGAGATAGCCGTTTCTTTGTTTCTCACAATGCATCGTTTGGTCTAAAAGAAAGTTATAAGTTTGTAAGTGAAGTGAATGATTTTCTTAAGACAGCTAATTTAGATATCATAATTCCTAATTTTACCATGCAGGTTGATGTCCAAATGGCTTTGGCTAATTCTGACCAATCGAAGAAAAATAGTTCTTTCAATAATAATCCTGTGCCTAAAGAAGAGGCGCGGACTTTTACACCAATATCTCCGAAGTATAATTTTGATCAGATAATATTGCCGACAGATGTTAAAACAGAAATTATTGATGCTGTTAAGTTGATAGAGGTTAAGGATCTGATATATAAGGATTGGGGCTATGGAGAAATAGAGCCTGTCGCCAAAAGTGTAATTAATATGTATGGTCCTGCTGGTAC
>JAZQPB010000079.1:0-5001 GCA_045628165.1 Bacteroidales bacterium | reverse complement strand
TTGATGAACGAATAATCCTTGAAGTGTATTCCGACCAGGACTACTTCATCAACTGCACAATGGACAGCGACCACAATATCAGTTATCAATACAGGTTCAACAACTCACCATACTACATTTATCATCAGCCATACTGGACAGGTTATCTGCCCAAGAAACTTCATACGCCCAATCATCCGGTAAAAATAGAACAAATACCTGAAGGATTCAGGCATAGGATACACAAAATTCCCGGGAAGTTTGCTGATATAGACGGATTCCAAATCGCTGAATTTCACCCCTGCAACACATACGACGGATTGTTTTGTGATTATGAGGTAAATGGATGCGTTTACCAACTTATGCCAATGACCGACGGCACAGAGGCCTATGCAAAAATATCAATGGGCAAAAACGATTTTTACCCATATTGTCCTGAAAAAGACCCTGACAGTTGCTGTGTAGAATGCTCAAAAAAATGTCAGACAAATTACACATACCTTTCAAGAGAGTTGCCGAATATTGTCTTCATATACAACCCAGGCGAGGATGGCAGTTATGAATTCTATCGGGATGATATTGTAAGGAAATACGAAGCGATAGGAATTCCATTGGTTCCCAAACGTCTAAAAACAATAAAGACTACCCAGGATTTCATCGCATTATTTTCGGCTACCAAGGACTGGCTATCACAAACCGTGGCAGACATTAATCCATACGCGATAATCGTATCCGACGACGCCCTTGATATCATCAGCCTCAGCACAAAAATAACCGACCGCACAATAGAGTTCCACGGTGTCGCCTACCCGATTTACAGACTATCGGAAATAGACAAACACACCGAGGAAATAAAGGTGTACAATAAATTGCCATTCAGAGGCCAGAAATATCCACAAGTAATCTCAGAAGACGAAATGGATGATTTAATAGACTCTGGACAAGCAAGAGAGTACTATTATTGAATATCGGGAAGAGGTTCAAAAATAAATTTTGCATTTCGGAGAATGTTTTGTAGTTTTGCGGAAAAGAAATAAAAAAAACGGAGGTTGATATGGATGCAATAGCAATGGATATGCCTGTCACTATAAATTATTGGAATTTTATCAAGAAATTAAGCGATCAGGCAAAACGGGAACTTATAGTAATGCTTCAGGTTTCATTAGATAAAAAGTCCGATGATGAGATATTGGATTTGATAACTGATGATTCGGGGGAAAAGTATTCCTTGTCGGCTGATGAATACGTTGCCGAAATGACTTCAGGAAGAACAGAAAGAGAAATTATAGAATTGTAAGATGGGAACAAAATACTTACTTGATACTAATATTTGTTTAGCACAATAACCCAACAAACGCCACGCCCAGACACTCCCTGAGCGTGGCTTTTTTATCCTAATTTCTCTATCCGCAAAATCCGGAAACTATCCCCTCAACCTTACGAACTCACGCATATCGCGGGCCTCGGTTTCGTTGAGGATTCGGGTCTCTGATGCTGGGAAATAATCGTAAGGCTCGTAGCAGAAAGGCTGGGCATATACGATGCTGAAATCGTTGTCGGCCAAAACCTTGAGTTTCATCTTGGCGGTGGCTCTGTAACCGATGCCCGTAAGATGATGAAAGTCGCCCTCGTGGAAACACCTCATAACCTCGTCCTTGGCCTGAAGGTCGAAATCGAAGTCATACAGGCGCAATTTCTTGCCGTCAGAGACATAAAGCGTGTCGTGCTTCATCAGCATTACAAGTCCATAGACCACGCCGAAAAGTCCCAAGGTGACGAGAGCCATTGTAGGTGCGCCGTTGTCGGGATCCACAAGGTTCTGAACATAGAACATACTGAGGCCCAACGCGATAACCGCAATCCAACAGAGATTGCACTTCTCGGTGGCGGAAACCTTGCCGTTGCTTATTTCCTGAATATCCTTTGCAATAGAGAGAAAATTTTTTGTCATAATGATGAATTTTTTAATGTTTGAAAAAAAACACCACATAACTCAACACACTCTATCTCAAGCGATTGGATATCAGGAATCAATTCCGCAAAACACGGATAAGATACAAGAAACGGCCTCCGCCAAAGAGCGAGTTTTTGATATCAAGCCGTTTCAGAAACAACGATTTGTAGAATGCCGACGCCCTACCGTCGAGCAGGAATTTGTTGGTATAGTTTTTATGTAACTGACTCTGCCCTACACTGCCCGCACCTGCCGTAGGTTCCTGTCGGAAAGTGTTGTCAGCCGACAAACCAACACTAATAATCTCGCTTTCATAGTCGGAATAGTCATCGAAAATGCCGGCCTCAACGGAATTTGCGCAAGAAACCTCCGTCCGCCTGTCGCAATCAAAGACCGCAACCGCAGAAACAACGGCCGAAACCGTCAATAATATATAAAACAGATACTTGCGCATTTATAATCAAATCCGGCTACAAAAGTACGATTTTTTCTGATACAAGAGGTTATGATTGTTATAAAAAAAATTAATGAGGCGATAAGAGGAAACGAAAACGAGGCTGTCCCGCTTTTAGGACAGCCTTGTTTGTTATTTTAAAAACGAGAAGAGGAACCTCATTTGAGTTATATTTCAGGATTGGGAGGCTTGGGCAATCCCAATTTGTCAAGAATTGCGTAAAGGAGAGGACGAAAGTTTTCAAAAGCTGATTGAGGAACCTTATCCAGTTTATTTCCAAAATAACTTTTTAAACCATTATTTTTAGATATTTTTTCAACAAAGAATTTTAATCTAGATATTTCATTAAAATTCAAGTCTTCATTAGCAATCATATTGCCCAAATTATCAAACAATTCCGACTTTGGAATATGATTAATTACAGAATTGTTATTTTCGGGATAACAATCTGTTGGGAAATAACCTTCCAAATAAAAATAATCCTTTATATCATTATTGAAAGGTTTGTAATTTTCATCGTATGAAGAACGATAAAAAAGGAAATCCATTTTTTGAGCTAAACTATCATTAGGATTCTCTTTCTTGATTTTTTCTATTTGTTCTTTTCCTTTCCAACCAGCATCATCGGCATCATATAAATAAAGTATTTTCTCTAAATTATCGTTATTCGCAAATAATTTTGAAATCACATTTTCGTATGTCGAATTGGACGCAGTGGAACTATTCTGAGGTAAAAAGAAAAGTTCATCAAAGTATTGTGACAAATCTAAATTAGTAATAGCCCTTTCAATACAATTAACGTCAGATTTACCTTCTACAACTACAATGTATTTCTTTTTAAATATCAGCAAACTCTCCTGATATGTTAATTCATTATCAGAAAGAGCTCGTATATAATTAAATGATTCCGCAGGTACCTGTATACCGTTCTGTAAAAAAACTAAATGATCTTTCATCCAATTGGACATAATAGGATCGTGAGTTGTCAATATTACTTGCCCTATACATTTGTCAATCATATTGAAAACTTTCTTTTTGTTCTGCATATCTAAATTGGCATCCGGTTCATCCAACAAAATTAAGTCGCGTTCACCTACGATATAAGTGAATAGTTTGATAATAATCATTTCTTTTTCAGCAGTACTTAATCTAGCAATGATAGAACTTATTCGACTTAATTCTTTTGAGAATGTAGGCACGTTTAGAGTTTTGCTAAAATCACAATTTAATAAAATAATTTTAGCAATTCTTTTTTGCTCCTTTTTTTCTAGTAAAGAAAATTTAGTTTCTTTACAATTAGATAATGCTTTAATATGAAATTCGTTATATAATGTACTAATGTCGTCATTTATATTTAATTTCTCCAAATAATTATATAAATTGATTCCGAGACCCTTCAGAATATCATCGGGGTCACCTAATAAATACAATAGAAAAATATCTAAATTTAAATATCCAAAAAAGGAACAGTAAATTTTACCGATTTTAGGTATTCTTCGCCTATTAAAATCTCTTTTGCTGTAGAGATAGAAAATACATTGCAAATTGAATGGATTGTCATAATCCTTTGTATTAAAATCATCTTTCCCATTCAAAAGATGACCATTAATAGCAATTTTATTGGGTTTTAGATATTGCAAATTTTGGTTTTGTACATCACCAAAAGTATAAAAAATGGCATCCAAAATGCTAGTTTTCCCACTACCATTAAGACCTACCAATACCTGATAGTTTTCTGTATTATTAAAATTAAATATAGAACCTTTTCTAATGCATTTATATTGGTCTATAAATTTAATTTCATTTATAATATTCATAATTATCGCATTTTAGTGAAAAATTTCTTGCAAATATAATATATTATCTTAAAACTTGTATATATTTTTCTTAGAATTATAAAAATCGTCATTTTAGCATTAGAAATGAATATGATATTGTTATTATTTAAATTTACGAATTACAATAAACAACAAAAATAAAAGGTTATATATATGTACATACAGACTCAAGTAACCTCCTAGTCAACCGAAAGATTTCATTTTTTTGTTTTATTTATTAATTCCAGGTCCACTTGTGGACCTCCACGCCCCGTAGCCCCGACCTCCACAAAATGTCAACAACCGCTGAGGTCGGGGGAAATAGATGAAAATTGAAAGATTATTTTTTTGCAAAACCCGACAAAATTCAATACCTTTGCAATATAATAAAAATCTCAAAAGGTGTCAGAGAATCAGAAAATATTACAGGAAAGGACAATATGGAGCCAGAGCAAGCAGAAAGCCTACTCCCTACTCGATAGCGGAATCATCGATTCCATTGAGGTGGGAACGGTGAATGGCTTGAAGCAGATCCACTCGTACCTATTTGGCGGTCTGTATGATTTTGCGGGTCAGATACGCCACGTGAATATCTCGAAAGGCGGTTTCACTTTTGCGCCCGTTATGTATCTGGACCAAACTCTGACAACTATTGAGCGTATGCCCGAGGACACCTTAGACAATATCCTTGAAAAATACGTTGAGATGAATGTCGCCCACCCTTTCCGCGAAGGCAACGGACGAAGCACACGTATCTGGCTCGATATGATTCTGAAAAAGAACCTCAAAAAATGCGT
>JAZQPB010000078.1:0-2534 GCA_045628165.1 Bacteroidales bacterium | reverse complement strand
AGTCGCGCTTGGTGATCTTGTATTCACGGCAATTAACAGAAGAGTTATCGTCTTCATCGCCATCTATTTCATGTCCACAAATGCTCTTGAGGTCGCCATTTTCGTCGTAGATGAATTTATAGGCGCCAGCCGATCCTTCGGAATCGTAATTTGACGATACCACACGGCCGTTTTCCCAAGTATAATTTGTATAGCCTTCGGGATGCAAAATTTCACAGATCTCGCCATTCTCGTTTCTCTTATATACCGACAGCTCGTGGGATGCGTCGACACGGACAGGTTCTGTACGGGTAAACATATCCTTGTCGCCAAGTACGGAAACTAACTGGCCATCAGCTGAAAACTCATACTGATAATAGTCCTCCTGAATGCTCTTTACTGGTCCATGAACATCGCAGAAAGATAGATCGGCGGTCCTGAGGTCATTGTTGATGACTTCTGTGCTTGTCTCGGACTTATCCTGTGCGGATGTCTCAGTGTTCTGTGTCTTGGCTCCGCCACAAGATGCAAGCATTGCCACTGCCATCAAGGCAGGAATTATAAGTTTTTTCATTTGTTATATTTATTTGATTAGTCTATCTTGATCCTGATACCAATATTGTACTGCACGGCGCCGGCCTTCATCACATGGCCTGTAACATCGTCGGTGAATTTGGTAGGTAGTATCCAGCTGATACCCATTGTGAAAAAGCCGAATGCCACGCCAATCTCGGGTTTTACAGCAAAACGGGTTTTCTCAAGCTTTCCATTGGCGGATTCCAAATCGTTGGGATCATATTCCTCATAGAGATAATAGCTCTTGAGCGATGCGGCTCCCAGCGAAACGGCACCGTATGGACTTGGGCCATCGTTATTCATATCGAAACGGGCCTTGGCACCCAAGAATCCAAGTTTTGATGCCGAGAGGTCGAATCCCTTGTCCTTCCAGTCACCGCTGGCTGTAAGCAGCAGATTTCCCGATTTCTCCAATCCGAAGCTCAGCTGTCCATCCATTATCATATCGGGAGCATACATCACATCGAAACCGTAGCCTAAGCCCAGGTTCTTGCTGTACTCGAAAGCGTCACCCATAGGTGACGACAATCCTGCCTGAAAATCAAGCCTTATCTGAGCGTTGGCAGTAAGGAAACTTACCAAAAACGCCGTAAAAAATAGAATCCTCTTCATTGAAAAAATTTGATGGATTACAATAAAAACGCAGATGACAAAGATTTATCACAAACCCATATCATCCGCGCTTTTTATTCATTTATGCTTTCATTCATTTATGCCAGCCTAATATCTCTTTACGAGGTTGTGACAGTAGTTGATCTCGATGAGTGTGGCAGAGTTTCCCTTGCCGAAGCTGCCGGCCAGGAGAACCACCTTGTCGTCGATCTCGGCGTACTGCTTGTTGATGACGAACGATACCGAGCTCTGGATGAAATCGTCCACACAGCGGTTGAGGCGAACGCTGTGGGCGTAAACTCCGTAAGAGAGGGCCAGCTCGCGGACCACGTTCTCGTTGTAGCACATGGCGTAGATAGGCTTTGCGCCACGGTAAGCGGCAAGGTTTCTGATAGTGGTGCCCGAGAACGAATCGGCGATGATGCAGCGCGCATCAAGCTCCACAGAGGCGTGAACGGCCTGCTTGGAGAGGAACTCGGAAATCTCGCTCTTCACATGAACAGGATGAGTGTTCTCGTTGAGCTTGTGCTTGATGGCCTCCACCTCGAGGGCTATCTTGCACATGGTCTTAACGGCCTCCACGGGATACTGTCCCGATGCGGTCTCGCCCGAAAGCATCACAGCGTCGGTGCCGTCGTAGATGGCATTTGCAACGTCGGAAACCTCGGCGCGTGTAGGACGTGGATTGTTTATCATGGTGTGGAGCATCTGAGTGGCCACGATTACAGGCTTCAGACGGTTGATGGCTATGCGGTTAAGCTCCTTCTGGATGGCAGGAATGCGCTCGGCCTCTATCTCTATGCCGAGGTCGCCACGGGCAATCATGATGCCGTAAGCATAATCGAGAATCTCGTTGATGTTGTCGACACCCTGCTGGTTCTCTATCTTTGCTATAATCTTGATCTTGGAATTTGCCTTGTCGAGAATTTCCTGAATATCAAGCACATCCTGCTTGCTGCGTACAAATGAGTGCGCTATGAATGTGAGGTCTTCCTCTATGGCGAGCTGTATAAACTTGCGGTCCTTCTCGGTGAGCGATGGCAGCTTGATGGCCACGCCCGGCACGTTCACCGACTTTCTCGACTTAATCTTGCCCGAGTTCAAAACCTTGCACTTGAGGCCGTTCTCGTCGCGGGCTACAGTCTGGAATGCGATATCGCCGTCGTCTATGAGGATTTTCTTGCCCATTGGCACGTCGTTCTCGAAACCTATGCGGTTTACGTAAATGATGCCGGGCTCGCAAACTTTCTCGGTGTCGCCGAGGAAATATACAAATTCGCCCTCGTTTACATCAAAACCGTCGCCGGCCATTGTGGTGCGGATCTCCGGGCCCTTGGTGTCTATCATTATTCCAATGGTCTTAGATA
>JAZQPB010000077.1:0-3689 GCA_045628165.1 Bacteroidales bacterium | reverse complement strand
TACTACAACAAAGGTACAAAATAACTGTCTGTTTTATAAAGATCATTGTATCTATTTTTCAATGATCCCCCTGCAAAAGTGCCTTGATAAAATATTAATTTTCAGCGGCACAAACTTAGAGTTATGCATAGCGACGCCTCTCCGAGGCTGGGGGATTTGGACAATGGGCGGCATTGTCCATTGTCCATTATCCATTATCCATTAGCATTTCATTCTGAAATGCTGAATCTCATTCCTTCGCTGTGGCCCACAAATTCTGGGGCGTACATACATTGGATGGTGGCGATGCCGGCGGAGAAGTTTCCGCTGTGGACTGCTACCAAGGGGTACTCGAATACGTAGGTGCCTTTGTTGAGGTGTTCGATGAAGAAGTTCTCTGAGGCGTCCTTGGTGGATTCGTAATAGAACATTCCGTCCTGATATTTGGTCTGGCTGAGCACGTTGAGAGGCTCCATTCCTGCCGGACGCATATCCATCAGGTGAACGTATTCAAGGTCGCGGTCGGTCCTGATTACGAAGCGGACTTTCACCTTGTCGCCGGGGTGAACTTTGGCCTTGTCCTTTATCTCAGTGAGCTGGTCGTTGCCGTGGGCGTCTTTGGTTACGAGGAAAATCTGCTTCTCTATCTTCAGCTTGTTGGCGGCTGACTTTATGTTGTCGAGCTTCTCGAAGTACTGACGGTAAACGGCTCCGTAGCTGATGTGATTGTTGGGGTTCTCTACCTTGATGTCGGCCATCGAGATGTCCATTTCCTTGCCGTCCCACTGATGCTTAATGTGGCCTGTGCCTGCCTCGGCGCCATCGTTGCTGATGGCTTGGTTGCCAAGTGTGATGGTGCAGAGAGGCTCGTCGCTCTGGATCTTGTTGCCACAGAGGAACATTGAGTAAACGGCCTCGGTGGTGGCGCTCACGGTTTTCCAGCGGTTGGCCTGACGGTTTTTGATTAGCCAGATCTTGAGTTCCTCCACCTCGTCGAGCATTTTCATTTCCTGATATGCCTCTATCACAGCGGCCTGGGTCTCAATGTTCTGCTCGTGCCAGAGGATGCCGTTTACATTCTCCTTGAAGTACATTCCGAACTCCTCGCTGTGGATGGCGCGCTCGTTGAAGGATTTCATAATCTTCTTGGCGAGGTCCTTGTCGCCGGCGCGGTTGAATGTGATGCAGAGCAGGGCCTGGTTGTGAAGGCTGAACTTGGTCCAGTTTTTCTTGGCGAAACTGTAGAAGAAGTCGTAGGCCTCCTTGGTCTTCTTGTCCATCTTGTTTTCGCTGAAGAATGTGCGCATATACATAAACTGGATTCCGTAGAATCCCGGGTCGGTCTTCCATTTCAGACACTCTTTGTGATATTCCACGGCCTCCTTGTCGAGGAATTTTATGGCCTTTTCTATCATCCTCATTGTGCGGTAGTCGAGGTTTACGCCCATCTGTCGCATTCTGCCGAGACCCGTAACGATGTACTGAGTGATGCCTGCGCTCTCACGCATTCCGTCGAACCAAGGCCAGGCGCCGTTGAAGAGCTGACCCTTCTCGAGTTTCGAAAGGATTTTGTCGTTCTCGGCTGATATGCGGTTTTTGTCAAGCAGTTCCGACAGCTTGGCCATCTGCTCGTTCTCGTTCCTGGCGTCGAAGGCCCAAGGCGTGGCGTCCAGTATCAGGGATTTAAGTTCCTGATTCTTCTGAAGTGGCGATATCAGCGCCTCGGCGTTGTCTTTCTTCCACTGGGTCAGCATCTTGTCGATGTTGGGATTGTTGGCGATGATGAGGCCCGATATCGAGTTGGCGAAGAGCCTTGAATACAGGTAGTCGTAAGAGTTGCACTTGTCCTCGGTGAGCCAGGGCAGACTTGTGACGGCGTACCAGGCTGGATTGCTTGTGTATTCGAGCGTGAAGCTGTGGTTGACGGCCGATGTGGATTTGTTGTCCTTCCACTCCTTGAACTCGAACTGCTTGGTCTGGCCTCCGCGCACCGATAGGGTCATACTCTCGGTAACGAGTTGCTTGTCGGTCAGGATGGGCAGAATGTGCTGTTCGCCGTCGGACTTGTCGCCTGATACTGCCACAATCTTTATGGTGACAGGGTTCACGTATTCGCCCACCTCGATATCGAAGTGGATGGTTTGGGTAGCCTCAGGGTTAGCTACAAAATCCTGAACCGGATTCTTGACGGCGATCTCGTTGACAGCCTTTCCGCTCTGATCCAGAATCTCGATCTTGATTTTGCCCGAGATTTTGGCATCAGGGAGCAGATTGCTGATTTTGGCCGGTATCGAGATCCTGTCGCCTGTGCGGAGGAATCTCGGGAGATTTGGCTCTACGCTGAAATCCTTCTTGGTGACAAGGTGGTTCTCTGTGGTGCCCAGACACATATCCTTGGTGTGGGCTATGCCGAGCATCTTCCAGCGTGTGATGCTCTCTGGCACAGTGAATTCCACGTAGAGCTCGCCGTTGGCATCAGTTACAATATGTGGCTGGAAGAATGCGGTCTCATTGAAGTTGGTGCGGATGTTGGCATTGCCAAAATCCTGAGCATCAGCACCGTTGTCTGATGCTTCGTCGGCATCCAGGGCCACCATCTCTGCTTCTTCCTCCACCTCGGCTACCTCCATAGCATCGTTGGCCATTGTGGATTTCATCATCATTGGGGCCGCCGATTCGGCATATACCATTCCTGCGTCTCTTCTGCCCAAGCCTCTTTGTCTGCCGTATCCTACCACCACGATATCGTTGAACCTGCGCCACATACTTGGCTCGTGGCCGTACCAGATCAGCTGAGGGATAATCCTGTAGTTATATACAGGATTTTTGAAGTTGTTTTCGCTGTTGTTGAAGTTGTCGGAATTGCGGTGACCGAACAGCTCGGCCGAATACGGATTCGGGATGTAGGCTCCGCGGAATGGCCAGAGGCTCCATCCGTTTTCACTGAGCGCGTCGAGAGATTCGTCGTAGAGTGTGGCAAGCATCTCGGCCATTGCGGGATTGTTTTGGTAGTCGCTGATGCGGAGCTTCCATTTCTCGCCCTCGCCGGGATAGAGCCTGTCGCGGAAGGTCTCGAATTTTATCTTGAGTTCCTTGTGTCGGAATGGCACGCTGAGGTTGATGTCCTGCGAGAACACGTGGTTTTCCTTGATGAAGAATGCTGAAACCTTTACTCCGCCAAGGAATTCCTCCTTTATCGGTAGGTCGATTACGGTGGTGTTGGAGTTTAGCCTTACCATATTGGATTCCAGATGCTGGTAGCCGTTGGAGATGATGTAGTGCATCTCAACGTCGGGCAATGCTGTGCCGATGGTGATGTGGGCCACGTCGCCGGGTTTGTATTCGCCCTTGTCGCTGGATATCAGCATAGTTCTGTTTACCGACGCGATCTTGTCGGCGGTGTTGTAGATGGTGAATCTCTGCTCGTATTTCACGGGTCGGCCCTCCTTGTCGGTGGCTGATAGTTCTATGAGGTAGCTTCCCGATTTCTCTTGCTTGATGAAGGAGAGATCGATTGTGCTGTTGTCGGCGGTGTTTACGGTGTAGGTTTTCAGGAGTTTCTCGGGCTTCAGGAGGCTGAGGCCCTGGTCCTCCTTAGAGTATTCTGTGTATGGGAGCTCGCGTTCCCAATCCTCACGGCTTACGATTGGGTTTTCGCACGATTCCCAGCGCTTGGGGATGTATATTTTACGTGGCATCAGGAGTCTGCT
>JAZQPB010000076.1:0-2085 GCA_045628165.1 Bacteroidales bacterium | reverse complement strand
CCATCCTCTTCGACGGCGGTATATACAACAACTGTCCTATCGACTTCATGGAGGAGGATTTCAACCCCGATTACATCATCGGCGTAAAGGTGTCTGCCAACAACGACAACCCATCGGAGGACGATCTCATGACCATGGTATACAACATGATAGAATCGCCCAGCAACTACAACATCTCGCCCGAAAAGGGAATTCTCCTGGAGCCTGATGTGCTTACACACAGCACTTTCGATTTCACCAAGTGCGACGAGCTCATTGAGCTCGGCTACGTGGAGGCTTGCGCCAAGATCGACAGCATCAAGGCCGCAATATCGCGCCGCGTGTCCGACGAGGAGCTGGCCAAGAAGCGCCGCGACTTCAAGGCCAAGCTGAAGCCTCTGGTATTCAATTCGGTGAGCGTGTCAAACGAGGTTTCCAACAAGCACGCCAAATACATCACCCGTCCGTTCCGCAATATCATGGACGAGCCTATGGATATCAACGAGATGCGCAAGGAGTTCTACAAGCTGACTGCCGATCCTACTCTCGACCGCATTTACCCAACCACCGACTACAATCCATACACCGAGGGCTACACGCTTAATCTAAGCGTTACCCGCAGCAAGAACATCAACGCCAAGATCGGCGGCAATATATCCACATCAGCTACCTGCGAGGCATTTGTGGAGCTGGCCCACAGATTCTACGGCCAGATGCCTATCGAGGTGCTTGTTAATGGATATTTCGGACGTTTCTATACTTCAGGCAAGGCATACATGAGGGCGTATTTCCCATCCGACCCATTGTTCAGCGTGGAGACCGCATTCCAGCTCAACCGCTACGACTATATGGACGCCGACCCCGATGTGTTCTTTGTGGATACCCGAAGCCCGGTTTCAGTGAAAAACGACCTTGAGTATTACGCCAATATTTTCACCCCGGTGGGCATGGGCGGAATTCTCTACGGCGGTATCTCCACTGGACGTTTCACCGAGAGCTATTTCCTGAATCCTGCGGCCAACCAGTCGTCGTTCAAGAAAGACAAGTCGGTGTTCAACTATGCCGGATTCCACACCACATACCAGTGGCAGAATCTCGACAGGTTCTCTTACCCTACCAAGGGACGAAACTTTTACGCAAAGCTCAAGTACACATCGGCCGGCGAGCGTTTCCACTCGGGCGATATGCCGGATGTCAAGTTTGAGGCTCAGGACAAGGACAAGAACTTCTGGGACATGTATTTCATGTACGAGAGTTTCCGCCTCCACCACGGCAACTGGGTGTTCCCGTTCTCGGCCGAGCTCAGCCTCAGCAAGCACTCCCAGCTCTCCAATCCCATGGTGGATATGCTGCTCACCAACGCCTACCGCCCCACAGAGTACACCAAGACCCTGCTCTTCCAGGACTACAGGGCGCATAAGTACGCCGCCGCGAGCCTGGGTGTTATGTACAAGTTCAATGACAGCTTCTCCTGGAGGCTCAATGGCTACTATTTTCAGCCATACAAGGGACAGAAGCTCGTATCCAACAACGGCTCATACGCATGGGAGGAAAACTCGGATTTCGGCGGATTCAAGTACTTCTTCAATACCGCCTTCGTATACAATACCGTTGTGGGTCCTGTGGCCTTCAATGTCCGCTACGAGCCGCACGGCGCCAGCCACTACTACTACATGTTCAATATCGGCTACATGATCTACAACAAGAGCTGGTGGGACCGCAATTAATGCCCCATCAGCTGCCGAAAAACATACAGATAAAAAATGGCCGGATTTGATGTCGCTGTCAAATCCGGCCGTTTCGTGTTTTTTTCTATGTATTAGTTGTTGCCTCTCGAATCGAGGTCCGAGTCGTCGTTCTTTATCTTTACCACGAGCACTCCGTTGGCGCCCTGCACGCCCCATACAGTGGCCTGAGCGCCCTTGAGTATGTATATGTCCTCCACATTTGTAATCGGCACGTCGCGTATGTCGGCCGGGCGGTTGCCTACCACGGTCAGCATGCATCCGTCGCCGTTTACATCGGTCTGTCCGGCCAGCTGATAGCATCCAGTCTCGCCTATTCTCAGGCTTGGAAACTCCACCTGGATGGCCTGGTCTATGTCGG
>JAZQPB010000075.1:0-9031 GCA_045628165.1 Bacteroidales bacterium | reverse complement strand
GTAGAAAGCAGTGGGGTAGTGGAGAAGCCCCTTGTTACCAACTACTCTCTACCAACTACTTAATTATAACGTTAGATTTTGCTGATTCTTATGTTGGTCTTCACGTTCTCGTCGATCTCGGTCTCCAGGACGTTGTCGCCGCTTATGGCGGTGACTACCTCAAGATTCTGAGTGAGAGTCTGCGAGCAGATGTAATCCTTGAAATCGGTGAGGGCGCCCTTTATCTGGTCGAGTGCCACAATCTCCACCTTTATCTTATCGGTAACATCGAATCCTGAATCCTTACGGATGTTCTGGATACGGTTGATGAGCTCGCGTGCGTAGCCCTCGTTGATAAGCTCTGGTGTAAGGTTGATATCGAGCGCAACTGTTACCTTGCCCTCGTTGGCTACCAGGCGGCCTGGGATGTCCTCGCTGGTGATTTCGGTCTCTGTGGTCAGGATGTTTACAATTGTACCATCGATGTTGATGTCGATAGAGCCCTTGGCCTCGAAGTCCTGAATCTGCTCCTGAGAGAGATTTGCAAGCTGCTCAGCCACAGCCTTCATCTGCTTTCCGAGCTTGCGGCCCAGCTGCTTGAAGTCGGCTTTCACCTTCTTGGTGAGGATGCCTGCTGTCTCGTGGAGATACTCAAGTTCCTTAATATTTACCTCGGTGAGAACCAGTTTCTTAATGGCCTCCAGTTGAAGTTCCATGTTAGCATCCAGAATTGGAATCATGATCTTCTGAAGTGGCTGACGAACCTTCAAAGAAGCCTTTCTTCTGAGGGCGAGAACCATCGAGCTTACCTTCTGTGCGAGGTCCATTCTCTCCTCCAACGAAGCGTCAATTGCGCTTGCGTCAAATATAGGATAGTTGGCAATGTGTACAGATGTATTGTATTTTCCTGTAACATTGTTTAAATCTCTAAACAATCTGTCAGAGTAGAAAGGAGCGATAGGAGCCATCAGCTGAGCCACTTTCTCGAGGCAGGTGTAGAGAGTCTGATAAGCAGAGAGCTTGTCGTCGTTCATCTCGCCGCCCCAGAAACGCTTGCGGTTAAGGCGGACGTACCAGTTGGAGAGATTCTCGGTTACGAAGTCCTGAATCATACGGCCGGCCTTTGTCATATCGTAGGCTGCGAAACACTCGTCCACATTCTTGATGAGGCTGTTGAGGAGCGAGAGAATCCAGCGGTCGATCTCTGGACGCTTGCTCATCTCGAGGTCCTTCTCGGCGTATGTGAAGCCGTCTACATTTGCGTAGAGAGCAAAGAAGCTGTATGTGTTGTATAATGTTCCAAAGAACTTGCGCTTGATCTCGTCAACGCCCTCGAGGTCGAACTTGAGGTTTTCCCAAGGTGATGCGTTGGTGAGCATGTACCATCTTACAGGGTCGGCGCCGTACTTCTCTATTGTTGAGAATGGCTCTACAGAGTTGCCTCTTGATTTTGACATTTTCTCGCCCTTCTTATCGAGTACGAGACCGTTAGATACCACGTTCTTGAAGCAAACCTGGTCGAACACCATTGTAGATATTGCGTGGAGAGTGAAGAACCATCCGCGTGTCTGGTCAACGCCCTCGGCGATAAAGTCGGCAGGATATGTCTTGTTGAAGTACTCAACATTCTCGAATGGGTAGTGGAGCTGTGCGTAAGGCATTGCGCCTGAATCGAACCATACGTCGATGAGGTCTGGCTCGCGGTACATTGCTTTGCCGCTCTCTGAGACGAGGATTACCTGGTCGATGAATGGCTTGTGAGGATCGAGCTTAGCGTAATTCTCCTTGCTGTAATCGCCCACAACGAAATCCTTGTAAGGATTCTCCTTCATGAAGCCCTTCTCGATAGACTTGTTGATGCCGCTGATGAGCTCCTCGTAAGATCCGATGCAAACCTCCTCGCTGCCGTCCTCGGTTCTCCAGATTGGGAGAGGAGTGCCCCAGTAGCGTGATCGTGAGAGGTTCCAGTCGATGAGGTTCTCCAGCCACTGACCAAAACGGCCCGATCCTGTTGTAGGAGGCTGCCAGTTGATGGTCTTATTGAGCTCGATGAGGCGGTCCTTAACGGCTGTGGTCTTTATGAACCATGAATCCAATGGGTAATAGAGGATAGGCATGTTGGTACGCCAGCAGTGTGGGTAGCTGTGGGTAACCTTCTCGCTGCGGAAGAGTTTGCCGCTCTTCTTGAGCTCTACCACGATATCCACGTCGAGGTCGGTAACGCCGTCGTAAGCCTTCTTAACGAACTTGCCCGAGAACTCGCCGAGACCGTCAACCAGGCGGCCGGTCTTATCAACCAAAGTGAGCGAGCCGATGCCGTTCTGCTTGGCAACCTTGAAGTCATCAGCACCAAACGAAGGAGCAATGTGTACGATACCAGCACCGTCGGTTGTTGTTACGAAGTCGCCGGTGATTACTCGGAATGCGTCGCCGTCGGTAGGCTGCTTGTAGGGGAGGAGCTGCTCGTAGCGGATGCCTGCGAGGTCAGCGCCCTTCATCTCCATTACGATAGAGTAGGGGAGGTCCTTGCTTCCTGCCTTGTACTCAGCGAAATCGCCGTTCAGGAACTTCTCGTTGAAGTAGTTCTTTACGAGGTCCTTGGCCATTACGATGCTGATAGGCGCGCCGGTATGTGGATTGAGAGTCTTAATCTTTACGTAGTCGATCTTTGGACCCACACAGAGAGCCACGTTAGAGAACAATGTCCATGGAGTGGTTGTCCAGGCCATGAGGCGGAGGTCCTCGTCAGCGCTCTCGAACAGCTTTGCAGCCTGCTCGGTGTTGTTGATGGCCTTGAAGAGCACTGTGGCTGTGGTATCCTTGGTGTCGCGGTAGCAGCCAGGCATATTGAGCTCGTGGGAGCTGAGGCCGGTGCCTGCGGCTGGAGAATATGGCTGTACTGTGTATCCCTTGTAGAGCAGGCCCCTGTTGTAGAGCTGCTTCAGGAGCCACCAGAGTGTCTCGATGAAGTCTGATGTGTAGGTGATGTATGGATTCTTCATATCCACCCAGTATCCGATCTTCTCGGTGATGTCTTCCCACTCGGCGGTAAACTGCATTACATTGCTGCGGCACTTCTTGTTGTAGTCCTCTACAGAGATGTCCTTGCCGATGTTTTCCTTTGTGATGCCGAGTTCCTTCTCAACACCAAGCTCCACTGGAAGGCCGTGGGTGTCCCAACCTGCCTTTCTGTGTACGAGGTAGCCCTTGGCTGTCTTGTATCTGAGGACAGAGTCCTTGATGGTACGTGCAAGCACGTGGTGGATTCCTGGTTTGCCGTTGGCTGAAGGAGGACCTTCGTAGAAGACGAAGGCAGGTGCTCCCTCTCTGGTCTTGAGGCTCTGCTCAAAGGTGCGCTCATCTTGCCACTGCTTGAGAATCTCCTGGTTGATCTCCGACAAGTTGAACTGCTTGTATTCAGCGAATTTCTTTGCCATAATATATATTTGTATAAAAGTTTTTTATATCAATTTAGGTATAGTATTCCTAACAAACCGCAAAATTAATAATTTAAGTTGAAAAACCGAAAAATATTTTTTGTATTTTCCGGAGGCGATGCCCCCGGTTACTATTTGTGCTGCCTTCCAGGCAGTGCGTAGGCTGGAAGCCTTTACAATTAGTAACCCGGGGCATCGCCTCGGGAAATTCGTCGAGATAACGTTGCTTTTGAATTCGTCAACCAGCGGTTGACTATTCTAAATTATCTCAAAAATTGCAAAGGCAACGGCCCGCTGGGAACACCAAACTCCCGGCGGGCCGTTTTTTTTTATGAAAAGTTATAGCAAAACCCCACACTTGTACGTGTTGAAATCTACCTCGGGCAATTTACTTCCCTTGGAAGTTACCTCATTTACAAATTCGGAGGCTTCTTCTATTGTCATTAATTGTTTCTTTATGGCATAATACAGGAAATCTATCGTAGTGAGATACGTGATGTTGTTGGTATTGCAGTATTCCCTGATATCTTTGAGGTTGCTGCTTCCTATTACGTCGTTGTTGAATTTGCAATACGACATACATGCGCTCTCGCCTTTTCCGAAAGTTCGGGTAAGAAGGGCATATTCTCTCATCATCTCGCCTGTAGGACAGAAATTTACCAGCGAAATTTTTCTTAATAGATTGATGTTGTTGTCAAGTTCTAAGCGTATTGGAGGCAAAACCTCTTTATATACAGTGCTTAAAACAACATAGTCGTAGTTTGGAAAAATTTGCGCGAGCAGGGTAAGCCTGTTCCCTTTCGAGAAATGGATAATAACGTCAGCATCCAGTACAATTTTAGTTTTGGCCATTCGTGATTCTGTTTAAAAGTTCCACATAATGACCCTCTGATATTTTCCCATTTTCAAACAGGGTTCTTGCCTTTTCGCCGTAATCGCCTATTACAAGGTTTTCGTTGCCTGATTTATACAGCGACAAATCGTAGCCATATTGTTTGGCCGATTCTATTACGGGAATAGATTGTAATTCCTGTAGTTTAGCCTCGTTTATCAAACCAATACTTTTGAGGCGTAGAATCATTGAGCTGCGCGATACTCCAAAATATTGCTCAAGTTTCAGTACTATGCCGATTGTGATATTCTTCGACAGGATATTGCTGTCGGGTATTAGTTTCAGTATTCCATCCTTGGGCATTAGAAGGGCTGATGCGAAATAGTTGGCATCTTGCTCGGTTTTGTTGCTTCCTTCTATGCTGCACAGGTGAGGAGTTGGATTCTCGTCATAGAAAAGGTGGAATATCTCATGAGCTATCGTAAAATGCTGGCGGCCTTTGGTTTTATTGCTGTTTATCAAGATGAATTTGCTGTTGTCGCCGCTTTTTACGGATAGACCATAAGCCTTGTCGGACATAGGCTTAAAAACGGTGAGGATGTTGAGTTGTCTCAACAGGCTTTTGATATTGATGGAGTCTGTGGCCCCTAAGTCATGTTCGGTTCTGAATTTTTGGGCCAACAGTTCCAACGATTCCTTAGTATGTTTCATTTTGATTCAAGCAATAAGTTCATTTTCAGGTAATTCTTTACTATGGCTTTAAATTCAGCTATCTGAACAAGATCCTCAGATGCGAGGTTGTCGATTCTGAATGCGCACGACAACATATTTCGCCTTTCTGTGTCATTTTCCACGAAAAACGATGATAATTCGCATCCGAACAGGTCGGCACATTTTTCCAGTACGTCTATAGGTGCTTCTCTTTCGCCTAATTCGTAATTGGAATATGTTGATCTGTTAATGTTAAGAAAATCAGACACCTGCTCTTGCGAGAAACGGCTGATTTCTCTAAATGACTTGATATTTTTACCGATTATTGCTTTCATCTTAGTGTTGTGTATTGATGTGGCAAAATTAGATAATTTTTTTTGTGATATTATAATAATGCCACATTTTTTTATGTTAAGTTTTTTATCCTTCCATCTCCAGCACAAACTTCCACATTGGTATCACCTCAATCTCCAATCCGTCGGCTTGGATTGTTTCCTCCTCGCTGTAGGTTAGGATGATGGCGCGGCGGATTTCCATTACGGATTTTATGGCCACGAGTGCGCGTACCTCACGTTCCCTCGTATCGGGATCCATTATGCTGTACGATACCTGAATCGCCGTGCCTTCCATCGGCAATACAAAATCCACCTCAATGTTTCTGTTGTAGAAAAACACTATATCCTCGATGCCGTATTTCCTGAGCAATACAAGCGCCGCAAGATTCTCGAGCAGGGCGGGGTTGGAATCGAATATCAGGAGGTTCAATAGACCATTGTCTATAAAATAATATTTTGCAATGCTCTCGCGCTCTGATACCTTGGCCGCAAAATTCGTCACCTTCAGCAGCATCCACGAGTCGAGAGTGTGATCTATGTATTTTATGGCCGACGACGTGCTCAGCTTGCTGCCCACCGACGATACTATGGATGCTATCCTGTTGTATGATACCGGCTGACGGACACCCTCGGCAAGTTTCTTGAGCATTACTTTAAGTCCAAGAGTGTTAGTGATTCCGTTTCTGGCAGCTATGTCGCCAAGATAAATTTTCTGATACAGGCTTATCAGATAGTTGTTCTTGGATTTTGCCGTGGCTATTTCCGGAAAACCGCCTGTCCTGAAATACTCGTTGAAGAGTTTCTGCACGGCGGCTCTTCCTGCTGTGGTGCAGAGAGTGTCAGGGGCGTATTTCACCCTGTGGATGTTGGCATATTCCGCAAAACTGTATGGAAACACGTTCACCATTATGTATCTGCCGCCAAGAGTGGTCATAATCTCCGAGCTCAGCATCTTGGCATTGCTGCCTGTGATATATACCCTGTATTTCTGGTCGGCGAGCCTTCTCGCAAACTTGTGCCAGTATTCCACATTCTGAATCTCGTCGAGGAAGAGGATGGGTTTCTTGCCATACATTTCGAGATGAGTCTCAAGTATCAGGTTGAAATCCTCGGGGCCGAATCCAAGCAGGCGCTCGTCCTCGAAATTCAGATAGAGCATCTCGTCCCAGCCGATACCCTTTTTATATAGTTTTTGTATCTGCTGATACATCAGGTATGATTTGCCGGCACGCCTGATGCCCACGAATGCATAATTGAATTCGTCGGTTACCTCTATATTCCTTTCAAGTACCTTGTAACCAAGCACTTCCTTCTGATTCTCTATCAGTATTGTCTTCAGCAGTTCCTTGTTCATAGTGTCCTTTCAGATTAATTTTATCCAATTAATTGGACAAAAATAGAAAATTTTATCCAATTTTTTGGATAAAAACGGTGAATTTTATCCAAAAAATTGCAAAGACGTGCCTCTATTCCATTTTTCCGGAGGCGATGCCCCCGGTTACTATTTGTGCTGCCTTCCAGGCAGTGCGTAGGCTGTAAGCCTTTTCAATTAGTAACCCGGGGCATCGCCTCGTGAAATTCGTAAAACTCCAATATTAATTTTTTCTAAACAATTCCATCTAAATTTTGGTCTGTCATTTTTTTTTTGAATTTTGTCCCGAATTTATAACATTAATCCTATAACACATTATGACAGAACCAATAGAAAAATTAGAGCTTGCTATCTACGAGGCGGCTGAGATGGAGATCGTAGAGGTAGATAATACCGATGTAATCTGTACTTCGGGAGGAGGTTTCCTGGAGGACGAGGGAGTTGGCGAAGATGCAACTTGGTAGTATCAGCACCTATCCCAAGACACTAAACAGAATAGTAAATTAACAAGCAGAAAAAAATTCCAAAAAGCAGAAAACATGAAAAAACATTCAATATTGGCCGTGGCAATGATATCGGCCATGCTTATGGGCGCGGTATCGTGCGGCAGCGATGGCGACGAGGCCCTTGTGGAGCCAGCTGATGCGCCTGTTATAGAAGACAACACCCCAGCCAAGAAGGCAATGACCTTCAAGGCCGGAAGCGAGGGCGCCGACAAGTCGCTCCAGAAGACCGCCTACACTGACGGCCTCAAGATGGTTTGGTTATCAGCTGATAACTTCTCAATATTCCCGGCAAATACGGATGAAAACGCCGAGTACACACTCACCTCGGGCGAAGGCACCAACAGCTGTGAGATTTTAGGAACTTCCGCCGAGGCTGACGACTACTTCGCTATGTATCCATACAACGGCAATGCCGCCTACTCAGAGGGCAAGTTTACCGGAATAGAAATTCCTGCCATTCAGGAAGTGTCGGCAGGTCAGTTTGACCCCAAGGCTGATATTCTTGTAGGCTACAGCACCAAGGATAAGATGAGTTTCTCGTTCCGTCATATAGGTACTAAGTTGGGTTTTACAGTGCCTAACGACGGAGTTAAGTCTATAGAGATTACAACTTCGGAGCTGATAGCAGGTAAGTGTGAGGTTGCCTTGGCCGCCGATCCTGACGCAACACCTACAGTAAATGTAACCGAAGGCACAAAGACCATAACCCTTGTATGTAACGACGGTTTCGAGAAGGGCAAGACATATTACGCCACTATATTCCCTACAACCGTTGCTTCTACACTCTCGGTTACCTGCTATTTAGACGATGCGAAAGAGATAAGCGTGGTATTCAACGGCAAAATAGACCGTATGTATCGCAACACCCGCAATATGGCCGCGCCTCCAGCCAGCAAGGGTAAAATCCTCTGTACTTTGGAAAGTCTCAACAAGGGAGAACACTTCCCTGCTAGCGCTACAAAGATAGTGTTCGGATACAAGAAGGATTATGAGGATGTATTAGACTTGAAAAAACCTGCTGATACTTGGGGTAGTATCGAATTCTACAAAAATGGTTCTGAGTATTACATTCTGTCTGATAACGAGATCTGCCTGAATGGTAGTTTGTTTGTTAACGGGCAGGGTATGTTTCATAGCTATAAAGTAACAGATATTATCCTGACTAATTTCAATACCGAGAACGTTACGGATATGACTTATATGTTCTATTTTTGTACACAATTGACTGAACTCGATCTTTCAGGTTTCAATACCGGGAATGTTACGGATATGACTAATATGTTTTCTAATTGTGATGCCTTGACCAATCTTAATATTACCAGTTTCGACACAAGGAATGTAGAATCTATGGGATGTATGTTTATTGCTTGTGAAATGTTGACTACACTTGACCTTTCAAGTTTTGACACTGGGAATGTAAATGAAATGTCCAATATGTTTGACTGTTGTTTTTCATTGCAAAATATTTATGTCAGCACAGATTTCGTTGTTAGTGAATGGTGTGAAGGTCGAGATATGTTTAATCATTGCGAAAATCTTCCGGGTTACTGGGACAATTGGGATCCTTCAACAGGTTTTATTACAGATAAGACTATGGCCTATATCGGTGGCTACTTCAAACAGAAACCTTAATTCTATCATATAGAATTTTTATTTGCATACGGCCCGCCGGGAACACGAGACTCCCGGCGGGCCGTTTTTTTATGGAAATCCATACATAATTTTTTGTTCCTTTCTTGATAATTCCTACATTGCCACGTCTCATTCTCCCACTGTAGGCTTCTCCTCCGGGCCGGAGTTGCCGCTCAGGTTGGGGCAGTCCTTGAACATATCCTGAATCTTGCAGTTATCGTTTATCT
>JAZQPB010000074.1:0-3139 GCA_045628165.1 Bacteroidales bacterium | reverse complement strand
GTTACCGCACAGAGTACACTTACGGACAGCCTGTATCGAGATACAATTTCCTACTCAGGTGTCAGCCGTGGAGCGGGGGAAGCCAAATGCTCCGGCAGTCAGAGATCCAAATCCGTCACAGCCTTTTCGGTTTGGGCGACGGGGTGAGGTTCTCGCGCGGAATCGACGGTTGGGGCGCATCCATTTGCTACGGATATGTACCTGAGTATCACGATAGTTTTGTATCGGAGAGCAAGGGAATAGTGCAGATGGTCACCCAATATTACGAAATGCCTTTCAAGGGCAATAGTTATATTTTCTTGGCTGATACTGCGCTTACAATCCCAACTCTCGATATGAGGATCTTGGCCTCAGACTATTCGGGATCTAACGGCACACCTCTCGACAAGGCCCTGCGTATCTGCGACTTTGTGCACCACTATATTGAGTTTTCGAGCGGAAGCACCACTTTCAAGACCACGGCATCAGAGAGTTTCCGACAGAGAAAAGGAGTTTGTCAGGACCTCGCCCACATTATGATTTCAATGTGCAGGTCGGTGGGTATCAGCGTCCGCTACGTAAACGGCCTCACGGTTGGCGAGGGACAGACCCACGCCTGGGTGGAGGTCCTTAGCCAAAACCTCTGGTTTGGAGTGGACCCCACCGCCAACAAACTCATCGACCACGGCTACATAAAAATCGCCCACGGTCGCGACGCCTCCGACTGCCCCGTAAACTGCGGAACATTCTACGGCATCGCAAACCAAAATACTTTCGTCCGCGTATCCGTGAATGAGGTATAGCCATTGTCACCTGACGGTGACAAGGTTTTTTATCCAAAAATGAAAAGAATAAAAAAGAATGAAAAGAATTTTATCTTTAAAACACGAATTATCGTAAATTAACACGAATTATTCAAAAATTAATTTATGAAAAATTTATGTTAATTCGTGGTAATTTATGTTTGAAATGTATTCTTTTAATTCTTTCCCATTCTTTAAATTTTCGGATAAGAAAAAAAGCCACCGCAAGGTGGCGCCAACAACGATTATTTAGGTATATTAAAAATATAATAATGATTACAACGATATATTCTACGCAGTTGCCTGTGGGAGAGACGTATAGCGTCAAGAAAAACATTATCTCGCACGGCTCTGGAAAGAAAAGGGTCTGCATTGTGACAGGCACTCACGGCGACGAACTTGAAGGTCAGTTCGTTTGCTATCAACTTCAGCACGATATCTTGGAGAATATCGACCTTTTTGACGGCACTTTGAATGTATATCCAGCCCTCAATCCGCTGGGTATCGACTCGATATCGAGAGGCGTTCCAAACTTCGACCTCGATATGAACCGCATTTTCCCCGGCGACCCCGAGGGCTCGGTAATCGAGCAGTCGGCACACGCCATTGTGGAGGACCTAAAAGGTGCTGATATGGTCATTGACATACACTCATCAAACATTTTCCTGAGAGAGGTTCCTCAGGTGCGCATCAACGTGAACTGCAAGGACACTCTCGTGCCACCGGCTCAGTTCCTGAACCTTGATTTCGTATGGGTTCACGACGCCGCCACGGTTTTGGAATCCACCCTCGCACATTCGCTGAATTCCACCGGCACACCTTGCCTCGTGGTGGAGCAGGGCGTGGGAATGCGCATCAACCATTATTACGGTCATCGTCTGGTGCTCGGCCTCAAAAACCTTCTCCACGAGATGGGAATGTGGAAGGGCGAAATCAACAAGGCCGAGATTCACCAGCCAATATATTCCGAGGGCGACAGCGTCGCTTTTGTAAATGCTTCGGCATCAGGGATTTTCTCCACCGAATGTCACAACGACAGGATAGTGGAGAAGGGTGAGTCGTTAGGACAGATCATCAGCCCGCTTACAGGCAAGATCATCGAGGACGTAAAGGCCCCCGAGCGTGGATACCTATTCACAATCCGCGCATATCCGGTATGTTATGAAGGTTCGTTATTAGCAAGAATTCACAGACTATGAGAAAGGAAGTTTTATTCAGTATGGAGTCGCCATATCGCGACACATTCAAGATATTAGGCTATCATTTTGGACACGGTAGCAAGACATTGGCCATTGTGGGCGCTATGCGTGGCGACGAGGTTCATCAGCAGTATATCTGTTCTCAGATTGTGAGGAAACTTCAGGAATACGAACAGCAGGGCCTCCTCAACAAGGGCTACGAGGTGATGATAATCCCAAGCGCCAACCCGTTCTCGATGAACATTCACAAGCGTTTCTGGGCTATGGACAACACCGACATAAACCGTATGTTTCCGGGATATTACCTTGGCGAGACTACTCAGCGCATAGCCGCGGGTCTGTTCGAGAAAATCAAGGATTACGAGTACGGTATCCAGTTTGCAAGTTATTATCTTCCCGGCGAGTTTATCCCTCACGTGAGGATGATAAAGACCGATTTCAGCGACGTGGAGAGCGCCAAGCAGTTTGGTTTCCCAATCGTGAGCCTCCGCACTCCCTCGCCGTTCGATACCACCACGCTCAACTACAACTGGCAGATCTGGGACACCAAGGCGTTCTCGATTTACGGCGGTCAAAACAACGACGTGGGAGGCAAGGCCTCTATGAATATCGTGAACACCATTTTCCACTTTATGCAACTGAAAGGAATCCTCTGCGACGAGGTTCGCCACAACGCCATTGAGTACAACAGCAAAGTGATAAACGAGGACGACCTCATCCGCATAAAGGCCCCCAAGTCAGGCATTTTCGAGAAGTTGGTAACAGCCGGTGACGAGGTATCCAAGGACGACGTACTCGCCAACATTATCGACCCATACGAGGGCAACGTGATCTCTCAGATAAAGAGTCCCGTGGAAGGCGTAATCTTCTACGCGCTCAATCAGCCCACCACATTGCAGGGCACACAGATATTCAGAATTCAGAAATTTTAGTTTATAGTTTTCGGACCTATTTTATTCGTTGTTATATTTTTAAAAGCCAGGCTTTCGTTGTGAAACGAAGGACTGGCGTTTTTTTTGTTGATCATCCCCGACCTTTCCCGTTATTGATATTTGGTTAAGGTCGGGGCTACGGAGCGTGGAGGTCTTACGACCTCTGAATGGGCTAATCATAGGTCCACTTGTGGACCTTCACGTTCCGTAGCCCCGACCTCCACCA
>JAZQPB010000073.1:0-11262 GCA_045628165.1 Bacteroidales bacterium | reverse complement strand
CTAAGACCGCTTGGCCTCCCCGACTTGGTGTGAAGTACAAACTTCTTGCCGGAGAACTCAAGGGTGTGGCCCGCATTAGGACCGCCCTGAAAACGAGTTACAATGTCATACTTTGGGGCAAGCACGTCAACGATTTTGCCTTTGCCTTCATCACCCCACTGAAGGCCTAATAATACGTCTATTTTCATTTTGTATTTATAAAATGTTTAATATATTTCAGTTTTAGTGTATTTCAGCTGATATCATTTCAGCTGATATCATTTCAGCTTCTTGACAGCGCACTGCGGACACAGGCCGTAGATATAAATCCTGTGCGAGAAAATCTCGAAATTGGTGGATTCGGCGGCGGCGTCGTCCAAAACCGGAATCTCGAAATCATCAAACTCCGCAACCTTTCCGCACTGCACGCAGATTACATGATTGTGTCCGCGTCCCAGATTGCGCTCATAGGAGCTGCGGGCAGTCTCAAAATCGTGGCGAATCACGAGTCCGCTGGCCGTAAGAACCTCCATTGTATTGTAAATTGTTGCCTTGCTCAGCTTGTGCCCGGCATCCGTAATGTGCTTGTAGAGCCAGTCGATATCAAAATGCCTGTCGATCTTGTATATCTCGTCAAGTATCAGATAGCGTTCCGGCGTCTTGCGCATATTGTTGGTTGATAGATACTTATCCAGCAACCGTTTGGGAGATAATTCCTCCAATCCTTGTATCATTTTCCTTATTTTTTCAGTGTGTAAAATTACCTTTTGTTTTTTTCAATAAAAAATATATACCTATTAAAATTTCAATTATTTTTGCAAAAATTTTTTAAATAATTGAAAATAGATATGTTACCAGAATTTTTATTAGCAGACAATGAGCGCGAGACACCCGATATGTTTTACGTGGTGCACACCTCAGAGCCCAAATTCATCGCACAGTTCGATTCCGAGAATTTTCAGAAACGACTCACTGTAACCTGGATAGACCCCAAGCCATCCCCCGGCGAGGTAATGAAACTCATGCGCCGCGCCGAGGAATTCTTCGAGTCTAATTTCCCTGACGAGGAAGAGGATTATTAGCCCTCCTTAATCAGGATCTTGCCGTCGCTCTCCACAATCTCTCCCGATTGTGTGAGAGTTGCGATGGCCTTGTCGATATTCTGCAACACCTTGTCGCCCAGACGGCTGAAACCGAGATTCTTGGAAGTGCTTCGCCTGAGGTCGTCGGGCGGAAGCGCCATCTCGGTCTGCAATACGTACTTTACGGCGTTGATGTATTCCACGGGCGGAATCTCGTTGCACTCACGGGTATCGTCGGTGCGGAAAGCCTTGAACCCAGCCGGCTCCTGATCCTTTCTCCAGAATACTATTGCATCGTTGGAGGTGCTTGTGCGCAGGTCCACGGTACGCAGAATGGTATCGTAGGCCGTGGCCACAGCATTTGAGATACGGCTGATGCCCCAGGCAGCTAATACGCGTTTCTGCAGGTAATCCGCCAATATAGGAGCCTCCGAATCAATCACCTGAATTATCTGGTTCTTGATATTCTGGGCATTCTTTGGATTTGTGAAATCGCCTGCGCCTTGTCCGTACTGAGGAATTTCCACCGGCTGATATACCTGCTTGGCTATTCCGTTTGGATTGCTGAACAATCCGGCGGAAAGCGTATCAGGCTCCACCTCCTCCATAGCTATCTCAATTTTCTTTTTCTCAGGCTCGGGCTCCGCCGGATTCTTGGCCTTCTCTATAGCGTCGGCCACTTTCTCGAGTACAGCGTCCTTGTCGTTGTACCAGTCGATGCTCCATACTTTCATCACCTTCCAGCCAAGCATCGAGAGTACCGAAGGCTGACAGATCTCGCGGTCGCGCGCTGTCCTGGTGCGTGCGGGATCGTTGCTGTCGGTAAGTATTGCCAGCAGATAGCGGTTGCTGTCGTTGGGGTCGCATACGGCCACATCCACCTTGAAACCAGAGCATCCTACCTGAACATCGGCATCATATCCCATTGCCTTCAGCTCACGGGCAAGATCCTTGGCCACCTCGTTGTCGCTGGTGCTGGTATTGCCCTTGATAGCTGATACGCCATGCTGTGCAAAGGCGAGGAACTTCTTGAGACCCTCCACTCCTATCGCCGATGTCCTGTTGGTATCTATCATGTCGGCTGTAAGGGTCGAGAATATCTTCATCTCGTATCTTGCGCGCGATACGGCCACATTGAGACGGCGCTCACCGCCCTTCTGGTTAAGCGGACCGAAATTCATGCTCACCTTGCCGTTCTCGTCGGGACCGTAGCCCACCGAGAAGAGAATTACATCGCGCTCGTCGCCCTGTACGTTTTCCAGGTTCTTGCAGAAGAGCGGTTCCTCGCCGTTCATCGCAATGGTCTCGAGCTCAGGCTTCTTGGTGAAGAGGTCCTGAATCATGTCGTCTATCAGCTGCTGCTGAACAATGCTGAATGTTACAACACCGATGCTCCGCTTCTGGAGCTGAGGATCGCTCAAGCGGCGCTCTATCTCCTCCACCACGGCCTTGGCCTCGGAGCGGTTGCAGCGCGATTTTCCCTTGTCGTAGAATCCCTCCACCTTCTGGAATGTAACCTTGCTGATTCGGTTGTCGGGGCTCGGGAATGTGAGCAGCGAATTGTCGTAATATTCGTGGTTGCTGAATGTGATAAGACTCTCGTGCTTGCTTCGGTAATGCCAGAGCAGGTTTTTGCTGTTGAAGTTGAGAGCCAGGGCATCATCCAGAATAGACTCCAAATCCTCAATCTCGAGATTTTCCTCATCGGTCTGCGTCGACGAGAAGAAACTTGTAGGAGGCATCTGCTTGGGGTCGCCGGTTATCACAACATTCTCGCTTCGGGCAATGGAGCCCACGGCGTCGGATGTAGGCATCTGCGAAGCCTCGTCGAAGATTGTGATATCAAACTGAGGCTTGTCGGTGAGTGTAAGATACTGAGCCACCGACATTGGCGACATCAGCATACACGGGCAGAGTCTCGGCAGGAGATTTGGAATGCTGTCGAAAATCTTGCGGATGGAGGTTCCGCGTCCGTTGCTGCGGATATTCTTCATGAGAATGCCCGGCTCCGAATTCTTGGAAGCCTCGGTGCTGAAGTTGGGCGCACGGCTGGCCATAATAGCGTAAAGCTCGGCCTTGGCAAGCTCCATGTACTTGTCGTTGAGCTCGCGGTAACGCTTCACCTTGTCGTCGAAAATCTCGCCCTTGAAGAGCTTTGCGTTCTCGTCGATGGCAAAAACGTGCTCGGCAATGGCCTTGTATAGGCTCTTGCGGAATATTGCGAGCCAGTTCTCGGGATCGGCGCCGGTCTTGTCGAAATATTCCATGGCAAAGGTCATGGAGTTGGCGTTGGCCTTGCGGCGCGCGTTCAGATATAGATACCAGTCCTTGAGTCCGTCGAGATTCTTATTAATCTTGTTGAGCAGGTTGATACGGCGCTGCGGAATTGTATCGCCCTCATCGAGAAGCGCGTTCTGGTCGAGGCCTGCCACCTTATATAATATATCAGCTCCGGCCTTGCTTCTGCTGTAGAATTCGGCGGCGTTGATGAATCGCTCGGCGTAGAAATCCTTGAAAGACTTGTATCCGCTGGCAAAGAGATTGGTGAATGCGCGCTTGGTCTCGTTGTAGGCCATAGGATCGGCGGCAAGCTTGCGGAGCATATCGTCGATATCGAAAATTCCGCGGAGGAAATTCTCGCGGGCATTCCAGTCCTCAACGGTCTCCGACGGCATTTCGGCCATTATGTCATTGATTACCTGATATGTGGTGGCGAGTTTCATCTCAGCCTGATAGTCCATGAGATTCTTCAGGTCGGTCTCCTCGTGGAGCTCACCGCTCTTCAGGTATTTCTTGAGGTTTTTCTTGACCGGGCGGCGCTTGAAGAATCTTGAGATAAAGAACGAATCGGCTGACTCCTGCCAGATCCTGTTGTCCTCGGTCCAGTCGCGCTCAAAAACCTCCGGCTTGTATACCTTCAGGATTCTGGCTTTCTTCTCGGCGGCTGTCTTTCCGTGATTGATGGCAGTGAGATAGAGCTCGGCCTTGCCCTCGTTGTCGGAGAATCCGGCGGCCACGGCGTTCATCTGCTTGATCTCTGATATGCAGGTGATTATCTTCATAAACTGCTCGAAACGCTCCTGAGAATTTATATCAGCTATTTTCAGGAACTCATTGCAACTGATGATGGCTTCGTCGAGTTTGGCGAGGTCAGCTAATTGCATTGCGCATCCGCTCTCGATATCGCTGCGGAGGCTTGGTGTAAACTCCTCGAAATTGAGAGTGTTGAGTGGGTTATCAGCTGGATTGCCACAAGTCTTGGCAATTACGGCGGCATCGTTCACGATGTCCTGCCAGAGGTCCACGAGATCCTTGCTTGCGGTGCCGGCCAGTCCGAACGGGAACTTTACCTCGCCCTCAATGTTGTCGCCGATGGCCACATACTGATTGATGGCCTCGTAGAGCGACATTCCGCACGGCAATGCCTTGTGGGTGGATATCATCATGTCGTTCAGCTCGTTGCGGAGCTCCATGAGTTTCTGTGCATCAGATGCGAAATCTGCCGGCTCCTTGTATCGGGTTACCTCCACGCAGTTGTTCAGCTGAGAGAGAACCTCGCTCTTGTTTGCCTTGTTGGAGAACACATCAAGGCAGAACGGGCCGAGCCCGAGTTTCTCGAGACGAGTGCGCACCACCTCCAGCGCGGCCGACTTCTGGGCCACAAAGAGTACGCGCTTGCCACGGTAAAGGGCATTGGCTATGATATTGGTGATAGTCTGCGACTTGCCGGTACCCGGAGGGCCAAACATGATGAAACTGTTTCCGCTGGCAGCCTCCTCCACGGCCTCCAGCTGTGACGAATCGCAGCTGACTGGCAGCAGCATCTGGGCCGGAGTGTATTCGCGGTCCATCTGCTCGGCGCTCTTGGCTGTGGATGCCTGCGAATATGTGAGCTTGCCGTTGATGAGCGAGTTCACCATCTTGTTTTTGGCCAGGAGGTCGGCGTGGGAGTGGATATCGTTCCACATCACGAATTTGTTGAAGCTGAAGTTGCCTATCACAACCTTCTCCTCCACATCCCAGCGGCTCATGTTCATGATGGCCTTGCGCACAATGGCGAGTATCATAGGCACATCCACGCCGCTCTCGTCGGTAGGGAGCGGATCGGGCAGTCCGAGTGTAACGCCGAAATTCTGGCGGAGCATCTCAGAGAGTGTGATATTGGCTATTACATCCTCGTCACGGCCGCGGATTATGTAACCGCTTGCGCTGTTGCGCCTTACAATCTCTATCGGGAGCAGAAGAATGGGCGCGAATCTTGGAGTCTCGGCCTTGTCGGTCTCGTACCAGCGCAGTATTCCGATGGCGAGATACAGCGTATTAGCTCCATTCTCCTCCATGGACTGACGGCTGTCGCGGTAGAGAGCCTTGAGCGCCGCCTCGTTTTCGCTGTCGGCAAAAAGCGAGTAAAGCCTGTGGGCCTCTATCTCCTTATTAATAAAGGTCTCGCCGGCCGAACCTGGAATTATTGTTGCGTTGGCATCTTCGGCCGAATCGAAATCTGCCTTTATCTCGGCAGGTCTCGGCAACACCTTGAACTCCTCGCCGCCGCTCAGGATGTCCTCCACCTTGGCGATGTTGGATGATATGAGCATCAGGTTTTTCTTGCCGAAACGCATATTGAGCAGTGAGTTTCTAAGGCTGAGGTCCAGAAGCTTGCGCTCCCAGATGGTCTGCTTGGTAACTGGCTGGTTATTAGCTGTAATGGATGGAATATCGTAAATGGAAATCTCCTCGGGGCGCTCGTGGCGTGCCGACAGGGTCTCGGTGGAAGTATCCACGGTAAGCTGGCCATCAGCTCCCTGAATAAGACGCGGCAGTGGCTTGATGCCGATGTTACGGCAGCGGGCAACATCCACAAAACACTCAAATTCATCGAGTTTCACAAGGTTGGCGAGGCCCTCGGTGCAGGCGTCCTCAAACTTAACTCCCGGAGTATTGAGCGATGTGGCCTCCAGCACCTCTATGGTGTGGGTGCCCTGTCCGAGGCGCTTGGTGAGCTCGGTGATATCGTCGCTCACGGTATCGGCAAAAGTCTCGGGCATCAGATGCACGCCCACAAAACAATGGCCCTTGATGAGGATTACGAGCGGATTTAGCCTTGCGGATTCCAGGCACGAGGCAAAGAGCAGAGCCATGTCGATGCAGGTACCGGTTTTCTGATTGAGCACCTCGTCGGCCAGACGGATGCGCTGTCCCGGCACACCGGCGGTATTGGCGGGTGGCAGCTGATATGCAATATTCTGCTCCTGAAGCGCCGCGTATATTGCGCCCGTCATCTGACGCACGCGGTTGATATTGCGCGACTCGTAGCCGTCGATGGTGGCATCGGTGGTAAACTCCTGGAGAATCTTGGCGGCACGGCTCACTATGGTCTTTACGGCCATCAGGTTGGGCATTACGAAACAGGCTGTGAGCTCGGGCAGTGTGGATGCCGAGAAGAGGAAATCTGACGGCAAAATCGTGACAGGATATTTGCCCTGCGCTATAATCTGGCCATCGCAGACCAGACTGACGCCCACAAAGGAATCCATGCTGTCGGCCAGCTGAAGCACAAACTGCTGAACGGCAGGCAGTTTTACGGGGATGTCAAGAGTTTCGCCAGCTCGGATTTTGGCTATCTGGGTGGTAAAAGATTCTACGAATCCTAAATCGGGTTTTATCTCAAGAAAGAGATTTTCATAGTCGCGGTCAGAATTATTTTTTATAATTATCGATTTGGCTAATGGATAGTTGTTTTGCACCATAGCCAGATTCAAGTATTTAAAATACTGAAAATCAATAATTATTGTTTGTGTTGATTCTTCCATTTAATGAATTTTTTTGTTGTGTTTTTGCGGAAACAAATTACAAATAATTTACCAATTAAAAAAGAATTTAAATAAGAATATTTGATTTTTTTTTAATTTTGTAGTCACTATGAGTCTTACAATATCACCTATTGCACATATTATCAGCAAGTTTCCGCAGAAATTCGGAATACCGCGCCAGCCGCTGCTTGCGCCGAGCCTGGAGGCCAAAATCGTGTTTGAGCCCGAGTTCCGCAATCCCGACTGCATACGCGGGTTAGAGCACAGCAGTCACATCTGGCTTATCTGGGAATTCACCGAATTTACGGGCCGACAGTGGACTCCGCTCGTGAGACCGCCGAGGCTGGGAGGCAACAAGAAAATGGGAGTTTTCGCCACGAGATCGCCGCAGAGGCCCAACAGTCTGGGCCTATCAGCTGTAAAAATAAAAAACATCTACACCGACCCTAAACTGGGCCCGGTGATAGAAGTTCTGGGCGCCGATATGCTGGACGGCACACCTATATATGACATAAAACCCTACGTGCCTTACGCCGACGCAATCCAGGACGCAGGCACTACCCTATTCACCGAGCCGGAGAAACTGGACGGCGTGGTGTTTGCCGATGATATTGCCATCAGCTCAGCTAATAGCAAAATTATCAGCGAGATACTCGTTCAGGATCCGCGTCCGGCATACAAGCGCGGAGGCAACGACAACTACGCTTTCGAGTACGGCGACCTGCACGTGGAGTTTCATGTGGAGGGCAATGTGGCGGTGGTTACCAAGGCACAAAAAAAGAGCGGAACAAACTGATGATCCGCTCTATAGGTAAAAAAATCCGGCTATTTAGAAAAAAAACATTTATTTCTTCTTCGATTTGTCCTTGTCGGATTTGTCCTTGTCGTGGCCATTGTGGTTGCCGTGATTGCCGTGGCCGTTGCCATGAGCCTCGCCGTGGCCGTGACCGCGTCCGCCCTGGCCGAAGCCTCTGTGATAGAGCTCGTCGAACTTGGCCGACTGCTCGGCAGTGAGGATTTCCTTGAGCTTGGTCTCGTATTCCTCACGCTTCTGGCGCATCTCCTCAAACTTGGCCTTCTGCTCCTCTGTTAATTCGGGACGCTGACGCTGCTGATTGCCCTGAGGACGTTGTGCCTGCTGTGTGGCGCCGCTGTTGCCGTCGGTATTGGCATTCTGCTGAGGACGGTTGCCGTGCTGGCCTCCGCGCGGAAATGCGAACATCATCATCAACTCGGGATATTGCTTGTTGAGCTCAAAAACCTTGTCGCCCTGGTCGCTTGTGAGCATCAGCTGTTCTGCCATGCGCTCTGTGGCCTGCTCCGGTGTGGGTGGCTGAAAGTTTCCGAAGCCCTGCGCATTAGCTGAAAAAGCCATGGCAGCTAATGCGATAATTACTGTAAAGAGTCTTTTCATAATTCCAATTAATTAAAGTGAGAAATTTGGTTTTGTTTCATTTTTAAGACTTCCCAAATAATTAAAAGTTTAAAAAATAAAGTCAAAAAGTAAGAAATATGAAAAATTATTTCTAAATTTGGCGAATTATTAATCAATAAAAAATAGATGATACTCAACATTGTACTTGTAATAGTAGGAATAGCGTTGGTGCTAATCGGCGCCGACAAGATGACAGACGGCGCATCGTCGATAGCCAAGAAAATGAACATCTCCGAGATGGTGGTGGGACTTACCGTGGTGGCTATGGGCACATCGGCACCAGAGCTTGTGGTGAGCCTGATGTCGGCACTCAAAGGAACTCCCGACCTGGCCGTAGGTAATGTATTGGGCAGCAACATCTTCAATACGCTCCTCATTGTAGGCGTTACAGCCATGGTGTGCCCCATGGTGATATCCAAGAGCACCGTAAAGAAAGACATTCCGTTCGCAGTGGCGGGCTCGCTTCTGCTCTTCATCTTTGCCTCCAACCTCTTCAGCGAGAATATGGACATCAACCGCTGGGAGGCTGCGGTATTGTTTGCAGGTTTCATATTCTTCATGATATACACCCTCCGACAGGCCAAGGCAAATCCCGAGCCATCAGCTGATAGCGACAGCGAGGAAATCAAGGACCTTCCCTGGTGGCAGGCCATCACCTACGTGGTGCTCGGCATCGCCGGACTCATCTACGGAAGCAATCTCTTTGTGGACAACGCAAGCACCATAGCCGAGAGCCTGGGCGTATCGAAGGCCGTAATAGGACTCACCATCGTGGCCGGCGGCACATCGCTCCCCGAGCTCGTAACATCCATTGTGGCTGCGCGCAAGGGTCAGAGCGCTCTCGCCATTGGCAATGTAATAGGCAGCAATGTCTTCAATATCCTCATGATACTGGGACTTACCGGCATCATCTGCCCTATGCAGCCAAGCGACATCACAATGCTGGATCTGAGCGTGATGCTCGGCTCGGTGGTGTTGCTGTGGTTTTTCACCTACACCAAATACAAGGTGGAGCGCTGGGAAGGCGCCGTGCTTACAGCCATTATCGTGGCTTACATGGGCTGGCTGATTTACGGTGCAATTACCGGTGCCGGCAACGGGACACAGGCTCTGGAAGCCGACGCCATTGAACCATTCATAAAGTTTAATTCCTAAACTGCAATGACTGACATATCGAAACTTAAGCTGCCCGAGGATAATGTGATATACACCTATCCCCACGCCAACGACCTCTATATAATATATGTGCGCACCGTGCTCAGGATTCCCAACCACAAAGGCGGAAACATCCAGCCCGAGGAGGCCCACACTCTCGAGATGCAGGACTACTACAGCTACGAGTATCCGGCCATGATAACCGACAGCGACGGCCGTCTGTGGTGCCACATAGGCGGAAGGCTCTTCATCTGGGAAGAGAGGCAGAGCCGTTGGATAGAGAAGGCGCGTTTCTACATGGACAGCCTGAAGGAGGTGACCGACAGCGAGTTTGTATTCGTTAATCACCTTCAGCTGGACAACCCCATGCACGGCACCAAACGGTACAACTACCGCACCGGAACTCTCACATACGATAACCATTAACCGCAAATAAACTCACAATGAAAAAAATACTTTCAATAGCAATAGCGGCGCTGGCATTCACATCGTGCGGCGCTCAGCAGGCCAATCATCAGGCTGACCGCTACACCATAAACGGAATCTGGCAGAACGGCAGCGACGGCGACTCGATATTTCTTGTAGACTTTCAGAAACAGGCCAAAATAGCATCGGTGGCGCTCAAGAACCACAAGTTTACGCTTCAGGTGGATGCGCCCAACATCGCAATATACGGAGTTTACGCCAAGCCCAAAGGCAACGCAAGCGCCATAGACCTGCCATTATTTGCCCAAAACGGCAACACAAGCACACTGGAGCTGAAAGGCGCCAACGATTACAATCTCTACGGCGACCCCAACAACGAAATCTGGCAGAACCTGAGAAAGCAGGAAGAAAGCCTGATGAAAACCATAATCGCCACCAAGGCCGACAAGACGATATCGCCGGCCGAGGCCAACAGACGGATAGACTCGCTTCAGGGAACACTGATAAACATCTATGCCAACGGCATCCTCGACAACATTCCACAGCCAATCTGCGGAATACTTCTGAGCGAATTCATAAAAGTTTTCAGCCAGGAACAGACCAACAAGATACTGGACGCCATGAAGGAAAAAATGCCCGACGACCCGTATTACAAGGCCATAATCGCGCAGCGCAACGCCGAGGCCGAGACCGCCGTGGGCAACAAATACAAGGAGATAGCCCTCGTAAACCTGAAAGGCAATATGCAGCGACTCAGCGAGACCGTGAAAAACAACAAGGTGACACTCGTGGACTTCTGGGCATCGTGGTGCGGACCGTGCATGATGGAGATGCCCAACGTGAAAAACATCTACGCGCAGTACCACAGCCAGGGCCTCGAGATATACGCCGTATCGCTCGACGAAAACCAGATATCATGGGAAGGCGCCATCCGCAAGCATCAGCTCCCATGGATACACGTATCGGACCTCAAGGGCTGGAGTTCCAGTGCAGCTAATACATATAATATACGTGCCATTCCGGCTACAATACTCATAGACCGCAACGGCACCATCATCGGCAAAAACCTCCGCGGAGCCGAGCTGAAAGCCGCCATCGAGAAAGCCCTGAAATAGATAAAACAACAGAAAAACAAACAGAAATATGAGAAAATATTTATCAGCACTAATAGCCTTTCTCGGCATATCGGCCACATCGATGGCGCAGAAGGCCATGACAACCGACGGCAAGAATCCACTGACTTTCAGCGTGGAAGGCAAAAACATAACAGCCAATCTCCAGGCCAACAGCACCACAGGATACGCATGGAAATACAGCGTATCAGCTGATAACATAGTAGCCATGGTGAAAGAAGAATACGCTGCATCGGAGAGCG
>JAZQPB010000072.1:0-11627 GCA_045628165.1 Bacteroidales bacterium | reverse complement strand
GGGTGTAAACCTCACCGAGACTCAGGTAAACCAGATGCTGATGCGCCTCTCGTTTGACGGATACATAGAATACAACTCAAACACCAAGACCGCAAGCCTCAGCCAGAAAACATACGACTACATAGCCTGCCACGGCAAGCACCGCGACTACGACGCCATCTTCATAAGATCCGACATGAAAAACAAGAACGGCGTAAATGCAACATTAAGCCTCAACACACACGACCTCGTGGTATTCAACGTCAAGCCGTTCGACCTGAGCTCGGCCCGTATGGTAAAGGTTCTGCCCGACAGCGCCGTGATAATACACGCCGACCTCAACATGGACATCCGCGGAAAAATCCAGGCCGGACTCTCCGACTTCTACGGCAAGGACTTCAAGTTCGACTACAACAAGTTTGTAATCGATATACCTAAGAGCGACTCGATGTCGATGCTGATGGTAAACTACAACGAGGAGACCAAGAAAAACGAGATCGACTCGGTGAAATCGGTTTTCGAGAACATCACGGGAACCCTGATGATAGACGAGTACAACAACAAATCGGGCATCAAGGAAAACACCAACCTTCCGCGCCTGGTAACCAACGATACATCTCACGTGTATTACGACAACCTGATATCAGCTGAATACGACCGCGAGAAATTCTACATGGAGGTGCACCCGTTCACGCTCGACAGCATGAACTTCCTGAACCTGAACGCCGTAAAGGCCAAGGGTAGGTTTGTATCAGGTATCTTCCCCGATCTCGACGTAACACTCACCGTGCAGGAAGACCAGTCGCTGGGTTTCGACCTCCCGGCCCCCGAGGAAGGCTACGACCTCTACGGCGGCAAGGGTAAATACTACAACAGAATCAATATGAACGCCGAGGGTCTGATAGGCGACGGCGACATCCACTATCTGACCGCCGTGGCCAAATCCAACAAGTTCAAATTCTTCCCCGACTCGGTGGAAGGCCACTGCCAGTCGATGATAATAGACCCAGTAAGCAAAGACCAGATAGGATCGGTGAAGGACGTAAGGGACGAGTATCCCGACCTCGCATCATCCAACTGCGATCTGCTGTGGTCGCCCCACAGGGATTTGTTCTCGGTGATATCACCCGACACCGCGCTCGCACTCTACGGCAAGAGTGTAAACTTCAACGGACAGGTAGACTTCTCGCCCAACGGCATGAAGGCCGACGGCGAGCTGCTGTATTTCGGTACAGGAACATTCTCCAGCAACTTCAAGCTGCGCAACAGCACATATCAGGCTACCAAGGCAATATTCTGCAACTTCGACCCCAAACACCCCGGCGACAGCACGGGATTCTTCTACACCGACCGCTACAACACCGCCATGGACTTCAACACCAAGAAGGCGGAGTTCAGGCTGCAGGGCGACAGCGCGCGCGTGCATTTCCCGCAGCACAGATACAAGCAGAGAGTCAACTTCTTCGAGTGGGACCTCGCCAAAAACTCGTATCAGTTCGGAAACTCTTTATCAGCTAATGGCGACATAGTAGTACGCACCCAGACCGACTACGAGAAGGTGAAGAAAGAATTCAACGGAGTAAAACCGCTCTGGGCAGGCGCCACCATGATCAGCAGCAAAGACTCGCTGAGATACGAGGCATACTACACCGCATTCAGCAACGAGGAAAACATAATCCACGTACACGAGCCGGGCGAAATCCCAGTGGTGGACAGCAAGATAGACCCATCGGGAATAATAAACATAAATCCCGGCGGCGACATCGACAGATTCGAGAACGCTGTAATCACGGCCAACCGCGACACATCAATCCACCGCATAATAAACACAACGGTAAAGATACGCGACAAATACTACTTCAAGGCCATCGGCGGACAGTATGAGTACCACGGCAGCAACCAGGGCATCACATACCTGAACCTCGACAGCATGGAAATCCGCCGAATGAAACTCGACACCGCCGCATCAGCTCCCAAGAAACTCGTATCGTTCGGCATAGGATCGGTAAAGGCCGACGAGAAATTCATGCTGAACCCGCAGTTCATGTTTGAGGGCAAATACTCGTACAACGGCGCCACACCGGGCATCAAGTTCAACGGATTCTCATTTATCCAGCAGACCTGCGACAGCACAATACAGCCGTTCAAGTTTGAGGGCAACATCAACCCCGACAATGTGGTGTTCCCTGTATCGGAGAAGGTAATAGACCAGCACAAGCGCCGACTCTACACCGGATTCTTCTTCAACGAGGATTCCGCCAGAATATATCAGCTCTTCATGGGCCGCAAGTGGAGCATCAAGGACAGCGCCGTACTCGCCGCTGCCAAGGGCCTCACCTACAACGACCAGAAACGTGAATTCCGCGTGGCCCCGAGACGCAGACTCAACGACTCCACCCACGCCGACAACTACGTGGTACTCTACAAGGGCCTCTGCGATATGTACGGCGAGGGCGACATACAGACCAACGTAAACCTGGCACCTGTGCAGATGACCACCACCGGCGAGATGCTCTACAACCGGCAGACCGGAGCATACTCCATGGGAATGCTCCTTACGCTCAACTTCCACATCCACCAGGACGCACTCAAGATAATGGCCAACGACATCAACGACTGCGTAAACCTGAGTCCGATGCGCCTAAACGAAGCCAAGATCCGCAAGCGCATGGAGTTTGTGGTGGGCAACGATACCGTAAAACGAATGCTCCGCGACTACTCGCTGTCGGGCGAAATAGGCAAAATCCCGCAGAGCCTGTCCACTTCCATAGTGCTCGGCGACCTCAAGATGTACTGGGACACCACCAGCAACTCATACAAGTCGCAGGGCCAGATAGGAGTAACATTCATAAACGGAACCCCGGTAAACAAATACATGAACGGATACGTAGAAATACTCCACCACAAGCGCAAGGGCGACCAGATATCCATCTACCTGTCGCCGGGCCAGGGCAAGTGGTTCTACTTCAACTACAACGCCGGATTCATGTACTGCCTGGCCGCCAACGAGGACTTCAACAACAAGATAATAAACGTGAAGGACAAGGAGCGCATAAGGAAAATCGGCAAGCTGGAATACCAGTACGTGATAGGCGCGGCCGAAAACAAAAACAAGTTCCTCCGCTCATTCAACGAGGAATACGTGCCGCCTCAGCAGTCCGACGAGGACCGCTCCAAGATAAACCAGGAGATAGAGGACAACGGCGAGGCAATAGTGCCAGCTGATGGCGTTTCAGCTGATGGCATATCAGCTGATAACCACACCGACACAACACCTCCCGACGACGGCGACGACAGCGACTTTGTGCTCGAGAACGACGGATCGCCCGAGGACGACAGCAACGTATCAGCTGAAACACAAAACAACAACAACGACGACGAGGAGGCCGACTACGTAGACGAAGAGGCCGACTACATAGACGAATAACGAAATGGTAAAAGAAAACTCACACATATTCTACGCACCCGAGGCCCGGGAATCACAGCCGGGCCAGCAGGTGTACCTGAGCGAAGACGAGAGCGCACACTGCAGCAGGGTGCTCCGCCTGCGCCCCGGCGACTGCATAACGCTGATAGACGGCGCCGGCAGGATGTACAACGCCGAGCTCACCATCTGCGGAAAATCGGAATGCGCCGCCCTAATCACCGAAATCGTGGACAGCGCCTACATCCGCCCATACCGCAACCACGTGGCAATAGCGCCCACCAAAAACATCGACCGTTTCGAGTGGTTTGTGGAAAAGGCCGTGGAGTTCGGAATCGACGAGATAACCCCTCTCCTATGCGACCACAGCGAGCGCAAGGTCCTGAAACTGGACAGGATAGAGAAAATAGCGATATCAGCTGCCAAACAAAGCGGAAACCTGATAGTGCCCGCCATACACGAGCTTACGCCATTCGGCACATTCGTGGACAGCGCCAGTGCCCCCCGCAAGCTGATAGCGCACTGCGAGCCTCAGGAGAAGGTTTTCTTTGGCGACAACGTGGAGCGCGGCCAGAGCGTGATAACCCTGATAGGCCCCGAGGGCGACTTCAGCGACCAGGAGATAGCCACGGCATTGCAGAAGGGTTTTCTGCCCACATCGCTCGGCAACACAAGACTGCGCACCGAGACCGCCGGAGTATCGGTATGCGCGTATCTGGCCATGAAAAACATCTGACGCTATCGAAAAATTTTTAGAAAAAAAACTCAAAAAAATTTTGAAAGAACAAAAAAAGTAATTAAGTTTCGGGAAAATTATAAGACGAATAATAATTACTAATAAAAAACCAAAACACAAAAAGAATATGGACTTTCAATCAATAATCAAGCAGGTGCTCTCACTCGCAGAGCTGGTAATCAAGAACCCATCGACATCTCTCCAGAGCTCAGGATTCAATATTGGATCATTAATATCAATGCTCGGCGGCGGACAGCAGGGCGGCGGCCTCGGCAGCATTCTCGGCGGTCTGGCAGGCATGGCCGGCGGCGGCAACAATCAGAGCCAGGGCGGGGGCCTCGGCAGCATTCTGGGCGGATTGGCAGGCATGGCGGCAGGTGCAGCTAATAACAATAACAATCAGCAGCAGAGCCAGGGCGGCGGTCTCGGAAGCATTCTGGGCGGTCTCGCAGGCATGGCGGCAGGTGCAGCTAATAACAACAATCAGCAGCAGAGCCAGGGCGGCGGTCTCGGAAGCATTCTCGGCGGATTGGCAGGCATGGCTGCCGGTGCGGCTAATAACAATCAGCAGACACAGCAGCAGAGCCAGGGCGGTCTCCTTGGAGATCTTCTCGCCAAGGCCAGCACCATCAAGAACATGCTCGGCGGCGACCAGGCATCCAAGCTCAACAACGAGCAGAAGACCAACCTCACCGACATGCTCGGCGTACTTAACCTCGCCAGCGGCATCGCACAGGCTTCGCAGGAGGAGAAGAAGTAGTTTCTTTTTCGAGAATTGAATTATTAGATACAAAAACAACGGCACGCAATGGGATTGGGTGCCGTTGTTTTTTTTGTGTGTGTTGTTTTTGCACATACAGGACGCAGGGTTGAAACCCTGCGCTGGGAGAATGCCGCCCCGTTGGGGCTGGGGGGGGTATTGAACATTCTTTTGGGCTCAAATTATTCCACAACAGGCACAAGATTAGCCTGCATCAATTGCTTAATTCTGTCAAAATAAAATTTTGTCTTGAGACCAGGAGTGTTTCCTGTTACAGGATTTCCATCAAAGGAAATACGTATTTCTGCGTGATAATGAACCCTTTCCGAAGGCTGAGACACCACATCTATGGAATCATCATTATACGAAAGGCCTCGCAATTCGCCTGTTTTCACAACGGCAATGGCAACCATTTTCTCGGAATCACCATTATTTCTTTTACGCAAAAACTGCTTCCCATCATCAACAGCTATTTCGAAAGATATCCTATCATATAATTGACCAGATATGCCTTCCTCATTGATGGAAGGTCGCAAATATATGAATCTCTCATTGAGCACACCATCATTACCAATATGACGAGGACAATATACCCAACGCGAAAAACGCTCGTCGGAGCTCACAAATTCAATATTCTCTTCTCCTAACATCAATATACACGTTCTAATAGATTGACAAATGTTTCAATTTCTGTATATGGGACACAAGACGCTCCGTCAGGAAAAGAATTCTTATCCTTATGAATATACCATGTAAAACTATCATCACCGGTAGATACTCCAACCTGTACTCCATTCGGGAAATCAAAATTTACATCCACACTTCCCCATTCATTGGGCGACAAAACTGAATAAATCAAGTTTCTGGTACATATTTTCCCAAGCAATCCTCGCATTCTCTCTACAGAAACATTGCTAGGCTTGGGAGATCCATACACATCCCAATCTTCAGGCAAATTGGCTATAGTTTGCAGATTTCTTTCGGTTTGAATTTTCAGCAATTCAGGCAACTGACCTTCAAAATATGTCTTGATGGAATCGTTGGAAATCTCAACACCACGTTTATGAGGCAATGCGTTTTGCCAAGGTGCCTCAGAATGGGTTCTATTCATAAGACCGATTGCGGAAAAACCTTTAAGAAAATCGAAAACCATACGGAACAACCGCTCTGATATTGTATCCAGCCTCTGAGACACAGGCTCTATGGGCAATGGCTCGGCCTCATACTTGGAATAATAATCGTAAACGCCTGGCACTACCGGTCCATACATCCACGACTCTATCCTCTCATCAAACAATGGCTCGTCAAAAGCCGCCAGATGATATCCCTGAACATAGTACATAAGCTTCTGCAACTTCATGTTTGTAAGTTTCTCTCCTCCAAACCGAAGCTGTTCCCCTGCAAGCGATATCAACTTGCGCGCTATGTCAAGTGACTGATAAGACATTTAGATTACATTTTTTCGTTGCAAATATAGGGATAATATTTGGGAATGCAAAAAATAAAAGCCGAGAGAGCGAAAAAACGCGGAAAACACTTGTTTATATACAAAATATACCTTTATATTTGCACTATGATTACGCTCATGGCTACGCACATCCGAAAGCATCAAACTGCTTATTCTCGATAATGGATGCGCCGACCCTTGGGCATTTTTTATTTATAGAGCAAAATGACAAAAAAACAACTATTTCCTCCTGTCAAAATTGCGGTTCTGATTCTATTACGATTGTGAACCATTATCAAAAAAGGTTCATCATCCTATAACCAAAAGAGCTATAGATTTCAGCAAATCCCCTGAATATAAGTTCCGCAAAGAATTGTTCGACGCTCTAAAACGCAAAAGGAAGGTTGCGTTACGAATTGGAACACTAAAGGACAACAACAATTGGCAAATTCATTCAGGAAGAGTAAAGGAATTATTGTCAGGGAAAATCACAATTGAAGATTTGAAAGAGGATGACGTTTATCTCGAAATACGTCAAAAGGGTATTGATATGAAAATCGGCGTGGATATTTCTACTCTAGCTCTCAAACAGTTTGTTGATAGAATAGTTTTGTTCGCAGGAGATTCAGACTTCGTACCAGCGGCAAAGATGGCTCGAAGAGAGGGTGTTGATTTTGTTCTTGACCCAATGCAAGCAAATGTTGAACCTCAATTATTTGAACATATTGACGGTATCAATAATTCCAGACCAACAATAAAGAAAAAGCAGGAATAGAATAGAAAACACTTCAGCCCGCAAGATTCACAAGGAATGATGCGGGCTGAGGGGTAATATGAATTATTTAATCCTTTTTACTATTCCCAAGGATTTTTGTATTTGCCGATTATTTGTTGGAAGAGATAGCAGAAGAATAGTCTAAAAACTATTTTCTTGCCACCTGCACATAAATATCCTCCAACAATCCTATCCTTTTTCTGATATCAAATTCCTCATCATAAAGAGTCTTAGAATTGCGGCCGAATTCAGAAATCTTATCAGGATTATCAAGAAGATCGCAAAGAGACGAAACAAAAGAATCAACATCCAAATCAAGGACAAGACCATTGTAGCCATCTCGGACACAATCCACATTTCCAACCACATTGGAAACTACAACGCATTTGCCCAATGCCATTGCCTCTACCACTGCCAAAGGCAATCCTTCGTACCTGGAAACCGTAAGATAAAGAACTGAATCCTTAACATATTGCAAAGTCTCATCGTGACCTAACCAATCTTTCAGAATCACCACCTCTTCGAGTCCGTATTCTGAGATTTTCTGTTTCATTTCCTCAAGATCTGGACTATAATAGCCAACCCCAAGAAGCATAAACTTTATTTCCGGATGACGCTGATGAACTCCCTTGATAACATCAACCAAAAAGAATGGATTCTTTTGGTACGATGGACGCCCTATAGTTACAATATATTGATTTTCCATATTTTAAACTGCTACACAATTGTGCCAGCATAATGATTTATTATCAGAATAACCAATTACCTTGTTGCCAAGTCTCTGCTCACTCTCTCCACACGCCAACATAAAACTACCCAAACGGGTAATCTTCTCGATAGTCTTGAAAATAAATTGCTTCAACTTGGATGGCGAGCATAGAAAAGAGAATCCGTGCGGAGTATATAATGTTGGTGTATTAGTCCACCAACCTGCCACTCTTCCAACGATGCCACCTTTGGCTGAATGGCAATGAACAACATCAGGTTTCTCGGCTTTTATGATCTTAACAGCCTGAACAATAGCCTTGAGATCCTTAAATGGATTGAGATCGCGTTGCAATGCGGTCAAATATTCCTTTACGGGATTACCGTTGGATAGAATAGGCTTGCTCTTGTCGTCTGTTCCGTGCATTATCACGTATTCAATATTGCCACTCGCAAATTGAATAGAGTTACGGATATAGATATCAAGACCGCCTATCAGTTGCCCAATATGCAGTACTTTCATAGAAATATGTATATAGAAAACTAAGCATCACAAGAACTGCGATGCGAAAAAATGATAGTCAACGAAAAATATAAGATTTAAAACAAACCTCCTGCAAAACTCAAAAGCGGAATCTGACGTTCTCTGCATAAATCCGCAAAATCTCTCTCATTAAATGATACTACAGCATCTATCCTCAAATTGGTATCCACCACCATATGACGGATAATATTATCCACAAGACTTACTTTGGTCTTTTTCTGATACATGGTTGATACCAAAGCATCATTACAGTAATCAGTATCATCAACTAATTTTACAACTCGCTCATTGGTAAGTATCTTGTCAAAATTAGCAAGCCAAACTTTGTTGTCAACAAAGGCTGTGTTCAATGTTTCGTACAAAGTTGGAAATGGAATTATAATCCTGGTATCGTGATTGGCAAATTCTGAAAACATACGATTAGCCACCTCATGATACTGATCGTCAGAATCATAAAGCGCAAACCAAAAGCATGTATCAAAAATCAGGTTTCTCATCAGATATCATCTTCATCTACTGCCACATCTCCATAACCTTCCCAAGGATTGCTCTTGCGACGGCCAATAAGAAAACCTCCACGCATAGATGGTGTATCTGCGCTATTCTTGCTAGTATTTCTGATTACGTATATTCTTGTGTTTCTATCTGTTTCCACACTGGACTCCAAATCACTCTTTATCTCACCGCAAAGCACATCATCCTCCAAAGAATCGGCATCATACTCAATAGTAGCGGTATTATTGCCAACCTCCTTAGCTCCATGATTATCAAGCCAACGGTAAAGACCTGTATAATCACCTTTAATTCCCAAATCGTATGTAATCCAAAGACGAGTTTTCATTTTCAATAATATTTTAATGTTTGATGCAAAGATAGAAAGAAATATGGAATTAAGCAAACATTTTCCATTCTAAAAATTACCTAAAACCCAAGGTAACTTTCTCCTCAATATTATATAGAAGAATCCATTCTATCTTGATATTGTGCTGTTTTATTAATTGCTTTCCTAAAATAAATAAGTGAACCAAACAAGGCAGAACCACAATAATAACAAAAACAATACAACACGATAATATCCAAAGCATTAAATATTGTAGCTACAAGAATAGCCATAGGGAGGATTCCTCCCAACCCAAGCTCATTCTCCACCCTAGAGCGGAAACTACCAACTTGACTATGATCGGTGTGATTATCAAGCTCATAATCACAAATACCTTTAGCAACCATATCATGTTCTACATTCTTATACTTTTGATAAATTAAGCGCATCAAAACATCAGACGATGAAGCCAAAGCCCCAGCCAATATTATCCATGGTAAACCAGCAGGACAAAAAATTCCTCCATCAAAATAAACCGAAAATCCCATAGTAGTACACATCAAACCAACAAGAATGTAACTACTTGTTCCGTCGGCAAACTCACCAAAAGGTTGACGCATAAATCCTCTTGCAAGATTTCCATCAACACAATCCATTACTATCCAAACATTAATTAACAAAGCACCAATTACATGCAACAAATAATTAGACGGTATCACAAACATAAAACAAGCAACAATACCCACTATGGTGGACAAGTAAGAAATTGTATTAGGCCTTATACCATTGTTTGCACAAACTCCTGCCAACCAAAAAGAAATTGGACGATAAAAAAGCTTTGTCAATACAGGATCTTTTTTACGTTTCCAAGCAGGCATCGAATCTTTCATTTGGGAGTAAGAATATTTCTCTTCCATCGTAAAACTAAATTTTAATTAATAAATATAAATATTTCACTATTATCCATAACCAGGAAGAGATCAGTTACATTAGCCATCATTTTGCTCTACCTGACTCTACCTTATAATCATAACTATGAGAACCTTCCTTGCGGAAATCCTCATGATAACGATTCAATACATTCTTATAGACTTCCTCATACTTGGGAATAAACAAATCATTCTTCTTCTCCAATTCCTCAATTATCTCATTGGAGATTTCAGAAAGAATAGAAAGATTGCTCTTCCCTCCGGTAAAACTTGTACCATTCAATGCTCCGGGACTTACATTGAGAATCTGATTTTTACTGCCACTTTTCAGCAATTCCACATTAACACTCTCAATGAAAATCTTCAACGCCGCCTTAGTAGCCGCATATACACTAAAGAACGGAGAAGTCATAAAACCAGCAATGCTGACCATAACTCCGCAATAGAAATCCTCTTGAGACTCCAATTTACTATAAAAACGTTTGATGATTCGCATTACCGGAATTGTATTCACATTAAAACTTAAAGGAATAATCTGTTCATCTACGTCCTTAAACAATGACAAACGACCAAAGCCGGCTGTTATCATCAATGTATCAATGTCCTGAAAATTATCAAAAATGGAATAATCCTGTTGTGTAAGATCAAACTGATGATACTCAAATTTACAATTGCAATATCCTTCAGCTACAACAGACTTATCAACTATATAGACTTTTTGAACATCGTCCCTCTTGGCGAGTTCGGTGGCAATGGACAATCCGATGCCATTTGCTCCGCCTACAACTAATACGCTTTTCATTATATTTCGTAGAAATTTTTACGATTAGAAAAATCCTGCATAATCTCAGCCATACAGACAGATTCCCGTCTTCTTAACCTTGCAGTAGAAAATCTTTTATTGACTATGCAACTAACAAACTCTTGGAGTTCGTAACGAAGACCTTCTCCATCCCACTTGTAAAAGAATTTCTGATTCTTATTCTGGTCCTCGTATCTTAATTCAAAATAATCAGTCTTCCACCATGGCGCTGGAACATACGCATATCCTTTGGTTCCAGACACAACAAGACTGCCTTCTGTCTTAACACCCATTCCAACCTTGAAAGAACACGTAGCGTGCGGATACCTGAAAACTCCACGGGTAAACATATCCACTCCATTGTTCATACGGCTGTAAATATTTAAATTCTCATAATTACACCCCATAAGCTTTATGATTGGCAACAAAGTATAACTGCCTAACTCATAAAAAGATCCACCGGCCTGCTTTTGATCAAATTCCCTAAGGCTCATATCGTCAGACCACAATTTGGATTCAGACGCCTCAATATCCACAACTTCACCTATCACTCCAGACTTGATCATTACCATCAAATGATTGAATGCAGGACAATGAGCTGTTTTGTTGGCCTCCATCAGGATTACTCCTTTTTGTTCAGCAAACTCAAAGAGTTCTTTCGCTTGTTCGCCATTAAGCACCATTGGAGTCTCAACTAATACGTGCT
>JAZQPB010000071.1:0-2003 GCA_045628165.1 Bacteroidales bacterium | reverse complement strand
GGTGTGAGGAAAATATTTATTAATAATGAAAGACAAGATTATATCATTTCTCTGGCAACATTTGTTGCTTCTGATATCGCTCTATGTGATGACATTGGGCGTGGCGGTGTGCGTAAGGAGTCAACTCGGAAGTAGTGTGATTTCCACAATTCCGTATGTGATGGCCTCTGCTGGTGGGGTTATGGATGGTATTCCGCATTGGACCATTGGAACTTACACCATTATAATGAACGCCGTTTTTGTGGTGGCGCAGATTCTGATTCTCCGCCGGAATTTCGACTGGTTTCAGTTGTTCCAACTCGTGATAGGTTTCTTCTTCGGAATGTTGATAGATCTGAATATGTACCTGACAGAATGGATGTTGTCGGAGACATTCTGGATAAACGCCATTGTTCAGATAGCGGGATGCACAATCCTTGGCGTGGGCATTGCGTTGGAGGTGAAGTGCGGTTCGGTGACAATGCCGGGCGAGGGCATAACGATTGCTATTCACAAGGTTACGGGGCTGGAATTCCCTAAGGCCAAAATCCGTGTAGATATCAGCCTCGTGGTGATGGCGGTGATTTTGTGTTTCGTATTGCTGGGCTCGTGGCAGTGGCAGATAGTGGGCATAGGAACGCTTTTTGCAATGGTTTACGTGGGAATGGTGGTCCGCTTCGCCAACAAGCACCTCGGCTGGTTCGATAAGTTGCTGGCCTACAAGCCCGGTTTCAGAAGATATATTTTCGGACTGGCAAAGTTGGTAAGAGGAAAGGAGTAATCGTCTATAATACAACTATTTAATTGATGAATATGGAAATTAGAAACAGTACAGCGGAATTCCTTATCTTTCAACAGGAAGGGAAAGAGAACGGCATTGAGGTGCTCTACAAGGATGAGTCTATTTGGTGCACTCAGAAGGCAATGGCAACATTGTTTGATTGCTCTACTGACAATATAGGATTGCATATAAAAAATGTGTATGCTTCTGGAGAGATAAGTCCAAATTCAACTACCGAGAAAATCTCGGTAGTTCAAAAGGAGGGATGTAGAGAGGTGAATAGACAGACAGCATTTTACAATCTTGATGTGATTATCTCTGTCGGCTATCGAGTCAATTCGCTGAGGGCTACTCAGTTTCGTCAGTGGTGTACGTACGTTTTGCGTCAGTTTGCCATTCGTGGATATGTGATTGACAAGAAGCGTATGGAGAATGGCTCGTTTATCAATGAGGATTATTTTGAGCATTTGCTCTCTGAAATAAGGGAGATACGTTTGTCGGAACGTCGTTTCTATCAGAAACTTACTGATATATATTCCACTGCTATCGATTATAATAAGGACGCACCAACCACAAGGTTGTTTTTTACAAAGGTTCAGAACAAGATGCATTATGCTGTTCACGGGCATACCGCGGCCGAACTTATTGTGGAACGTGCCAATGCTGACAAGGAGCATATGGGGCTCACTACTTGGGAGAAATCTCCGAATGGCAAAATCGTGAAATCGGACGTGTCTATAGCAAAAAACTATCTTACGGAAGCCGAACTTGAAAGTCTTGGGCAATTGGTGAATGGTGTCCTTGAATTGGCCGAGCGAATGGCCAAACGCCATATTCCAATGACAATGGAGGATTGGTCCAAGCGCATTGACATTATCCTTGAAGCCGGTGGCGACGAGATTCTTAAGGATGCCGGTCGCATTTCTGCCGAGTTTGCCAAGGAATATGCTGAAACTGAATTTGAAAAATACCGTATAGTTCAAGATAGATTGTTTAAGTCTGATTTTGATAAATTCACTTTGCCTGAATTGCCTTTGCCCGATACACTCAATAATTAATACAAATTACCTCTTATCTTGCCCGTACTTCCTGTGGGGTCTTCCCGAGGTGCTTTTTCACGAACTGGCAGAAGAACGAGAAGTTTGTGAAATTGTATTTGTCGGCGAGTTGGCTGATGGAGGCGTCGGTGAGTTTCAGGTCGAGTTTTATCTGCTCGATGGCGTGGTCGGTGATTACGTCGATG
>JAZQPB010000070.1:0-3480 GCA_045628165.1 Bacteroidales bacterium | reverse complement strand
TAGTTCTGACGCACGGTGTTGTTTGGGACAATCAGCACAGGACATCCCATCTCGTAACGGCCTATCGACAGCAATCCCATATAGAACATCAGACTGAGGAGGTTGTTGTATTTTTCGAGGTCCTTCAATGCGAACTCGCTGTTTATCTGAGAGAAAATCTCGCCATCGTTAGCCACCCGCTGGACGGTGCTTGCCTTCTCACCGAAATTCTTCTCAAACTTAATGAGTTTCACCATCTTGTTGTAGTCGGTCCTTACATTGTCGTCCACCATCTTCTCGGGCAACTCTCCCTCCATATTCACATAATGGCTAAGGAAATAGAGTGTCATATCAGAATTGTACATATGGACATCAAGACAACGATGATTGAAGCAATTGTTGTCGTACCAAGGCCTTGTAATATCAATCAACTCGTCAATGCTGTGCTCAAAGACACCTGTCGCATCACGGTAATACTCAAACATTTGCCTAATCTCGGAATCTGTAAAGCCCACCATTGAATTGAATCTCTTGTCAAGAGAGATATTCATTCCGATATTGTAACCCGAAGTAACGTCGCTGAGGCAAAGTGGAGTGACGCCCGAGATAAGGATCCTGCCAATCGGGGCGTCGTTGTCGGTGGTCGAGGCTTTCAGAACATTGAAAAAAAGACGGAAGAAACCATCGCCGTGGGTCAACTTGGTATATTCCTGCTCGTTGTCGGCAAGCAATGTGTTGGCGAAATTGTCGTATTCATCTATGATGAGATACATCTTCTGCCCCGCCAACTGAACCTCTTTTGAAAGCCAGTTGAAGGCGGAGTAAGACGAATCGAACTTCTCGAAATCCTCATACTTTGTTCTCGGCATCAGGGCGATATACTTTTTCACAAAAGCCTTTACCTCACCCAAAAGATAGTCATTGAACGACTTGTTTACATTTCGTGGGTCAGGATCAATGGTCGAGAAATTGAGTTTCATCACAAGATAGGAATTCCTCTTTGGAGTTGGTTCGTCGTAAATTGACAACCCGGAAAACAACTCGTCAAACTGATCCCTATACCAGACGTCGTAATAAGCCGAAAGCATCGAGAGGAACAGGCTCTTGCCGAACCTCCTCGGACGCAAAAACATAAGATAATTGCCAGCAACCTCCAATTTGGAGATATAGCAGGTTTTATCCACATAATACTTGTCCTCCTTGCGGATTTCCACAAAATCCGTAACTCCGTATGGTATTTGTCTTATCTTCTGTTCCATAGCGACTGATGATTTTATATTCACTCCGCAAATATAGCATTATTTTCTCAAAACTACAAAAAAATTACTCCCCTATCATTATCTTAAGTGGCTTCATTTGTTTGCCTATCACAGCATTATTATTGTTTTCGGGAATAGTTGAACAATTCTTATCTATTACCTTTATTATTGAATATTTCCCTGCGGTTTCGGGCATTTGATAAATATTTGCATTGATATCAAAAATGCTAAAATTTTCATTATTCAAACTATATTCAAGTGTAAACGGAGATTCACCACTGAGAATCACATTCAACGGCTCGCCGTAACAAAGAGTAGCATTGTCGAACTGAGCATCAGGACTCTCCAAAACCTTGACCTCAATAGTTGAAGCATCGCTGTTGCAACCAGATGAATTAACCTCATAGACAGAGATTTCAGCATTGCCTACTTTTTTCCACTTCACAGATATCTTATCATAACTTTCGGAATTAGACACCACCTCACCCATACCACTTGGCGAGATATTCCAAACGTATTTCGATCCCTCAACAGGATTGTCTATGAAATAATCCGTGGAGGAATTCAGGCAGGCGGTGTGAGAACCCGAGGGAGGGACAGCGGAAGAGGACGGTGTATAATGGAAAGTGAAGGGGAATGAATTGGGATATTTATCTTCGCCACACAAATCCAAAGCGTTTTCCAGCCAAATCGGATTTTTGCTATCAGCATCTTTTATTATCGACAAATTGGAATGATTAATCAAATAAATATTCCCATCAGGCCCCAACTTAATTCTATTACCGCTATTTATATTGGTAAAAACCTCTTCCTTACTCGAAACTATTTCATCAAATGGGACATCAAGCCTGTATCTACAAACATCAAAAATACTATTATTTAAATCCTCTGGAACTAAGGAATACAAATACTTGCTTGAAGCCGAAAATGCAACGGCAGAAATGTTCACATCCATAGGATTACTCAAAATTCCATTTTCATTATCAAATTCGGTCAAACAACAAAAACTTGCACGAGAACCATAAACATATTTTCCATCATTGGAAACAAGGACTGGATCAAACTGAAAATCATATTCACGCATATCAGTTATTCCAGATTCTGTGATCAAAGATACTGTTGTTTTTTGGTCTCTATTACGTATCATCCAAATATCATTTGAATTTCTTTTTTGTACAAAATTCAAATGGACGAAATGATCATTGAAATTATGAAATAAAGTCAATTCATCAGTTTTATTATCAATCAAATAGCATACAATACTTCGAGGCTTCAAATTATAGTCGGAATAAAAATACAAAGTTTTGCTTTCATCTCCAGGGAAAGGAATCAATGAAGGACAAAACAAGATAGCGCCAATTCTTGTATGAATTTCTTCCTCCTTAGAATTATACAATTTGTTGCCACTATTGAAATACAAAAACTTGCCATCTTTGTCGCAAATACAATCTGTATTTATAGGACTAACCAAACCTTGACAAGTAATTTGAATAGGATTGCTATTAAAGTCCAACTTGCTATTGCCAATTTTCCACACATAGTCAGTTTTCTGAGAATTGGCGACAAACGCACTCAGAACTAAAAGTATAGATAATATAATCCTTTTCATATACAAATAATAAATTTCAAAATAATAAAGCGAAAGTACACATAAAAAACGACTTTCTATTGTAAAAATCGGACAAAGTTGTCAAATAGTGAAAAAATGTCCTACTTTTACAATGAAAAGACATCTACAATTAGTATATTTGCATACTAAAAATATAAAAAATGTTCTACGAAACCAAAACAATAAGCGGGAACAAAGGGAACTATATAGATAGAATATGGATAGCGAATTGGGATTACAATACTACAATTAGAGAAGTAATGCCCAGCACTAATGTTTGTGTGTTATTACAATTGGCCAACTACTCAAAATACAAAACCATTGACAAAGAGTTTCTAATGAATACCCCAATTGAAAATAATGCTTGGTTCAACAAAATCCCACAAGTATCAAATTATTTTGGAAAATCTATAATAATTGGTCCGCACAGAGATTTAATAGCGGAAACTACTCAAAACAACACTTATACAATAGGCATAGAATTCAAAACAGGACATTCAAACAATTTCTTTGGAATACCGATGAAGTCATTATCCAATAATATCTTACCATTGGATAGTGCTAACGATTTGCTATGTGGTATTGTTAAAAACATCAATACAGAAAACAACGAAACTATATTCTCTTCGATAC
>JAZQPB010000069.1:0-14384 GCA_045628165.1 Bacteroidales bacterium | reverse complement strand
GGGGTGTAGAATGTAACCTGCTGGGCACTTGCCGGGCTCAATGAGATGCCCGTAGCAATAATCATCGCAATAATTGTCTTTTTCATAAGATTGCAAATTTTTAGTGATACAAATTATTTTGATGCAAAATTATGTTGAAAGTGCTGAAAAACAATAACACTATTGTTGAAACAACACAGCAACTTCGTTGATTTCCTTTATTTCGGACGGTTTTTTGCCTGTTTCTTCCCAAAAACACTTTGCCATATAACTCGGCGAACTGAAACCTGTCCGCTCCGAAATTTCTGTAATGCTTAATTTACCTTCGATTATCAGTTCGGTTGCCTTTGCGAGTTTTGTGCGCCGGATAAAAATCGTTGGCGTTTGTCCCGTGATGGCTACAAGTTTCTTGTATAATCCGGTTCGGTCTATACATAGGTCCTGCGAAAGTTTTTCCACCGTGTATCCCGCCGTGGATATGTTTTGCAAGATAAGATTCCTCACCTTTTCAACAAATTCCTCCTCCGCCGGATTCTTGGCTTGTGGCATCGGCGTATCGGTCTTGCTCTCCTGACGCGCTGTCTTGAATTTCCTCCTGACCATAACTGCCGGGATTCCCAAAATCATTGCAAGGACAATCCACAGGATCCAAAGTCTTGACGATTGTGTGGACTTGCCCCTCAATACTCCGCGGTCGAACGTTCCAAACCAAATCCGGCCATCTCTGTCGGCAAATACTGAGTTGATTCTGCTTGACGAGACGTATGAATTGTCATCCAGCAAAACTTGCTCTATTTTGTTTACCTTCCGTGATGCGAGGTCTATTTCCCAAATTCCGTCGCGACTAACGATGATTGCTGTCTTACTGCCGGTTAGCGATATTGTGTAGAGTTTGTCGGAGCGGAAAATCTCTGTCCAGGTCTTTTGGCTGATGTCGTATTCCAGGCACAGCCTTCCGTCTATCAACTGATAAAATTTGTGTTCGATAGTGTCGGTTGCCACCAGCGATGTTCTGGCAGAGGAATCGAGCGGAATGTGCATCTCATAAAGAGTTTCGTTGCCGGATTGACAAGTTAAGGTTCCGTCGGCCCAAAACTTGAAAACATTGCCATCGAGAGTTTTCAAATCGAGTATTTCGTTGTCAGGGTTTTGACTCACAAAAAAGATTGCCCCGGAATCGTCTATGAAAAAATCGTTGCAACTATCCGGCAATGAGATAGTTTGGAGTTCCATATCCTTGTTGAAGCACCAAAATTTCTTGTTGTCCTTTATCCAAAGCCTTCCTTGATTGTCGTTGTAGGAATGGTAGGCCCCGCGGTATCCCGTCAGCGGGCTGGAACAAATGCTGGATTTGTCGAAGCTATTAATGGAATCATCTTTTATAATATCGACAAACTCGCTGGAAATTACTGCAACGGCCCCACTGCTTACCTGAGTTATCGAGAATACAAAATTATCTTTGAGTCCATCGCTTTTGTCAATTTGATGAAACTCCCATTCCTGTCCCGCAACCGCAAGAGCCGACAGGCAGAAGATATGCGCCCAAAGAATAATTTTCCAAAACATATAAAATCATTTCCGCAAATATAAAAAATGATTCGTGGACTTGCAAATAAATTGAACCATTTAATTTTTCGGCAGAAAGGCAAAAAACAGTTCAGTCGTTACGTTAGTATTTATTATTAATGTCAGTTCGACGAAATTAAATAACGTCGCTTCGCTCAAAATTTATCAAAAATCTCTTCCTATTGTGCCCGAAATTTAGGGCAAAAATCTTTTAAAATCTTTTTGTCCCTTACGGGACGGGCGATTGCGGAACTTCAATTGTTTTTTGGGAAGAAAAAATGGGAAAGTCTTAGAAATAGGCAGATACTTCTGCAAAAAAACAACCGAAAATATACAATTTGCCCTTGCAAAACCCACCGAAAATATGCAACTTTGTATCCGAAAACATACCGAAAATGTGCAACTATGGTTGTAATTAGGTGTAATACAAAGAATTATGAATACAGCAAGTGTTAGTTCCGAAATTTTTTACCAATTGAGTCTCGTGGCGGATGATCAGAGTTGCCTTGATAAGATTCTGGCATATCTCAAAAGCATTACTTCTGCTACAAGAACTGCATTTGTGTCCACATACCCAAGCAAGCAACTTGAACTCCTAAACAAACTTTCCGATTTGCAGGAATACGAGCAAGGCTGGGATGGCGAAAATGCTGTTCCTTTGGAGAAAAAAACTGTAAAGAATTTCAAGTCCGTGCTGAGGTCTGCGTCTGATAATTTGCTGAATGGCTGGACGATAGAGCCCAAAATCAATGGCACTCTTCTGATGGTTTCTGACGACAGAAATGCCGTTATTAACATTGCCAACGACACCATTTCGTATTATATGAACAAGAATGGACAGAATATCGGCTGTGATCCTATTCCGTTTTCTGTTGACAAGACCATTAAAATTCTTACAAAATGGAAGGCTTGAATAATTCAGAATTTGTGGCCCGAGCCATTTTTGAGCCATCGATGATTATTGACGGCAGGATTATCGACGATGCGTTTTTGTTGCGGAAGCATTTGAAGGAGGATTACATTTCGGTTGTCCGTCTGGCTGTTGATTCGTGGGAAGATGATATGAAGATTATCCCGACAAACAAAACCTCTCGAAAACGTCTTTATGGTTATGCCAAAATGAATGTAGGAGAAATCAAGGCAATAAAACTTCCCGATTTCATTTATGACAACCTTGAAGACGAGCCTCAGGAAGTGGCTGTAAATGTCAAGTTTGATGTCACTGCCTGTGACAATGATGTGCGCAAATCTCACGCAGGCATTTTCTCTTATTTCAACGGAACCAAGATTGTGGGAGGCGTAGATATAGAAAACCTTCCAATAGGAATTGGCGATGACGCTGTAAAACTTATGATACAAAGCAATCTGGCCAAATTGGCGCAAAAAGGATTAGTCACATATTAATACAATACACCAAAGTAAGCCTGAAAACATTTCATAGTATCTGCCTATTTCTGCGAGTATCTGCCTATTTTTAGTGCAAAAATAGGCAGATACTTTTGTTTTTAGGCAGATAAATAGTAAATTTGTGGCGGATACTTACACAGAAATTATGCACGAATTCGATTATAGGAACAGACCGTCGGAGTTGCTGACTCCTGAGATTGTAAACCTGCTTGGAACTCTTAGGGAGTGCAAGGGCAGGCAAAATTTGTTTGTGGAGGCCAAGCCCGATATCTTGACTCAGTTGTTGGAAGTGGCTAAAATTCAGAGTACTGGCGCCTCCAATAGAATTGAGGGAATCTTTACCACCGACAAGCGTCTCGAGGAGTTGGTGAAGGACAAGGCTGAGCCCAAAAACCGAAAGGAGGAAGAGATTGCTGGATACCGTGAGGTGCTCGCAACTATTCACGAAAGTTATGAGTATATCAGTCCGCGCCCAAATACGATATTGCAGTTGCACAAGAATATGTATTCGTTTTGCAAAATCAATATCGGCGGTCAATTCAAGAATACCGACAACATTATTGCTGAGACAGGTCCCGACGGCAAACAGAAAGTAAGATTCAAGCCTATGCCTGCGTATCTTACCTCCGACGCCGTAGAGCAGTTGTGCAATGCCTATAATATGGCCATCGAGGAAGGGGCGCACGATCCGCTGTTGCTGACTTGTATGTTTGTGCTCGATTTTCTTTGCATCCACCCTTTCAGCGATGGCAATGGACGTATCAGCAGGCTCCTGACGCTTCTGTTGTTGTATCGTGCTGGTTTTATTGTGGGCAAATATATCAGTATAGAAATGTTGATTGAGAAAACCAAGGAATCGTATTATGAGACACTTGGAATCAGCAGTAATGGATGGCACGAGAATCAGAACTCAGCAATGCCTTTTGTGAGGTATATGTTGGGGATTCTTGTGAAGGCTTACAGCGAGTTTGAGCATCGTGTGGAGCGTCTTCATTACATTAAGGTCTCCAAGCCCGAGCGTATCAAGGAGATAATCTCCCGTCATATTGGCAAAATCACCAAGCGTGAGATTATTGCGCTTGCTCCTGATATCAGCGAGGCCACTATCGAAAAAACTCTTGCCGACTTGATAGCATCAGGCTATATCGAAAAGGTGGGAAAGGCCCGCGCCTCGGGATATATTATCAAATAAATATCTGCCTATTCCTCCGAGTATCTGCCTATTTTTGCACTAAAAATAGGCAGATACTTTTGTTTTTAGGCAGATACTCTCCCAAAAAAATCAACCGAAAATATGCAACTTACCCTTGCAAAACCCACCGAAAATATGCACCTTTGTATCCGAAAACATACCGAAAATATGCAACTGTGGTTGTAATTAGGTGTAATACAGAGAATTATGCTAAAACGTAAAATTTCGGATACTTTGGTGGATTGGAAAAACTCCAAAAACAAGGAATGTCTAATGATAATGGGCGCGCGTCAGATAGGAAAAACTTACATTGTAAGGCACTTTGGCGAGACTCATTACAGGCACTATATTGAGATAAATTTTGAGCAAAATCCTGAATTGAAGTCCATATTCGATTCCGACCTGTCGGTGGACGAACTCATAAAGAAAATCACTCTCTATATGCCGTCGGCACATTTCGTGGAGGGCGATACACTCCTGCTTCTCGACGAGATTCAGTCGTGTCCTCAGGCCCGTACTTCCCTTAAATTCTGGGCCGACGACAACAGGTTTGATGTGATTGCCACAGGATCGTTGCTGGGACTCAATTATAGGGAAGTGTCGTCGTATCCAGTGGGATACGAGCGTCAGATATCTATGTACGCTCTTGATTTTCAAGAATTTCTGTGGGCTGTCGGCATTTCTGACGATATAATGGAGTCGCTGAGGCAGAATATGGAGAACAACGAGCCTGTGGATGATGTCGTAAACCAAAAGATGTTGAAGTATGTGCGTGAGTATATGACGATTGGAGGTATGCCGAATGTTGTGAACAGGTATTTGGAAACCTCTGATTTCAACATTGTGACTCAGGAGCAGGAAAAGATTCTGGCCTCGTATCTCAACGACATTGCCAAGTATGCGCCATCGGCCGACAAGCCCAAGGCAAGGAATTGCTACTTGTCGCTCCCGAAACAATTGGCCAAGGATAATACAAAGTTTCAGTTTTCGGTGGTTGAAAACAAGGGAACTTCAAGAAAATACGGCAATGCCCTCGACTGGCTCCGTGACGCTGGACTTATCTCGTATTGCAGGAATGTGACTACGGTTTCGTTCCCGCTTGCAAGTTACGAGCGTACCGATCAGTTCAGGGTTTATTCCACCGATATCGGACTGCTGATAGCGATGTTTGGTCACGAGATGAAACGCGCCATCATTGAGGATACCTTGACAGGACCTGCCAAGGGTGGTATTTACGAGAACTTGATTGCCGATTTCCTGTTGAAGAAGGGTTGTAAACTAAGATATTTCTGTCACGACAATTCGCAGGTGGAGTTGGAGTTTATCCTTGAAAAAAACGCCCACCCTGTACCAATAGAGGTGAAGGCCAACAAGGGCAAAACCACCTCGCTGAATTCGATTCTGAAACATTCTGATATAGAAATGGGCTACAAGTTCTGCGCTGGCAACCTTGGCCGTGACGGCAAGAAAATAACCTTGCCTTTCTATATGGCAATGTTTATTTGATAAACAATTAAAAATTTTCGCACAGATTACACAGATTTTTCACTTTGATTTATTATCAGTGTAAGATCTGTGTTTTCTGTGTAATCTGTGCGAAATAAAAAAACTACATTTCCACCTCAATCTTCTTACCATCATACTTCACGCTCTTGCTTGCAGAAGCCTTGCCGTCGGTGATGAGTACGATATTGAAGATGCGGGATTCCTCCATATTGGCGAACGATCCGTTGCGGTCAGAGATTGTCAACTTGCCATCGTTGGCCGAATACGAGAACTCTATGGTTGAGAATGCACCGTCCTTGTAGTTGAGGTTGTCGCCCTCGTCCTCATAGAGGGTGAACTTGCCGTCGGCTCCGGCGTAAACGCGGATTTCGAGGGGAGCATCAGGGCTCTCGTTTGCGTGCTGAACCACTGGACCCATAGGCAGAATGGCGCCTGCCTTTACGAGTACCGGCATCTTCTCTATCGGGGCGTCCATCGTTACAATCTGGCCACCATCATATTCCTTGTTGGTGAAGAAATCGAACCACTTGGTGCCGGCTGGAAGATATACGTTGCGGGTTTTGGCGCGGTTGGCCTTCTCGCCCTCCTTGGCAAAATCAGAAGGCGTCTTCCAATAGAGGCGGAACCTCGCGGCGCCTGTCTGATGATTCTGAGTCTCGCAGATTATCGGGTATTCCTTGCCTGCCTCCAAGTTAACGAACTCGAAATAAGGCTCGTTGCAGTCGAGGGCCACTTTCAGGGTGTCGCCGTTGAGGATGATTACACGGCTGTCGAAACTCTTTATCTGGAACTGATACTTGCCTGTCTCGGGGGCCAGCAACTTGCCTTCCCAACGGATTGAGTAGGCGCTGTCGGTAACGTAATCGGGACGGCCGTCGTACCAATATACGTCAACGTTGTCGGCAATCTCCTCCTTGGTCAGGTTCTTGAAATCCTTGTCGTTGAAGTACTTGGCGCTGATGCCGGGCTTGCCGTCGTTGGTGAGGAAAGCATCAGATGGCACCATCTTCGAGATCTGCGGAGGCGTGTGATACATATAGTCGGTGACGGGCGCTATGAGCATATTGTCGCCAAACATATACTCGTCCTTGATTCCGAGAACGTTTTTATCAGCCGAGAAATCCATCGCAAGACCTCTCATCATTGTGTAATCCTCTGTGTATGTGCGTCCCGCAAGGGAATAAATGTATGGCATCAGACGGTAGCGCAACTTGTCGAAATCCACGAGAACGCTCTTGAACTCGCCCATTTCCCACATTTCCCTGGGAGCATCAGACCCGTGGGAACGGAAGATGGGAGCGAATGTGGCGAACTGGAACATTCTGGTGTACAACTCCATATAGGCCGGATCCTTGGCGCCGTAGGTGAAGAGGCCGTCGTAACTGCCTATCAGAAATCCGCCGATATCGAAACTCCAATAAGGAATGCCTGACATACAGAAATTGAGGCCGGCTGTAATCTGGTCGCGGTAAATCTGCCAACTTGCGCCAATATCGCCACTCCAAGTGATGGCTCCGTCGCGTTGGAGTCCCGCAAATGCCGAACGCGTGAGAATGCAGGCACGGCGCTTGTCGGTGGATGTCCACTTGTTGTAGACATTATCCAAAAGCGCGAGCACGTAGGTGTTCAGGTATCGGGCCTGAGATCCGAGATAGCAGTTGTCAAGTCGCTCAGTCTCATACTGATGCGCCTCCTTGGTGAGCGAGTTGGTAACGTCGGGCTCGGTGCTGTCGTGCCACCATCCGTCGAAACCTGTCGGATACACGTTCTTATATACATACTCGTTGTAGAGGTCCATCGCCTTGGGGTTGTAAACGTCTATGTATCTGAAATTTCCCCATCCGATGGGCTCGTACATATAGCCCTTGCTGTACATATCGTTGTGCATAGGTGCATCGAGACCCACGCAGGGCCAAACGGAGATTATGGCGTGGAGGTTCATCTTGTGGAGTTGGTCCATCATTGCGGTGGGGTTAGGGAAACGCGTGGTATCGAACTCCATTCCGCTCCATTTTCCCGGCTCCCACCATTCCCAATCCTGAACCATACAGTCGATGGGAATATTCTCGTTGCGGTATCTTGTGGCCACGGCAAGCAGTTCGTCCTGAGTCTTGTAGCGCTCCTTGCTCTGCCAGTATCCGAACGCCCACTTTGGAAGCATCACTGCCTTGCCTGTAAGTTGTCGGTATTCTGATATTGTGGCGTCCATATTCTGACCTGTGAACACGTAGTAGTCGATATTGTCGCCTATCTTGGAACTGATATCCACTACATTGTCCTTCTCCTCGAATGTGGTGAAAGAGTAGTTGTCCCAGAGGATTCCGTAGCCGTCGGTGGTCATCATCACGGGATTTACGGCGTTGGTATTGCTCTGAGATAGAGCCACTTTATTGTTCCGGTAGTTCATCACGTTGTCCTGATTCTGCCCGAAACCGTAAATGGCTACTTCATTGTTGATTTTTAATTTTTGATTGATGGTGTAGCCCTTGTCGCCCTTAATCTCGATAGGAGTAAGTTTGCTGACGCCTTCGCTTAGGTAGGCTGTGGAGTCGGAGTTCAGGTATGTGACAGCGCCGTCTTTCTTGCTGACGGCCACGATTACCGAGTTGCTCTTCACGAAAACGTAATCGTCGCTCTCATAGCGCTTTACCTCCACTCTCTGAGGCACGTACCTTGCAACAAGGCTGTTGGTCTCCTTCTTGCCGTCCACCCATTTGGTGCATCTTACGGTGTTGTCTGTGCAGAACGAAACTCTTGTTCCGGAGTTGTTGGAGAAGAGGATCTCCACGCCGTTTTCCACGTCCGACACCTTGGCCCCGCCACCGCAGGAACTCAGCATCAGCGCCACGGCCGATAATGATAGAAATGTTTTAATTGGTCTCATATTTTATTAGTGATTGGATTGATGAAAAATATTGTGCGCAAAGATATGAAAATGGATTAAGAATAAAGAATTTATTGATGGTGATATGTATAAGAAATCGAAATTTTTGAGCAGATTTCTCAGAATTTTTTTCCTCTCCCTGTAACTTTTCTTCTCCTTATCCGTCTTATGGGTGTTAAATGAATCAATAACCCATAAAATTTTATATGCTATGAAAAGGATTATTCTAACATTGGCAATGGCTGTGGCATCGGTGCTGGCTTTTGCGCAGAACGATACTACTGTTTCTACCACAACTACAACTACTCCTTGGAGAACCAAAACAATTACCACAACTACTATCGGTAACGGTGACACCGTCAGCAAGACCATAGAGATAAACAATGGCGGATGGAGAGTGGAGAGGCTCAATGGAGACCGCAATGGTTTCATAAGCCACATGGACGGCACATTCCTCGGCTGGAACAACTATCTCTGCGACGGCTCGATGGATACTCCTGCCGACGCTCCCTGGATGGAACTCCGTGGCGGACGAAGCATGAACCTCGACCTCTATTGGGATCCGTTCAACATTCCATCAATCACAAGATGGTTTGCCATCGAGGCCGGGTTCGATCTTGAGTTCAACCACTACGGATTCAAGAAATCCTTCAACCTAATCAACAACGACGGCACACTAATCGCCAATTACGACAATGTCCCGGATAAAGGCTTCAAGCGAATGAACCTCAGGACAATGTACGCAGGTATTCCTTTGATGATGGAGTTTCAGATGAGAAACAATAACAACAAGCCTGTGTATCTCTCGGCAGGAATCAAGGGTCAGGTGAGGATTGGAAGCCGTACCAAGCAGATTTGGAAAGAGGGTGGCGACCGTCGGAAAAACAGGGATAAGGACGATTTCAACACCAACCTCTTCCGCTACAGCCTGATAGGCGGAATCGGCTACGATGATATCCAGTTCTTCGGCGAGTATTGCCCCGTAAGCATTTTCCGCGACGGCAAGGGCCCACAACTCCAGACATTCTCCATAGGCGTTAAGTTCAATATGTAAAAGCGCAAATTACGAATTACGAAATCCGAATTCTCTCATCCGGAAGACCATTCGTAATTCGTAACTCGTAATTCGTAATTCACAAAATGACTACCAGCGAGTTCAATAAATGCGTGGACGAGTATTCCAATGCCGTTTACAGGTTTCTGCTGAAAAACCTTGGCAACCGCGATACGGCTCAGGACCTTGTGCAGGACTCGTTTGCCAGGCTTTGGGAAAATCACGGCAAACTCGATGCAAAGAAGGCCAAGAGTTACCTCTTCACCTGCGCATACAATGCCATGATAGACCTGATGCGCCGGGAGAAGCGCATATCGGCCGACGAGCCCACGGAGACCAACTCACCCACCGGCCATACCGACTACAGCGACCTAAACGCAGTGCTTCATCAGGCTCTGATGCTACTCCCTGATGCTCAGCGCTCTGTGATCCTGCTACGCGACTACGAGGGCTACTCCTACGACGAGATTGCCGAGATCACCTCACTGTCGCTAAGCGCCGTAAAGGTTTACATATTCAGGGCCAGGGTTTTCCTGAAGGATTATCTCACCAAGGTGGGCGCCTGCCCCGAAAACTATTTAGTGGAGGAATTTTGACTATGAGGCTTACAGATTTCGATACGGAGGATTCTCCAAAACTTCCGCAGAACTTCATCAACAACATGAAGCATACCTCGGATTTCGACGACATGAGCGTGCCTTACTTCGACAGGCTTGCCGTGCTCGTAATGGAGGGCATTGCCACCGACGAGGAGCGCGCCGAATACGCCAAACTCCTGTCCGTCAGCGAGAAAAACCAGGAATCAGCCTCCATATACTCCAAATGTAGATTAAGGCCTGACGCCACCATCCAAATGCCTGATGCTCAGGGGCTGAAGCGTCGGCCCCGGATTCTGCCACTCTTCTGGAAAATATCGTCGGCAGCGGCGGTGTTGGCCCTTGGCATCTTTGGCATTGCGCGCTATTCGGCCATGCAGGATGCGCCCGTCATCAATGGAATTACAGAATCGGAAGCGTCGCCAGTGCCACGCGAAGTTTCTTGTGTATTACCTGACAGTCAGGAAATTGCCGTGTCCGTTTCCGTTGTTGTTAACAAACCTTGTATTATGCCGGCCTGCCAACAGGAAATCATATCTGCTTACGTGTCGGAACCTGACGAAACCGTCCCCGAGCCAACTTTCTGCGAGCCGATGGTGATGCCAGAGATGCCAACCCAGATTCCATGCACGTTAGCAGAAATAGAAAAAATAACTCCCGTGTATGAGCCCGCCGACGAGCCGGAATCTGGAATCATGGCTTACCTTAATGACAAGATGTACGACGTGAAGGAGTCTGTGGCCACCAAGACACGAAAAGTCAGGAACAAAACCGCCCGGATAATTGACGGAATACCATCGCCCGTGGAGATTGTGCGCAACGATCAGGGCGAGGTGGCTGGTGTTTCTTTTGAATTCTTCGGCAGAACGATTACCTACAGGCGACAATTATAATTGGTGCAAAATTTGCAGTACGTCTATAAAACAAAACAACAAAAAATTATGACAAAAGACAAAGAACTACTGCATATTATGCGTATGGACGGCATTGAGCCATGCACCCTGAGCGCTGGTCTGGCCGAGATGAGCGACAAGGAACGCAAGGATTTCAAGAACGAGTGCGGAAAGGTGGATTTCTACGAGCGCGTAACATGCCTTTTCCTTATGGCGTGCAATCAGGACGGTGTATTGGCCGACGGCGAACTGGAAAATGTAAAAGCATCGGTCAGGTACATTTTCAACCGCGCCAATATCGATGTGGATGTCGATTACATTATCTCCAACGCACTGGAAATAATGCAGACAGCTGATGCCTACCTTCTGGACGGCACTGTGAGCGTTTTCAAGAAATACCTCAGCAAGGCTACATTAAAGGGCATAGTCTCAGACTGCTACTATATGTGCGACGCCGATGGAATGGATATCCGCGAAAGCATGTTCCTGCTCGACCTTTATAAGAGACTGTTAGGATAACAAAAAAATCAGCCGAAACGCCCAGAATATATTCCCGTGCATTTCGGCTGAAATTGTTTGATGATTATTGTGAGTCGTGCGGATTAGTTTTCCGGAACGTCGGCAATAAGGGTGTATCCATAATACTCTCTTTCTATTTTGGATTTCAATGTTGGGGTTACATGGATCTCACCTTCGATATATTTAAGGGCACCAGATTCTACGGTTGTAACAGACTTACCGATAGTCATTGATTTGATGCCGGAACAGCCTTCGAATGCATTTGAACATATGGTTTTCACATTGTCGCCCAATACTACGTAGGTAAGGCTTCCCATGTTGTAGAAAAATCTTGATGGAATTGTCTCTACATCTATTGTCAGGGTTGCAAGGCTTTTGCAACCACTGAAAACTCTACCACCCAAAGTCGTAACGCTACTGGGGATGTTGATTGATTTGAGGTTATAGCATTCGTAGAATGCGTCGTCTCCTATACTTTGAACTCCTTCAGGAATTACAACCTCGGTAAGGCTATTGCATCGGGAGAACGCACGCGCTCCTATACTTGTAAGTTCATTAGGAAGTATAATAGTTACTTTCTTATTTTCATCTCGGATAGGATTATTGTTAAAACTGTTTCCATTATAATCCTCAAGGCAAATGCTTACTCCATCATAATAATCGTCTGAATTAAGGAATGTCTCCAAATCGGCGCACTTAATCTTCTCCACGAATATATCTGCTATCTTGCTGAAAGTGTAGACCTTATTTGCCACGGCAGTAAACTCTTTATCTACTGTGTAGGTCTTGACAACATTTGATGTTGAGGTGAGAGCAAGCTTGAGGCTTCCGGCTACGAATGTGTTTGGCATTACCGAGATATAATAGGTCTTGCCAGCCTTCAGCGGTGAGTTGATTATGACATTAGGCGATCCCCCAGAGAAATTTAAAGTGCCATCATTACTCTCTTGATAATCCCCAAGGACATCCTCTCCATTTGTGGCGTAAATACTTACCTCAGCGAGATCGCATGGCGCTGTAAACTTGAAGAACGAATTCTTGGTGGTGAATACAAAATTGTAATCATCAGTTGCTGGAGCAGTCATGACATGAGCATCAGGATCGAATGAGCCTTCTGCCGGGTGCTGGTATAGTGGAATCACGCCTTGGAAAAGACCTTCGTCAAATATGTTGCAGTAGTTAATGTAATATGCCTTGTATGGACCCTCTGGGGGATTTCCGAAAGTGGCTGTAAGTGTGCAGGTAGAGGAAGTCTCTGCATTCTCAGGGAGAGTGATTGTCACGTCTGCTGTCTGTCCTTTTGCGTCAACGATTAAGATATTATCATCTTTTGTGAACCAAAGTTCACGGCCACTTTCTCCGGCGATTGTGGTCTTGGATGTGGCGCCGCTGTCCATTCCGGCTGTGAAGGTTACCGTATAACCCTCTGGATTGACTGTGATGTTCTCCTGGTTTGGAGTAACAACGGTGTTTCCCTGGTCAGGAGTTGCTACTGCGTTCTCCTGGTCGTCGTTGCTGCAGGCCGACATGCTGAATGTGGCGGCGACAGCCAAAAACATTAGAAAATGCTTTTTCATTGTTTTCTTACTTTGGGTTTAAATTTAATAATTCAGGTTTTAGAGGTCATCACCCTCCTCAAGGCTCATGATGCTGCTCGATGTGCAGATAATGTCGGTCTGCTCTACCATGATGATTTCAAGCTCCGCTGGCTTGTACTCTTTTGGGGTTTCTGTGTTGTTCATTGTTTATGTGTTTTTAGTTAGTAATCAGCGTGTAAATTTCGACGGGCAAAAATAAAAAAAAAAAATGACGCAGCTCCGATTGACATTTTAAGAAAATGTTAACTACGGGAAAAGTCACCCAAAAGTAAGATTGTAACTACCGGAAGTTAAGAAACAACGCCAAAAAAACAAAAAAATCCCCTCTCAAAGAAACAACTCTCTGAGAGGGGATTGCTAATTTATTCCCGAACCGCAATCTCCGAATTCGTAATTCGGATTTCGTAATTCGTAATTAGTTTAATTATCTTGAAACTCGTCCGCTGGCGTCGCCGTTCATGAGTTTCTCCACCTCCTCTACTGATACGCGGTTGTAGTCGCCGTAGATGGTGTGCTTCAGGCAAGAGGCAGCCACTGCAAAGTTGAGAGCCTTCTGGTCGTCGCCTACGTAGGTCTGGAGACCGTAGATGAGACCGCCCATGAAACTGTCACCACCGCCTACACGGTCCACGATGTGAGTGATCTCGTAAGAAGGAGACTTGTAGAGTGTCTTGCCATCGTAGAGAACGCCTGCCCATGAGTTGTGGTTGGCGTTGATAGAGCCACGGAGAGTGGTGATCACCTTCTTGCACTGTGGGAAACGTGCCATGATCTGCTTTGAAACTGAGAGGTAAGCCTCGGCATTAACCTTGCCGCCGGCCACGTCAACGCCCTCTGGCTTTATGAGAAGAGCCTTCTCGGCGTCCTCCTCGTTGCCGAGGATTACGTCGCAGTACTTAACGAGCTCAGGCATTACCTCGTCGGCCTTCTTGCCGTATTTCCAGAGGTTCTTGCGGTAGTTGAGGTCGCATGAAACGGTGATTCCGAGCCTGTTCGCTGCCTTTATGGCCTCGAGGCACACATCTGCTGCACCCTGGCTGAGTGCAGGGGTGATGCCGGTCCAGTGGAACCAGTCCGCACCTTCGAACACCTTGTCCCAGTCAATCATTCCGGTCTCGATGGTGGAGATGGATGAGTTGGCGCGGTCGTATACGACCTTGCTCGGACGTGCCACGGCTCCGGTCTCGAGG
>JAZQPB010000068.1:0-2714 GCA_045628165.1 Bacteroidales bacterium | reverse complement strand
ACGGCTGAAAACAACTCGACAACCAGCACAAAATCCATCCGTCAGGACGACATCTTCCGAGAATTTATGTCGTTGGTTTACCGTGATCATAAAAAGGAGCGCGGACTCTCGCACTACGCCGATTGTATGTGTCTGACAACGAGATACCTGTCATCAGTAATAAAAGCCAAAACCGGCCATCCGGCCACCTACTGGATAGAAAACACGGTGATCTCGCTGGCGAAGAATATGCTCCGCAACACCGAACTCACCGTGGCCCAAATCTCCGAAGACCTCAACTTCGCCAACGCTAGTTTCTTCGGCCAATATTTCAAAAAATACGCCGGCGTAACGCCGTATGATTATAGAAGGGGAAAAGAATGAGGCAGAGGCAATGAAAATTGGATGATTTTCATACACCTTATATTCTGCTTTCATATTATCTTTGCACCGTAAACAAATAAAAACATATAAAGATCTAAATGCGGCCGATGCCAATGTTCATATCACTGGTTCTGGCCGTGCCGAGGTTCGTGCCGAGAAAACTCTCGGTATCAATATCACCGGCTCGGGACACGTATTCTATTTTGGCAATCCGGAACTTTCGCAGGCTATTACCGGCTCGGGCTCAGCTGTGAGGGCAGGAGAGTAGGAGTCAGGAATCACAAAATCTTATTCCGGTATTGGCAGAAAATTGTATTGATAATTGGTCTTGTGTCTCCGGTTGCACTCCTGCATTTCGCGCTTGTATTGGTCCACGTATTCGGGGCGCACATAGATAGTGCTCTTGGGATTCAGCCGGGTGCGGAACTCCACGTCCTCGTCCTTGATGCTGAAAATTCCGTAATAAGCTCCTAAGTACTTGTTTTGCCTGAGTATCAGCTCGGTGTCTCCGTTTACGCAGTCCAGCACGTGGTTGTCTATTATTGTGTTGGCCGGCATGTCTATTTTTTTCAGCTGATGGCAATACGAGAACGGCGACTCGCGGTGGCTCTTGTTGTCGTCTATCTTGCTGTTTATGTACATATTGTCTATCAGCGAAATAGATTCGAGCGAGGTGCATCCCGTAAAAGCGCCTCCGCAGATGGTGTTCACTTTTTTCTTTATGAAAACCGACTTAAGCGATGTGAACCCCCAGAACTGCTGTTTCTCTATCTCCTCCATGTTCTGGAGCACAAGGTCGGTTCCGTAATAGTCGAATTCCAGCCCGTCCACCATCACGAAATTGTTTTGAGGCTTGGCCAGCAGCGATTTGCACGCCCAGAAAATTCCCTTTCCAAAACTTATCACCTCATCCGGAATATTTATTTGTTTGAGCGACGAGCAGCCCTCAAAAGCGTAGTCGCCTATCTCCTCCAGGCCCTCGGGCAATACAATCTCGGTGAGCGATTCGCAGCCGGCAAATGCGTGGTTGCCGATTCTTTTCACCGATTTTGGGATGGTGACGCTTTTCAGATTTCTGCATCCCATCAGCATGCTGTTGGGTATGTACTCGATTCCCTCGGGCAGCCTGATGGATTCGCAGTCGCGCAGAGCCTCGCTGTACGGGCCCATAAACGACCAGTTCTCGTCCCATTTTTCCATTATCCGGCCGGCGTGCTGCGGCAGTCTAAGTTTTTTTATGCAGCTGAAGGCAAGAAGACTGCTTGGCAGATACTTCACCTTGGGCGGAAATATCAGCTGATTTAGCCTTTTCTCCCTTGTGGGCAGTGTGAGAGGCAGATACGTCATTGTATCGGGGAATATGATGTCGCGGCTTGTGCTGTCGCAGTAGAAGAACCTCTGTCCCAAAAATGTTCCTGTGTTAGTCTCGCCGCTCTCTGCCAGACGTCCGCATCCCCAGAGCGCGTCGAGGGGTATAATCTGTTCGCTATCAGCTATAATACTGCCCCATGGAGTCCTGAACCGGTTGGATATATTGGCCGGAGTCTCGTTGTTGGCCACGGTCTCGGTCTTGATGTACGGCACAATCCTGAAATCGCCGCTGCTGAGCTCTATGGCGTCGGCCTGGCTGAAGATTCCCTTCATCACGCGGAGAGATCTCGGGATGCGTATCAGCTGTAGATTCGGGCATCCGCTGATATCGGCAAACTCTATGCCCTCGCCCAGGCGCAGCCTTGTTACCGACTGGCTGTTTTTCAGCTGAAAGTAATTGAGGTTTTTGCCGTTTGGGAGCACTTCGAGGTCGATGCTCAGGCCGTCGTATTTCTGAAAAATCTGCACATATTTGTCGTAGCCGAAATACTCGGTCTTTCCGTTTTTTTCCACGGCAAAATGCTGCATGTCCTTGAGCGCGATTTTCAGGTTTCCCGAATGCAGGGCTAAATATTGGTCGAGCTCAAAGATGGAAACCGTGTCGGCCTTGGCCGGGAATTGCTGTGCAGCTGATACGTGGCTTACGGTCAGCAATACTGATATAATAATAGACAGTCTGATTGGGAATCTATGCATAATATAAAATCTATTTGTTTTTCCTCTACTTTGTACGGCAAATCTTTCTCCGATGTTTCGCAAATTTACAAAATATTTGCTATCAGCTGAAAAAAAACGACAGGAAAATTTTATTAAAGTGCTATTAATTTTGGTGAGCCATTGATTCTGCCACAAACAAAAAAGGCTTCGGAAAACTTCCAAAGCCTTTTAAGCGGAGAGAGGGGGAATTACCGAAAACTTTCTTTTCCGCCAAGTATTTGATTTACAATATACATTTTTTGCGGAATAGTGGGCCGTATTAC
>JAZQPB010000067.1:0-23211 GCA_045628165.1 Bacteroidales bacterium | reverse complement strand
CCGGCTATCACCAGGGCTGGACCGTCGATGTATTCCACGGCAGCACGCTGTGGCTCATTGAGTTCGTCTAAGTATGACATTCGAGTTTTGAGTTTTCTGTTTTTATAGGTTGCAAAGTTAAGAATAATTTTTGTGAATTCTGCACAAAAATCCGCTTTTTAGTAGTCGTCGTTTTCTGTCATCTCGGGAACGAATTTTTTGCCGTTCCACTTCAGATAGATTATCTTGTCGGTGCTTGGGAGTTTGGCCATTGCCGGCATAAACTGCGGACCATCGTAATAGTATGGGGTAAGATTGTCGTCATCCAGCATTTTCTTGAGCTCTGGGGTCATCAGAGGAGCCTCGTCCCAATCCAGTTTACCGTTCTGATACTTGTAGCAATTCATCTCGGGATACCTCTTCCGTCCGTTCATATCAACGCTGTTGTAGATGAGCACCGTCCAGTATCCGCCATCGTTCTTGTAGCAGCCTATCATGGTATTGTAGTCGATGTCTCCGGAGCCGTCTTCGTTCATATACATACATTCTGCGAGGTCCTCCATCTCTTCAGGGCTGTATTGTACGCTTGTTGAGGCTGAATAGTTGTAGAGTACATTCCTTGACGAACCGTTGTCGCCGTATTCGGAGTATTCCGTTTTTTCCTCTTCCCACTGTTTCTTCAAGCTGGCGCCATTGTGGCAGACCTTGAATACGGCTGCGGCAATATCCTCGCCGGGCTCCTCGAATTCCCAACCGTCGGCGCCTGTAAGGCCGTCACCCTCGGACTCCACGTCGTCGTAAGATGGAGTAGGCTCGCCCTTAACCCATGTCTCGCCGTTCCAGCTGAAATTGTCCCTGTCGACAGAGAGGCCCTGGAAATATGGGTTGCTGGTGAAGTTGATGTCCTTGCCGGCGGCATCAGGATCGCCAATTTCCTTGAAGAAGTCCTTGTCGGATACGAACTTGAGCTCGCCGTTGGTGAATTTGTATTTGTATACTGTGGCCTTGCCTTCATCTTTCTTTGCGCGGAGGTATATCGCATATCCGCCCTCGTTGAGCTTGTATCTTCCGTAGGAGAACGATGTGTTGTTTACAGTGAATCTCTGCCATTCGGCGTAGTCGGAGCTGAAGCCTATGTCTATCTTCTTGCCCTTGAGCTGAGGGTTTTCAGCTGATACCATCTTGAAGAGGTCTTCCTCGCTTATGAATTGTGCTATGGTAGGTTTGCCCACCACAAACTTGCTGCCGTCCCAGTTGAAGGCCTTGGGTGACTCTAAGCTCAGTACAAGGTACGAAGGTGCACACTCTGGGTTGTAGATGTATGATGGATCTTCTTCCAGGCTCTCATAAAGACCCTCGGTGTCCTTAATCTCTGTGAGTTTGCCGTTCTGGTATTTGAAATGCTTTATGGTGTATTCCTCATCGCATCCGTCGCTGCAGAATTCGGTGTGGAGCTCCACTACGTGCCAGTATCCGTCGTTGTGCTGGAAACAGGCGAGCTTGGTTCTCTTGAAGATGTTCACCATGCCTCCCTCGTCGTACTCAATAGTTTCCACGTCGTTGTAATCGCAGATTACGTTTTGGATGCTGCTGATATCGGCGTTGTTGTTCTTTTTCTTGTAGAACTTGTCCCAGATTTCCTTTGCGATGTCGGTATCAGGCTTCTTAAATCTCCAGCCATCAGCTGACTGCTCCTCTACGGGAGTTTCCAATGTGGCCTCCTGAGTTGCCGATGAGTCCTGATTGCTTGCGGAATTGCTGCTTGAGTTTCCGCCGCCGCACGATGCAAGCATCAGAGCTGATGCCGCGGCAATTGTAAGTAATTGTCTTTTCATAAATTGGTTTTAGTTTTTATGTTGATTTCTTGGCGACAAAGGTAGTAATTTTTTTTGGTATTTTTCAGCAAAGGGAAGATAAATGCTTGAATTTTTATTATATTTTACCTCTTCGCTCCCGCCATCAGCTGAAAAAAACAAGACGGCTGATGGCACTGAATGTCAAAATATTCATTAATAAGTTGCAGAAATATTTGTGATTTGGCTATTATATTTTTATATTTGCGCCAACATTAATACTTATTACAACCCGGAACAAACTCCAAATACCAAACCTTTTAAAATTTGAATATGTCGAAATACATAAACGAAAATCTGCCTGTGTACTTCTCGTACTCGTGGGCAAACGACCAGTTTCCTGAAATCGAGGACGATGTAAAGAAGCTTTGCGCCATTCTGGAGAAAAACAATATCTACTATAAGCGCGACAAGGACAATCTGAGTCCGTGGTGCGTGCAGATCGACGAAACCGAGAAGGAGATTGGCCGCAGGCCGTCGTTATTGTTGTTATCAGCAAGCGATACATCGAATCGCTCCACTGCATGCACGAGTGGCACCGTATAAGCGAGGGCGGCAACATCAAGGAGCGCGTGCTCCCTATCGTGCTCGACGATGCCAACATTCTCGACAAGAGCGTGTTCATGGATTATTACAACTTTTTTACCAAGAGACGCGAGGAGCTTGTTCGTCAGCAGCTCGATGGCATTATCCCTCTCACCAGGGCCGAGACCAATGCCGCCGAGTTCGATTATTATGTATCGGACCTCAAGAATATGTATCAGTACCTCGTGAACACCAATTTCGGGTTCAGGAGAGACAACGAGTACAGCACCGTAGTAAACCGCATAAAGGATCTTCTGGGAACGTCGGCGCCATCAGCTCCGAAACCAGAACCTGAACCTGAGCCAGAGCCGAAACCAAAGCCGGAGCCGAAACCTCAGCCCAAGCCGAAGCCTTCTCCTAAGCCCAAGCCATCAGCTGGCAATGACCCATTGGGATACTACTTGCTGAGCGCCAACGAGCAGGCCGTGCTCCAGCATTTTGTAATGTGGAGGAGCGACTGGTTTGATTTCGACGCATTGGATGAGCTTCTAGATGCGGTAGTGCCTGATGTGAAGAAGGTGCTCAAGCAGCTGGTATCCAAGAATATACTGGAGACCAGAACCGACAAGGACGGCTCTGTATATTACAAGCTATCGGCCAAGAATCTTCAGATACTTCAGGATATGGATATTGCAGCTAATACAGATTATAGTCAATACTGCGATAATGTCGATTACATATTGAACGGCGACGACGACGACGAGGAAGACGACGAAGAGTATGACGACGAGGAAGATACCGATGATGAGGACGATGAGGATGATGGCGACGACTGGTTTGATATCTACGCCAAGCCTGTGGTGGACAGCGTGCTGAAAGCCGGCCTCATGAACGACGACTGCCTGTTTCTCCGCTCGCTGGCCGTTGCCCTCAATTACGACAACTGGGGCAAGGAGGCCAAGAAGCTTCTGCTGATGGCTGAGCCTCTATACAAGAAGCGCAAGCTCGACAAGGAAGACATCAGATGGGAGTTTTCGGATCTCTATTATCAGCTGGCCTCTATAGAATATTACCAGAACGACAACACCGAAGCCGCCGGAGATTATCTGCTAAAGGCCATTGATGTGGCTCAGGCCGCTCCGTCAAGCGATATAGCAAGCGCACGTATGGCTGGAGTTTCGTATATTTTTATGGGTGATCTGTTCAGCGACGACGACCTCTACAAGGAGGCCGTAGATAGCTACAACACCGCCATAATGATTTTGCAGAAGCTCCGCAAATACGAAGGCGAATATGATATTGAGGATCCTCTGCAGGAGGCCCGCGAGAGCCTCAAGGAACTTAGGCGATAATTAAAATACCGGTTGCCACTATGAAATGAAGTGACAACCGGTATTTTTTTTATTTCTCGAATCGCAGTCCGCTCCAGCGGTAAGTGGATTCGTATTTTGGACGCTCGCTGTCGTCGCACTGGAAATATGCTCCGTGCTTGATGTTTATCTCGTCGGGAGTAAGGTAAACCTCGCCGGTAAGGTTGCTGAAATACTGGCCTTCCTCGTTCCATTCCAGGAAATCGGGCTTCTGGTCTATCACGGAGAAATCCTTTGTGAGTTTCTCGTCCTGATACTTGTAGAATGTCAGGTTCGAGTATTCCTCGCCGTCCATGCTCTTAGCCTCCAGAAAAGCCACTGTGGTGAATCCGTTGTTGGGATAGCAAACCAGTTTGTAGAGTTTGTTGTATTCGGTGGAGGTGATGTCTTCCTTCCTGATGGCGCGGTAGAGGAATGTGGATTCCACGTTGTCCTTGGTCTTTATTAAGTATTGCGCGGTGTCGGCCTCGTGCCCCTCCTTCAGAAACTGCGTCCAGATGTTTTTGGCCTTTACCTCCAGTTTGGTCTGTGGAGCTGATGCCTCTGTATTTGCACCGGTGCCGTTGCTTTCCCCCTTGCCTCCGCAAGCCGCAAACAGCACGGCCGCCGCCATTGTGATTATTGCTTTTCTCATGGGTTTATATTTGGGTTGATTGATTTTCGTTTTTTTATTCCCATACTTCCCAGGCTTTCACTCTTCTGGTCTGCTCGTCAAACACCATTGCCACGCCCTTTACTATTTCTGATTCGGCCTTGTATTTGTCGATGTAGTGCTTGTTTCTGCCCTGTTCTATGGCCTCTTTCAGAAGTCGGGCACATTCGTTTTCCTTGTCGGATACTGATTCCTTCATCATCTTAAGCTCGAAAACGAGAGCCATCTTGCGTGTCTGGGCTGCAATGTCGGTGCGCTGTCGCGACTGCTGAACCTCGCATTGGTTGGGGATTCCGAACAGCACAAAGAGAGTCCTCAGCTGATTTCTGAAATATCCCTCGGTGATCTCGCCGGCGTTCTCGTAAGGTATTCCCGAGAAAAACCACTCGATGTTTTGCATGAAGGTGTCGATGTCGGCGCTTTTCAGCGATTTCGACAATGTGATGGCAAGCGACATCAGGTGATTGTCGGTGATGCCTGATACAAGAGAAAGTATGTTCACATTCCAGCTGTCGCGGATTTCCTTGTTTGGAAAGTCGTACTGAACGAAATATTCGTTGGTGTCCTCGTCCAGTTCGTAGTTGGATATCACCAGGTATCCGGACTGTACAGCCAGGTCTACGCCGTCGAGATTATTGAGGTCGAATTTTGAGCTTCCAGCCAGAGGATACCATTTCTTTACGTTTTCGTCAAGCTCGAATGGATTTTTCTTGAACTGATCCACCAGAAAGCGTGGAGTTCCGGTATTGGCCCAGTAATTCTCGAATCTGAGGTTGCTGAGCAGCTTGCCTATGGAAACGGGATTGTAGAGAGTGTTGTTGCAGACAGTGAAACGGTTGCCGTTGTACCAGCGTTTTATGTCGTTCATTATTTTCTCCTTGCCTTGATTGAGCTCCTCGCAAAGTCTGTTGATATGCTCGCCGAAATTTGTCTCCAGTTCCTCCTGAGTGTAGCCAAGCATATTTGCGTACTTTTTGTCGCGGGATATGTCGGTGGGATTGTTCATTCCAGAGAAGAGCGATGTATGCGCAAACTTGCTTACACCGGTCACAAAGGCGAATCTGAGGTCCTTGTTGGCCGATTTTATCTGCTGGTAGAAGTCGCCGAGATAGGCTGGGATATCAGCTCCCCAGTCCTTGTTCATAGAATCGAGGATGGGCTTGTCGTACTCGTCGATAAGGATTACTACGTTTTTGCCGTATTTTTCTATGGCGTTTTGGATTAGGTCTCCAAACATTGATGCTGGCTTGGCTTTCTCGATTTCCACTCCTAATGCCCTAGCCGCATATTTCACCTGATTGCACATTCCTTCCTCCAGGGTTTCCTTGTTCTCGCTGCTGCTTGCCGCCGCCATATCGAGGTGGATTATTGGAAAGGTCTCCCATTTCTGCTCAAGGTCATAGATTTTCAGGCCTTTGAACAGGTCTTTCCTGCCCTCGAAATATGTTTCGAGAGTTGACAGCAGGAGACTCTTTCCAAACCTGCGGGGTCGGGAAAGAAAATAGAATTTTTTCTCGCCAGATACCAGATTATACACATAATCGGTTTTGTCGACGTATATGGCACCTCTCGAGATCAGGTCCTCAAAGGTATAAGTATCGGTAGCAATGCCTTTCATAGGGTTCGTTTTTTTTGATGGTGCAAAGATAAGTTTTTCGTTTCAAATATATTGATTTATTGGAGAAAAATATTTGTGGTTGGCTGATATTATTTTTAATTTTGCGATAAGTAATAAGAATCGGCTATGGCAGAAAAGCAATACATAAATCCGGTGTACTTCAGCTACTACAAGGCTGACGACAAATGTTCTGATATCGAGGAAAGCGTAAAGAAAATTTGCGCTGTTCTTGATACGAATGGGATTTGCTATAAGCGCAACGGCGATAGCGACATTCCATATTGCGCCAGCCTCGACGAGATTCAGAGAGAAACTGGAAGAGGAGCTCTTGTTATTGTGATAATCAGCAAGGGATATATTGAGTCGCTCGACTGCATGCACGAGTGGCACTGCATCAGAGAGAACGGCAAGATTTGGGAAAGGGTGTTGCCTGTAGTAATGGAAGACGCAAAATTACGTGACAAGGAAGTCTTTATGGATTATTATAATTTTTTTGTGGATAGACAAAATAGCCTCATAGATCAACAGAAGAAAGGTATAATCCCTCTTACCAAGTCAGAAACCAATGCTGCCGAATTTGGATATTACATTGAGGACTTGAAGAGTATGTATAAGTATCTGGCAGATACGAATTACAGATTTGATGACTATTCGGTGTTGGCGGACCGCATAAGGGAAGTGCTGAAGTCGGCGGATTCGGCTGCTATATTCAATCCCGATTTCCATTACGCTGCGCCTTCTCACAAATTTTTCGGTCGCGAGAAACTTAAAACCGAAATCCGCCAAAAGTTCGAAGAGTTTAATGTCATCAACATTCACGGAATTGGCGGAATCGGCAAGACTTCGTTCGCTCATTTGTACATAGAGAAATATTATACCCAAGAGAATTTCTACAACAAGGTCTGTCACATTTATTCAAACGAGAATGTTGTTACTGATTTTGTAGGCAGAGTGAATGATTATCTCGACATTGATTTATCAGACAAAAGGGATTATCGTGTTCAGCTTCAGACAGTTTTGGATAAACTCGATACTATAACCGGCAAGAATCTGTTGGTGCTGGATATCAATATTACTGATATCAATGTTCTTATGTTGTTCCCTCAATATATCGATGAGTTTGTAACCCGTTTAAGGAACTGGCATGTCTTGATTCTATCGAGGACAAGCATCGTAGCCGAATCAACAGAGAGGATATATCTTGAGGATTTTGGAGCCATAGAGGAAGACAGGGAGGCGATTTCAGAGATTTTCAAATACAACTTGCGAGGTTATCCATGTCCTTGCACCGAAGAAGAGTTGCAGAAGTTGTTTAATAAATTGATGTATCATCCATTGCTTGTAGAGCATTTGGCCGCCTTTGTAAGCAGGAGAAAAATGAAATCCTTCGATGAGATCTGTTCTGCAATCAATGATTTCTCCGACAACGAGGTTACAGATAGAACATATTATGGCACTGGTATTTCCGAGATTGGTAAGGCTGAGAAGTATCAGAAAGTATTGAATTTCTTGGAAAGGATTATCATATACGATCAATTTGAAGACACCGAACAAACAGTATTGCGTCATTTTATCCTTTGGCCATACGATGACATTCCGTATGAAGTAATTCAGAAATTACTGAAAGGTTATGGAATTAAGTATTTGAGAAATACTTTGGACGACCTTATTGACAAGACGGTGCTTCAGGAGAAAAACGGCTCTTATCGTATGCACGGATCGTTGGCAGAAGTGCTGAAAAAACAGGTATTTGATGGGAAGCGAGAATTGGATTATTGGCAATACTTTGAGAATATCATTGAGTTAGGTTATATTAAAGGTTATTCGGAAAGAACCCAGTGTATTTACGCTACCTTGGAAAATGATGATTTTATGAATGAATATTATTGGAACAAATTGCCCAAGAAAGAGATTTATGATGAGGAATTGGAGAGTGAATATAATATGGTGAAAGTGGAAGGAGGCGATTTATATATATGTAAATACGTTGTTACTCAAGGCGATTGGTTGAAATTTTATGGGGAGAATCCTTCTGAATATCAATTTGGTTCTAATTATCCAGTGTCAAAAGTGAGTTGGTATGATGCATTGCTTTATGTTATGAAATTGAATACTGTAACAGGTTTGTGTTTTCGACTACCAACTGAAAGGGAATGGAAATTAGCTTGCGATTATTCAAATGCACCTAATCACTATGTTAATTATATTGCCTGGAATATAGTAAATTCAAGACAATGCACTCATGATGCCAAAGAGCAACCCATAGATTTTGGTGATGATCATGGTATTAAAAATATGCTTGGCAACGTTTTGGAGTGGTGTTCTGATAGATATGATATTGACAGTCCTTACCGAGTAGCATGTGGTGGCAGTTATTTGCATGATGAAGGGGCCTGCCGTCTATCTATTCGATTCTATGGGTTTCCAAATGGTCGTGATAACCGATTTGGCTTTCGCCTTGCCCTTTCCGCATCTTAGAAAACAAATCCGTTTTTAACTAACCAAAACTAAAAAACAAGCCCAATTACCGAATGAAGCACACTTGGTAATTGGGCTTGCGATTTTATGCATTATTAAAATTCTGAGCGCAGCGAAGAATCTTACTTCACCACTCCCATCATCCTCAGCCAACGCTCGCAGTCGTCGTGCCAGAAGGCCTGGGTCTCTATGGGGTTCTTGGCGCCGAGGCCGTGGTCGCCGCGAGAATAGAGGTGGAGCTCACATTCCACACCGGCGGCGTTGAGGGCGTCGATGTAGGTGGTGCTGTTCTTGTAGGTTACCAGCTTGTCGTTGATGGCGTGGGCCATGAAGGTGGGAGGAGTGTCCTTGGTAACCTGTTTCTCGTTGCTGAAGAGGTCGATGGTGGCCTGGTCGGCGTCGCCGCCTATGAGGCCAGCCTTGGTGCCGCCCTCGGTGAGTCCGGCCTGCATCGAAATCACGGGATATATCAGGATGGAGAAGTCGGGACGCGCGCTCACTTTCAGCTTGTCCTTGTATACCTTCTCATCGTATCTGTTTGACAGTGTGGATGCAAGGTGACCTCCGGCCGAGAATCCGGCTATTCCTATCTTGCTATCGTCGATGCCCAACTCCTTGGCCTTGCTGCGCACGTAGCGGATGGCCTGCTGTGCGTCCTGGAGAGGGCCGATGTTGCGCTGCTCCATGGTCTCGTCCTTGGGCAGACGGTATTTAAGCACGAAAGCCGATACGCCTATCTTGTTGAACCACTGAGCCTGAACGATGCCTTCCCACATGTAGGTGAGTCCGAAATAGCTTCCTCCGGGGCAGATTACAACGGCGGGCTTGTTGCTCTCGCCATCAGCTGGAAAATAATCCAAGGTTGGAGTTGTTACGGCGGTTATCCAGCCGGGATTGTTCTGCTGGGCCACCTTTTCCTCCCATTCGGCGCTGTGTTTGGCTCCGGGGATTTTGCCGTCCCAGATCTGGATTACCTCCTTGGGAGCGGCAGGCTGGTTTTGGGCAGAGGTATTAGCTGCGCCCATAATAGAGAGGGCGGCGATGGAAATTGCTGTTATGAGTGTTTTCATAAATGCTTAGTTTTTTATTGGGTTTCTATGTTGCAAATATATTGATTAATTGCGAAAAATTGCCATTAGCTGAAAAAAAATTTGTGTTTTGATTTTTATATTTCTATATTTGCGAAAACATTAAAACTTAATAAAATCATGACAGCAGAAACAAAGAAAAATCCAGCTGAGGACATCAAGGAAGAGTTCCGCAGCAAGATAAAGGACGACCCCAAGGCCCTCTGGGATATGTACAAGATGTATGTGGGCTCGGCCGACGACATCAGCAAGCAGAGGCAGACAGCTAATACATTTTTTCTGTCGGTGAATACAGCCTTGATCGCGGTATTCGGACTGGTGAAATCCGACGCGGCCAATTTCACAATCTACGGTATCGTGCTTGTGGGTATATTGCTGGCTATCACATGGATGGGCAAGCTCGACAGCTACTCGCGCATGAACAGCGCCAAGTTCGAAATCATCAACATCATAGAGGAGCAGCTTGTGGCAATGCCTTACAACTACGAGTGGCAGATTCTCTCTCTCAAGAAACACACCACATTCTCCACCATCGAGAAGAGGATTCCAATGCTCTTTATCCTTGCGTACGTAATTGTAGGTGCGTTGAAGTATTTTATCGGCTAACAGCATTTAAAATTATATGACAAAAGCGATGATAAGTCAGCCGATGGCTGGCCTTACACAGCAGCAGATAAGGGACGCCCGCCGCGGCGCCGAGAGGTATGCAGCTGATAGGGGTTACACAGTGGTGGATTCCGTGCTCGACCTTGGCAATCCCGAGGGTGTAAACCTTGGCCTGTTTTATCTGAGCAAATCGCTCACCATCCTTGCCGAGTGCGAGGTTCTCGTGATGTGCCCCGGCTGGGAAAAAGCCCGCGGCTGCCGCATCGAGAAGCTCTGCGCCGAAGAGTACGGGATTAAGGTGGAGTGCATGTAGGAGAACCCCCCGAAAGTTGTTTGTCCAACTTTCGGGGTTTTATTACTAGTACATTTCTCCAACCTATCAAAAACCAATTGCGAAGGAGAAGGTTTAGTAGGCTCAGAAACGATATTGGAATCCAAAAGATAAATCAAACTCATCTTGATATATATACATAGTTTTCTCTTAGACTATCGCAAAATTCATCAGCAAACTCAGCATAGTCAGGATCTTCAAACATTTCACGACTTTCCTCACGCCATTTCAAATAATCGCGCAAAAAATTGGATTGAGAAGAAACTTGAAACCCAACCTCTTCCTCCTTGCAGACTGGCAAATCTTCCGACTTGGATTCCGCAAAGATTCCGTGACTCCTCATTATCTCACGAGCCTTCTCCACAAGTTCCGGCATCAAATAATCCGGGAAACCGGACAATTCCTTTTCAAAAATTTCCTTTGTCATAGCAAGCCCTCCTTTTTGAATTATTATCGTTGCAAAGATAAAAAATTTCTACAAACAATCAACCCGTCATCAATGAAAAAAACTTTTCACCGGTGGCGGGTTTATTATATGTATTATCGCTATTAGCTGCCTAAAAGAACTATTCAAACATCCAGGTATCAGCCTCCATCTCGCCAGAGAATACGAAGAAGAGGTCGTGCTTGCCTGATACTGGCTTATCGAATGTTACCGATGCGTCGGCCATTGTGGCAGAGTTTACTGACACGTAGCCTACGCACTCGCCGTCAGCCTTGTCGAGGCAGATCTTGATGGCGGCAGGCTTGCCGTTCGACGAGGCCTTTACGGTGAATTTCTTGGCACCGTCGCCGAAGTTGACGCCAGAGAGGCCCATCCATGAACCGGCCTTGGCCTTTACAACGAGGTTTGTGGAGCCTGATACATACTCGGTCTCTATGCCACCTTCCCAAGCCATTGTCTCAGCCTCGGTGAGCTGGAATGGATTGAAATCCTTGAGCTGTGCTACGCCCTCGTAAGTTCCTGTAACAGGCTGGATTTTGCCGTCCTCGGAGATTGTTACCTTATCAACATTGGTAGAGCGGTAGCCGCCTGCCGAGATATCGCGGCGCTGGCTGAGTATCTGAGCGTGGTAGAAGAGGTAATAATCGTCGCCAAGCTTGCAGACAGCGTGGTGATTGTTGCCTCCGCGGCCGAAGAACGAGCCTGGATTCTGGAAGAATACATCCTGGAACTCGAATGGTCCCATAGGATTCTTAGAAGTCATATAAGCGATGCAGCCATTGTTGCCGGCAGGATTGCTGAAGTTGGTGCAATAGCTGTAATAATAAGTGTCACCAATCTTGTTGGCACCGGCATCCTCGAAGAGCCAAGGTGGGCAGATCTGAACAGGGTCGCCGTCGAGTGCGGTGAGCGAAGCGTCGAGCTTAACGACACGGGCTGTGCCAGGATTCTCGGCCTGAGGCTTGCCATCCACGAAAGGAACGCCACCACCTACGTAGAGATAGCCGTCGCCATTGTCGTCAACTAGAACTGCTGGGTCGAAGAGCCAAGTTACAGTGTTGCAGGTAGGAGTATTGCGGTCGATGATTGGCTTCTCGATTGGGTCGGTCCAAGGTCCGAAAGGAGTCTCGGAGGTTACGACGCCGATACCGTTGCCGCTGTTGGCGAAGTAAAGGAAGAATTTCTCCTTGCCGTCGATAGACTTGTGGCAGGCCGATGGAGCCCATGAGAACTTGGCCCACTTGGCGGCGCCGTTCTCACCAGCGATAGGCATTGCGCCGTGGTCGGTCCAGTTTACGAGGTCCTCGCTCGATACACAGAAAACCTTGTTGACGAGGGCGAAGGAATTCTCCTTTACCGCGCCGGTGGTATCATACTCCAGCACGTCGTTGGTCATATAGACATAAACGCGTCCGTTGTACTCCATGGCGTAAGGGTCGGCGCCAAATTTCTGAGTAGCCACTGGGTTGTGCTCGTTCTGAGCCTTGTAGCCCTTGGCAAGTTCCACATTCTGGAAAAGCTCAGCTGGGTCGCTGCCGCAGCTGGCCAACATCATTGCCGAGGCCACAGCCACAGGCATGATTCTCTTGAAGTTTTTCATAATTTTTATTTAGTGATTTTTTGGTAAAAAATATTATTTACGATTTTTCTTTTTTGAAGAAGGAAGGGGATTGTTTTCTTTGAAATAAGAGGTAAAGTTCGACCATTCCTCAACCTTAAATGCACGGATATCCCTTACGGACTTGCTGAACCATTCAATTGATTTCAAATCCGAAATAGCCTTTGTTAAATTCACCAAATTGCCTTTTGTTACAAAGGTACTTCCCTGTACCCATTCAAAACCGCAATCCAGCATTACACTTCTTATTTCAATATAAGCGTTGTTGTAAGGTGTGCCATAGTACTTCTCAAGAAGATCTATGTACATATCAAAACATATTGCGTAACCATTCATTTGCTATGCAATTTTTCTGAACAAATCCTCACACTCCCAAAAAACATCGCCATTAGGCATGCGCACTACAATAACCAACCCGCGCCAGCTATTGTTTTCCAGTTCGATAATCTGTCCCTTTTCCCAAGTTGGATAATGAGTTACCTGAGGAGACACCATAACATAATCATTTACATTCATAGCGATAAAGTTTTTAGATTATTTCTGCCACAAAGATAATAATACAATCACATATTCTGAAATATTTCCAAAAAATAATATTACCTTTGCGCATTATGGAAAACTTAGGCAAGATACTGGCTGTGGACGACAACGAGGACGTGCTCCTCTCCCTGAATATGCTCCTGAAAAAACACGTGGAGGCCGTCAGGGTTTTGAGCAAGCCCGAGAGAATCATCGAGTTTATGGACTCGTTCCAGCCCGACGTGATAATTCTCGATATGAATTTCAGCCGCGATGCGATATCCGGCGAGGAGGGCTACGAGTGGCTCGCCCAAATCCTTGAGCACGATCCCAAGATGGTGGTGCTCTTCATTACCGCGTATGTGGATACCGAGAAGGCCGTGAGAGCCATCAAGGCCGGCGCCGTGGATTTCCTGCCCAAGCCCTGGGATTCGCGCAAACTCCTCGACACCGTAAGGAGCGCCATAGAGCTCAGCATCAGCCGCAAGCAGGGCAAGGTAAGTTATGAGCCAGCTGATGCCCCAGCCTTTGCCAATTTCATAGGCGAGTGCGAGGCCATCCAGAACCTGAAGCATCAGATAAAGCAGATAGCGGTTACTGATGCCAACGTATTGATAACCGGCGAGAACGGCGCGGGCAAGGACGTGGTGGCGCACGCTATACACGCGCTCTCGGCCCGACACGCCAAGCCTTTTGGAAGCATCGACCTCGGCTGCATTCCCGAGAACCTTTTCGAGAGCGAGCTGTTCGGTCACGAGAAGGGCGCCTTCACCGACGCGCGAACAGCCAAGGCCGGACGCGTGGAGCAGGCCAACGGCGGCACGCTTTTCCTCGACGAGATTGGAAACCTCACTCTGAAGGCTCAGCAGAAGTTGCTGACAATGATAGAGAAACACGAGGTTTCGGCAGTGGGCTCCACCAAGACAGTGAAAGTGGACGTAAGGATAGTATCAGCCACCAACGCCGACCTTCCCAAGATGGTGGCCGACGGCAATTTCCGTCAGGACCTCCTCTACAGGATAAACACCATAGAGCTCCAGATTCCGCCGCTTAGGGAGCGCGGCAACGACATAATCCTCCTTGCCGAGCATTTTGCCGGAATCTACGCCAACAAATACGACAAGGGCACAGCAAAGATCTCAGAGTCAGCTAAAAGCAAACTCCTCTCCCACAGCTGGCCGGGCAACGTGCGCGAGCTTCAGCACTGTATGGAAAGGGCCGTGGTAACAATGCAAGGCAACACGATAACCGACGTATCTATATCGCCGTCGCCCAACGGCAAGGAAGATAGTCAGGGCCCTGATACTTCCCCGATACTCAACCTCGAGGAACTGGAACGCAACGCCATACGCCGCGCCGTATCCATCTGCAACGGCAACCTTACCCAGGCCGCCGAAAAACTCGGAATCACAAGATACGCGCTTTACAGAAAAATAGAAAAGTTAGGAATATAATAACAAAAACCTGTAATTAAAGGCTCGGAAGTTATTAATTATCAACAAGAAAACAAGCACTAATTCACCTTATTGATACTTAAAGTGCTTTAAAAACCGCAAAAACAAGTTTTTGCGAAAAAACGCCTAACGCTAAAAAACAAAACAAAGAAAACCATCTGAACGGTGTTTTTTACCGTTTTGTTTTCTGGCGTTTAGCGTTTTCTGGTTATGTTAATAACCGGTTTTCTGCGCTCCCAATCAGATGAAAAGTTTTTAAAAGCGCGTTTTCTTGTTTAAATATAAACGATTTGTAATTAAAAAAAATGTTTGAGAATTTGTTTCACAGCAAGAGCAATGAGAGGCTCAGGATGATGATAGAGGCCATCAGGACAAGGGATTTCTCGCTGCAATATTCCACAGAGAAATTGCGCGGCGAGGAGAAGGCTCTTGCTATGGAGATAAATTCGGTAATCAACGAGTTCCGGCAGACCACCCTTGAGCAGGAGACTCAGTATCAGTATTTTGAGACCTTGCTGAACACCGTGGACTCCATCCTTATAGTCACCGACGAGCAATACAACGTATGCTGGATGAACAAATCGGCGGTGGAGGGATTGTGCGGTTTCAAGTTTCAGAAAATAAGCGACCTGGCCAGCATATCGGAGGAACTCGCCAAGGTTTTGCAGGAAGGCAAAGCCGGCGAGCAGAGATTGGTGTCGTTTGCGCCCCAAGGCGAGGGCGTGAAAAACTATGCCGTGAATTTCAGCAACCTGTACAACAAGGGAATTTTCTACAAACTCTTCTACATTCAGAACATTCAGACCATAGTTCAGGAAAACGAGGCCAAGACCCAGCAGCAACTCGTGCGCGTACTCACCCACGAGATTATGAACTCGCTAACCCCGATAATATCGCTTGCCGACACCCTCCGCGAACAGTGCGAGGAAGGCAGCCTCGATAGCGACGACACTCTGATGGCGCTTCAGGCCATTCACCGACGCAGCAGCGGACTCCTCCAGTTTGTGGAAAACTACCGTCAACTCCAGAAAATCTCTCAGCCCAAACTCGCTCCCGTATCCATCGGCGACCTCATAAACGGAATCCTGAAACTATATGCCAATCCTATCATAAAAACCGATATCGAGGCTCCTGATACCACCATCCAGATCGACCGCTCCCAGATGGAGCAGGTGATAATCAACCTCCTGAAAAACGCCTGCGAGGCTTGCGAGGACACCGGCCGCGAGCCCGTAATCACAATCTCCACCCGCCTCAACAAACAGAAACGTGAGGTAAGCATCTCCGTCTCCGACAATGGCAAGGGCATCCTCCCCGAGGTGATGGACAGGATTTTCGTGCCCTTCTTCACCACCAAGACCGGCGGCTCTGGCATCGGCCTCAGCCTCTGCAAACAGATAATCTCCCTCCACGGCGGCACAATATCCGCCTCGTCAAGCGAGGAGGAAACGGTGTTCAGGATTGTAATGGGATGGTAAAAATCACGTTTTCGAGGTTTCAAAAGGGTCAAAAAATCACGTTTTCGAGGTTCGGTGTCCTAAAAATGGCCAAATTACCGAAAAAATTCCGGCCAAATTACCGAAAAATTTTTGGCCAAATTACTGAAAAATTTTTGGCCAAATTACTGAATTTTGAAAAAACATTGTATTTTTGCACTGAAATAAAACAAGATAGGAAATATGAAAAAAAACAATTACAAGCCAAGAATAATTGACAAAATCATAGAAAGAAAACTCAAAGGCAAAGGAGCAATAATTGTAGAGGGTGCAAAATGGTGTGGAAAGACTTCATCGTCGGAACAGCAGGCCAACAGCGTGATATATATGTCGGACTCGATGCGAAGAGACCAATACTCAATGTTTGTTGATACCGACCCAAATATGATTTTGGACGGCGCCACTCCACGACTTATCGACGAATGGCAACAAACTCCAAAACTATGGGATATCATACGTTATGAGGTTGATCACAGGGAAGGTATGGGCCATTTCATACTTACAGGTTCGGCAGTTCCTGCCAATATGGACGAAATCCACCATACCGGAACGGGAAGGTTCGCTAGAATTCTGATGCGTCCAATGACCCTCTGGGAATCGGGCGACTCCAATGGTGAAATAAGCATAAGGCAATTGTTTGAAAATTCCGGACAATTCCAACCGTCGCGCAACAGCATCAATCTCCAGCAGATGGCTTTCCTGATATGCAGGGGAGGATGGCCTCAGGCCGCATTGCTATCCGACGACGAGGAAATCGCCCTCGACCAAGCCATTGACTACTATGATGCTGTAGTAAACTCCGACATCCAAAGGGTTGACAATATCTCGAGAAATCCGGAACGCGTAAAAAGGCTGATGAGATCGTATGCAAGATTTCAAGGCTCGCAAACATCAGTATCAGAAATATGCAAAGACCTGAAAGCCAACGACAATGCCACATTAGATGACAATTCGGTTTCCTCGTACATAAACGCCTTGAAGAAAATTTTCGTAATAGAAGACATGCCATCCTGGAACCCAAACCTCAGGTCGAAAACCGCCATCAGGACTACCGACACAAGGTATTTTGTAGATCCATCGATAGCAACCGCGGCCTTGGGCATAGGTCCTGGAGATTTAATGAAAGACCTCAATACATTCGGCCTTCTATTCGAGACTCTGTGCATCCGCGACTTAAGAGTCTTTGCCCAGGCTCTCAACGGAGAAGTTTATCATTATAGGGACAAGACCGGATTGGAGTGTGACGCTGTAATTCATTTGCGCAACGGAAACTACGGACTCATAGAAATAAAACTTGGAGGCGACAAACTGATAGAAGAGGGAGCAACCTCTCTGAAAAAATTAGCACAGAAAATCGACACCGACAGAATGTCTGAGCCTTCATTCCTGATGATACTCACAGCGGTAGGCCCATTCGCATACCGCCGTGAAGATGGTATTTTTGTAGTTCCGATAGGCTGTCTGAAAGATTAAAGGAAAACAGGTCGCTAATGTACAAAATATAGTACATCAGCGACCTGTTTTTTTTGTGCCCACCGTGCGATTTCGCACGTTTTCACTGTGCGCACTGTGCGATTTCGCACACTTTCCGCTCTACACTCTCAATTCTAATCTTCGCTCTCTCAATCACTTACATATTTGGCACGCTGATTGACATCACTGTTAGCAAAAACCACTAAGAAAAAATGAAAAACTATATCAGAAACATATCAGTGGCGGTGATGATTACGGCATCGGCGGTGGGGGCGCAGGCTCAGCAGACGGGCGACACCCTGGTTCTCGATCTCGGATCGGCCATACTGATGGCGCAGGAACAGTCGCCCGAGGCTCAGCAGGCACGGAGCAACTTCCTGGCGGAATACTGGCAATACAGATCGTTCCGCGCCAACTACCTGCCGTCGCTATCCGTAAGTTCGTCGCCTTACCTCAACAAGGAGATCAACAAGATAACGATGCAGGACGGAAGCGAGGCTTTCATAAAACAGGATTTGTTCGGGGCCGACATCTCGATGCAACTTACCCAGAACCTGGCGCTCACAGGCGGAAGTTTCTTCGTGAAGAGCAACCTCAGCCGGCTCGACGACCTCAGAAACAACACCACATCATACAGCGCGCAACCGCTACTTGTGGGATATCAGCAAAGCCTCTTCGGATACAACGCCCTGAAATGGGACAAGCGGATAGAGCCGGTGAGATACAGCGCCGCCAAAAAGGAATACGCCGAGACCCTGGAACTGATATCAGCGCAGACCTGCAACAGGTTTTTCGCACTGGCCGGCGCGATAACCTCGCAGGAGATGGCCAAGGAGAATTTCGCGACATCAGACACTCTATACAGAATGGCCAAGGGACGATACGAGATTGGAACCATCAGCCAGAACGAGATGCTTCAGTTGGAGATAAACAAACTCCAGGACGAGACCCGGGTGATGGATGCCGAGATAATCCTGCAAGACCAGATGCAGAGTTTCAGGTCGTTCTTAGGACTATCGCAGACCACGCACATAAAACTGAACATCCCCGACTCGGTGCCTGAGTTTCAGGTAGAGATGGAAAAGGCGCTGAGCCTCGCATTAGAAAACAGTCCCGACCCCGAGCAATTCAGCAATATGGTGATGCAGAGCAAGAGCAACCTTGCATACGCCAAGGCAAACCGAGGACTCAAGGCCGACATCTACCTGCAACTGGGACTCTCGCAGACAGGACCCGACATCCCGACAGCGTATCAGGACCCTAACAACCAGATGAGGGCAAGCGTTACACTGGCGCTCCCGATACTGGACTGGGGACGCGGAAAAGGAAGGGTGAAGGTGGCTGAATCGCAACTGGAGACCGCCACCACACGGGCCCAGCAGGGAATGAGGGATTTTGAGCAGAACATTCAGAAACTTGTGATGCAGTTCAATATGCAGGGCAAGAAGGTAAACGTGGCATCCCTCACCAACAAGAGGGCCGAGAGCCGGAGCAACGTGGCCACCAAACTATATATGATGGGTCAGAGTTCGATACTCGACCTTAATTCCGCCATCAACGAGAAAAACAACGCAAGAAACAACTATATGAACACACTGTCGGAATACTGGAGGCTCTACTACACAATAAGAAGCATCACCGGCTACGATTTCGAACACGACAACGAAATCGAAAATCAAATCACGATTGATTGAGAATAGAACGCAGATAAAGCAGATTAGGTTGATTATCGCAGATTTATATATTTTGAGATATTAATGGATATGCCCTTCGGGCCACAGATTTTCATCAAATGAGGAATCTGCGAAACCGTAAGGTTTACATCCATTTTTATCAAAAAAAACAGCGACAATCTGCATAATCAAAAAAATCTGCGTCCAAAAAAAAATCAAAAATCAAAAATGTAAAAAATGGACATACAACTAACCCCAAGGCCTTGGTACAGGAAGTACCTTTGGCACATAATAGCGGGAATGGCATTTTTGGGAGTGCTGATATATACCGCAACCCTGGCATTCCGCCCCAAGAGCGTGATGATAAACAACAGGGAATTCAAAATATCGGAAGCATCCGACGCCCACTTTACGGAATACGTAAACGTGGAGGGCATCGTGAAACCCATCCAGACCATCAAGGTAAACGCCCTCGAGAGCGGTTTCGTGGAGCGGATAGTGGCCGAGGAGGGCGCAATGCTGAATGTAGGCGATACCATCCTGATACTGATGAATCCCGACCTGACCCGCACTCTGGAGGACGAGCAGAGCAACTGGCAAAACTCCGAGCGCAACTACCGCGAGCAGGAGATAGAGATGGAGCAGAAGAGCATAGTATTGCGTCAGCAGGCCCTCGACGCCAGGCATCAGATATCCAGCCTCGAGAAAAAACTGAGGCAGAGCCGTGAGGAGTTCAAGATGGGAATCAAGAGCAAGGCCGAACTCGAGGTGATAGAAGAGGATTTCCAGTATCAACTAAGGCGCACCGAACTGCAGATGGAAAGCCTCCGGCACGACAGCACAGCCACAATCCTGAAGCGCGATATGATAACCGCCAACCGCACCGCCAACAACAAGAAACTGGACCGTTGCAACCAGCGCACCGCAAACCTCGTAGTAAGGGCCACGGTGGCAGGTCAGTTGAGTTTCCTGAACGCCACGATAGGTCAGCAGATATCAGCCGGCAACAGCGTCTGCGAGATCAAGGTTCTCAGCGAGTTCAAGATAAGCACCGCGCTGTCGGAATACTACATCGACCGCATCAGCACCGGACAGCAGGCCAACATAAAATATCAGGACCAACTTTATCCGCTGAGAATCAGCAAGGTGGTGCCCGAGATAAAGAACAAGACCTTTGACTGCGACCTTGTATTCACCGGAGAGAAACCATCTAACATACGCCTCGGCAAAAGTTACACGATACAGGTGGAACTCGGGCAGACCGAAAACGCAATCCTGATAGACCGTGGCGACTTTTACGCCACCACGTTCGGCAACTGGATATACAGGCTATCGGCCGACGGCACACGGGCCGAGAAGGTAAGCATCGAGATAGGCCGTCAGAACCCGAAACAATACGAGATCCTCTCGGGCCTCAACCCCGGCGACCGCGTGATAATCTCCGGTTACGACAAACTGGGAAACAAAGAGGAATTTATAATCAAAAATTAAAAATCAAAAATCAATAATGATATGATACTCCACAACATCAAAATAGCATTCCGCAACCTTCTGAAATACAAACTTCAGAATGTGATAAGCATACTATCGATAGCCATAGGCATCGTAGCCATATCGGCCGTGCACTCGTTTCTGAGCAATGTGCACGAGCCACGCATCTGCAACGAGCCATACTTCGACAGGACTTTCAAGGTGACTCTCTTTGGAGAAAACAATTATTTCAAAATAAAAGACCTCCAAGGACTGGAAACTATGGAGGGCGAGGCTTACGGCGATATCCGAAACACATTCGGCGATAGGCAAATGACCATCAAGCACAACGGTCAGCAATACAAGACCAAACAATATCCACACGCCGTTGAACCCAACATTCTGAATTTCTTTGCAATAAGGTCGGTAATAACAGGCAACAAAATTGCCACACTCAAGAACAACGACGCAGTGATATCGCAACAATTCTCCAAAAAGATTTTCGGTGACGCCAACCCCATAGGCGCCACAATAGAATACTTCGACAAAGAATTCACCATAGTGGACATCTGCGAAAACACCACATTCTATTCAAGGACACCAAGAATAGGCGAAGTTATGGTGACTGTCAATAATATAGACCATATCTCGGACCTTGAAGTATCAACCGCCTACCTGGTAATGAAGGATGGCGTGGAATACGAGACCTTTGCCCACGAGATAGCCTCAAGAATTGGCAGACCAAGAAGCGAGGTCTGGGTGGATCAGATATGCAACAACGGACAGGACACCTACATCCAACTGACAAGTGTCCTCTACATCATCGGCTATATGATACTTCTGGCATCCATTATCGGCTTCCTGAGAATGCAGATACAACTGTTCTGGATGCGCAAGAGGGAGATAGCCCTCCGCGTAATAAACGGGGCCAAGAAACATCAGATATTCCTGACACTGATCACCGAGACCGCCATCACCATAATCCTATCGTCGGTGCTGTCGCTGATATTGGGCATAATGCTAAAGAACTCGGCATTCACGGCAATGCTAGAAAATAACATTGAATTGGCAATGCTCGACAAACTGGAATTCTACAGTGCCATAGTATGCGGAGGCCTCATAGCCGCCTGCGGAATCATCATCTACATAGTGCTGATAAAAATATGCAACTCCAACAGTGGACTATCAGCCGTAATGCGCAAGAGCAATTCCCACGTGTTCCGCAACATAATGCTTGGAATACAGACATTTATCTGTATGGTGCTGATAAGCCTGTCGTCAGTGATAATATACAGTGGGCTCGACCAAGACTACAGCCAACAGATTCCGAAGGAAGACCGAGGATATCACGACGCCATCAGCATCAGGAACCATTTCAACAATGAACTTTACGACGAGATCACTAAACAGCCGGAGTTGAAATCATCATTCAAGATCCTAAATACGGGCGTTAATGATGCTGACTTGGGCCTCGACACCGCCGGGCAAAGAAATACTTGGACACAATTATATTATCTGTCAGACGTTGCTCAGTTAGATTTCCTAACCATAGACGCCAAGTATCAGAAACAGGATCTCGCAGGCAAAAATTGCTGTATCCTGAGCGAGAAGTTCCGTGAAAAATGCGAGGCTCAGGGCTTGCTCGCCGACGGCACAATCTCTGTAAAACTTACAAGGTATTATCAAGATGAGGAAAGCCAAGAGGTAAAAGAACACAGCGAAATCCAAACTCTGAAAGTATCAGGCACCTACAAATCCATAGCCTACCAATACTACGTTCCGCAAATAATCGTAGTAGGCGAACTTCCTGATTTTGTGGGCAGAGGCCAGGAATGGATAATGATATCACAACCCGGACAGCGAGACCAACTGATGGACGCCATACAATCGTGCATCGACAGAGTGGAGCCCGGCCTCAGCGACGAGATAGCCCACCCATACACCAAGGACATAGAAGAACAGATGGATTTCATACATTCCACAATCACGGGCCTTCTTATACTCGGCATCACCTGTCTGATACTCTGCATATCGGGCATATACAGCACCGCCGCGCTCGACACCCGTGCCCGCCGCAAGGAAATGGCCATCCGCAAGATAAACGGTGCCAAGGCCAAAGACATAGCGATGCTGTTCGTGAAATCGTACATCTGGATCCTGATACCGGCAATATTGCTGTCGTCGCTACTCACGATAGCAATACTGGTGACTCAGGAAGAATACAAACCAAACGGCGAACTATTCTACGGCATAGGCTTATCGCTGATATGCATAATAGCCACCCTGGCCTACCACATCCGCCAGATAATGCAGGTGAACCCTTCCGAAATCATCGCGAAGGAATAACGAGAATTACGAAATCCGAATTAAGCACACAGATAACACAGAACACACTGATTTATCACAGATAAAAAAAAAATCTGTGTCATCTGTGTTATCTGTGCGAAAACAAAAAATCAAAAATAATTATGATACATCTCAACAACATCAAGAAAGTATTCCGCACAGAGGACATCGAGACCTGGGCTATCAGAAACGTAAACCTCGATATAAAGCAAGGCGA
>JAZQPB010000066.1:0-21842 GCA_045628165.1 Bacteroidales bacterium | reverse complement strand
GGTGCCCATTGTTGTCTTCCTAAGACCGCTTGGCGTCCGACTTCTTTTTTAGACACATTCCGCTGAAACTCGGGAGTTTTTTTTCGTCATAAAGTGACGGTAAAAATCATCGAAAAAATCCCTCCCTTTTCTTTCCTTATTCCGCAAAATTGATTAAATTTGCGGAATATAATCCATAAAATCAATCAAATTTGCGGATTATAATCCATAAAATCAATCAAATTTAAGGAATAGTATGATTACAAGGACATTGCAGGATGTGATAAAGAACCGTCTTAATCAAGGCAAGGCCATCATAATATTTGGAGCGCGTCAGGTAGGCAAGACAACCTTGCTGAAGCAGTTGTTTGCTGATAAGCAGGATGTTATGTGGCTAAATGGTGACGAGGATGATGTGAGGGCTATTTTCGAGAACTCGTCGTCAACAAGGCTGAAGGCGATTTTCGGGAAGAGCAAGATTGTAATCATCGATGAGGCTCAGCGAATTTCTGACATCGGCCTCAAGATGAAGCTTATCACCGATAATATGCCTGATATTCAACTTGTAGCCACTGGCAGCAGCTCGTTTGCTTTGGCCAACAAGATCAACGAGCCTCTCACTGGCAGAAAGTTCGAGTACAGGATGTTTCCGTTATCGTTTGCCGAGATGGTAATCAATACCAATCTTTTGGAGGAGAAGCGGATGTTGCCTCATAGGGTGGTGTTCGGATATTATCCCGATATAGTAATGCATCCCGGCGACGAGCAGACATTGCTTACTCAGCTGGCCAACAGCTATTTGTACAAGGATGTGTTTGAGATTGAGAGCATCCGCCGTCCCGAGAAGATTGTGAAACTACTCAAGGCTTTGGCGTATCAGATAGGGTCGGAGGTGTCGCTAAACGAGTTGGCTCAGCTTTGCGATATGGATGCCAAGACCGTGGATAAATACATCACGCTTTTGGAGCAGGCTTATATAGTTTTCAGACTTACCTCGTATAGCCGCAATCTTCGCAACGAGTTGAAATCCAAGCAGAAAATCTATTTTTATGACAATGGAATCCGTAATGCTGTAATTGGTGATTTCTCTCTGATAGAGACCCGTCAGGATGCCGGCCATTTATTTGAGAATTTCGTGATCTCCGAGTGCATCAAGTCCAACGCCTACAAGAGCAACAACGTTTCCTCTTATTTCTGGCGAACCACCACCCGTCAGGAGATAGATTATCTGGAGGTTGATGGAGGGAAGATTACAGCCGCTGAGATTAAGTGGAATCCAAAGCGCAAGGCGTCGCTGCCCGAATCCTTCTCCACCGCCTATCCCAACACCGAATACAAGGTAATCAACCGCGACAACATCGAGGATTTCCTGATTTTCCGCTGAAACTCGGGATGTGGTTTGTCTCAAAAATCAAAATCCCCCGGGCCGAAGGCGAGGTGATTGCCCTTAGGCTCGGGTGATTGGTATTGATAAAAACTTAACATTGAGGATAAAAAAACGACCTGCCGCGACCTTGCCCAAAATCGGCCAAAAAATCGAAAGTTCATTTGATGTCGAGATCTTTGTAAATGACAGAATAATAATTAATTAGCCTGATTTTGTAACTTTGGAGTTTTAGCGGAATCTATCTTTTTTAGACACATTCCGCTGAAACTCCGAAGGTGGTTTTTGTAGAGACGCGGCCCTGCCACGTCTCTATTGCCACGTCTCAGAATAATTCCCCGAATAAAAACAAATAAGGCGTTTCCATCATTGAGAAGGAAACGCCTTATTATATATATCAGCCTAGAGTCTTTCAACTTTAAGCTTTAAACTTTCCTCTCTAAGAGATTAGAGCTTGTCGTTAGAACCGAGAACGTTAACGATCTTGTGGATGTACATCTTCTTCATGTTCTCACGAGCAGGCTTGAGGTACTGACGTGGGTCGAAGTGTGATGGGTTCTCAGCCATGTACTGACGGATAGCTGCTGTCATAGCGAGGCGTGAGTCAGAGTCGATGTTGATCTTGCAAACTGCTGACTGTGAAGCCTTGCGGAGCTGCTCCTCAGGAATACCGATAGCTGCGTCGAGCTTGCCGCCGAACTTGTTGATAGTAGCAACCTCGTCCTGTGGAACTGAAGATGAGCCGTGGAGTACGATTGGGAAACCAGGGAGCTTCTGCTCGATCTCGGCGAGGATGTCGAATGCGAGTGGTGGTGGTACGAGAACGCCGTTTACCAATGTGCACTGTGCAGGAGTAAACTTGTGGGCACCGTGTGATGTACCGATAGAGATAGCGAGTGAGTCGCAGCCTGTACGTGTAGCGAAGTCGATAACCTCCTCAGGCTTTGTGTAGTGAGACTCAGCGGCAGAAACCTCATCCTCAACGCCGGCGAGAACGCCGAGCTCAGCCTCTACTGTTACGTCGAACTGGTGAGCGTACTCAACAACCTTCTTAGCGAGAGCAACGTTCTCCTCGTATGGGAGGTGAGAGCCGTCGATCATTACTGAAGAGAAACCGTTGTCGATGCAGTCCTTGCAGAGCTCGAAGCTGTCACCGTGGTCGAGGTGGAGAACGATCTGAGGATTCTCGCAGCCGAGCTCCTTGGCGTACTCTACAGCACCCTTGGCGAGGTTGCGGAGGATAGTACCGTTGGCGTAGTTGCGTGCGCCCTTAGATACCTGCATGATAACAGGAGACTTTGTCTCTACAGCGGCCATTACGATAGCCTGCATCTGCTCCATTGTGTTGAAGTTGAAAGCTGGGATAGCGTAGCCACCAGCTACAGCCTTTGCGAACATTTCCTTGGTGTTTACAAGGCCTAATTCTTTGTATGATACCATAATTGTATTAATATTTAATTATAAGTAATTTTTAATTTTCGCAAATTTAGTATTTTTTTATTGAATATCCACAAAAAAAATATTAAATAATTACTAAGGTTTCAGCACCGTGATGCCCAGAGCCTTGCTCTGCCCCATCAGGTACTCCTGCAGCGAGCCCTGAGTGGTGGTCACCTTTTTCTCCGCCGACGATGCGTGCATCATCCTCAGGCAGCCTTGGTCGTTGTATGCTATGCCCACGTGCGAGTATCCCAGGCCCGGTATGGCGGTGGCTATGAATATCAGGCTGCCCGACTCTATCTCTCCGGCGTGGCGGTCTATCTGGGCCTTGGGTATGTAGGTTACATGGTTGGCAGTCAGGTACTTCTCGCGGGTTTTCATGGAATCCACCAGCGACGGCTCCTCCGCGAGCGCCTTGTACTTGTCGGCGTGGGTGCTCATAAAGTTTATGGCGCCCGTCATCCTCACTCCGCCCAGCCGTGGAGTAATGTCTGTGGCGTTTCCGCGGCGTGTGTTGTCCAGAATCCAGTCGGTGGAGTAGTGCAGGCGCGATGCGTATCCCGTGTTCTTGCCGTTGCGGTAGCGGATGTTCTCCAGATGCCGCCTGAAGTTTCCGAAACCCGGCTCATGGTCCATGGCGTCCCTTGCCAGCGCCAGGCAGGTCTCCTGGAAAGTTACGCAGTCCAGCTGATACATATCAGATACCAGCCTCTCCTCGGCGCCGTTGTCGAGAGTGCCGGCCACATACGGCTTGCCCTGCAGCATGGTGGCGGCTCTCGTCACCATTTCCGCAGCTGATACATTGCAGCTGATACGCATCATCCTGGATATCCTCTCGTATTCGCAGCTGTCGGCGTACATGGGCGATTTCAGCTGGGCCAGGCGGCGCTCTGCCTGTCTGTAGTACTTGTTGGCGCGGTTCTGTGCCGGCACCGAGTCCATCAGGGCCTCCAGCTCCTGCGGCTCCAGGTCGTACATGAGGTGGCTGCTGAGTATGTAGCACGCTATTGGGTGGTCTATGTATTTCTGCACAAACGACCTCTGGAAGGCCACCCTCTCGCTCCTTATGGCGTCCTGCTCAGATTCCAGGTCCTGCAGCAGAAGCGTGTCGTTGTTGCGCGATGCGTTCATGGCGGTCTTGTTGTATCCGGCCGCCTTGCCGTCGTATACCGAGTATGCCTGCATGAAGTCGGTGAAAATCTTGTTGGATTCGGAGCCCTGGATGGCGCTCTTTCCGGGTTTGGCCCGGTTGATGTCCACGCTCATCTGTCCGTTTTCCACGAATATCGGCAGATAGTCGTCGGCCTGCTCCAGATATATGTACATCAGCTCGGGCGTGTCGGCGCATCCGTGCAGGCGCGCCTTGTGCATCTCCACCTTCTGCGAGTCCACCACGGCCATGCGGTCGCCGTTGTCGCGGCACAGCCTGATCATCAGGTTGTTGCAGTCGGGAGCTGATACCGATATCTCGAATCCCTGTCCGGGGTTGGCAGCGCACGCCATCATCTGCGCCGCCAGGGTGGCCGATATCAGCTTTAGGGTTAGTGTTTTCTTTTTCATGCTCCAAAATTATGCATTTTTTTTGCCATTAGCTAAACAAAATCAAGAATATTATTGTATAATTCAACTAATTTTGACAACTTTGTGCGATATTATTAATATTGCCATTAGCTGCTAATGGCTAAAACAAAGGATATGATATGAGCAACAAGAATCCGAAAATAGGCAAGGCCCTGCTCACGCTGGTGTATGTGGCCACTTTTATTGCCATGGCGTATGTATCGATATCGCTCTTTGTGCAGGCGCGGAGCGGTGACGACCTGGCGGCTGATGTAATGCCATCAGCTGCCAGGCCACTCGACAATGTGGCGCCCTGCCTGCCTGACTCGCTGTCGTTCTGCGGCGAGAGGGTGCCGCTGGAGTGTTTCGATGTGAGGGAGTCGCTGGAGAGCGAGCTGATAAAGATAATGTACTGGCACTCTTCCACAATCCTGTACCTGAAGCGCGCCAACAGGTATTTCCCCACATTGCGCAGGATACTCCGCGACAACGGCGTGCCTGAGGATTTCCTCTATCTCTGCGTGTGCGAGAGCGGCCTGGATAATGTGGTGTCGCCGGCCAAGGCCGTGGGTTTCTGGCAGATACTGGAATCCACCGGCAGGGAGGGCGGCCTGGAGATAAATTCGGAGGTGGACGAGCGCTATCATTACGAGAAATCCACCGCTGTTGCGTGCCGCTATCTAAAGCAGGCCTATGCCAAATTCGGCAGCTGGACTCTGTCGGCCGCGGCCTACAACTGCGGGCAGAACGGCATGCAGAAGGTGCTGAGCGCTCAGGGCGAGCTGTCGTATTACGACCTCCGCCACAATCCCGAGACGGGCAGGTACATATACCGCATTCTGGCTTTCAAGATCCTGATGCAGAATCCCGGCGCGTATGGATTTGCGCTGTGCCCCGAGGACCTCTATCCCGAGATTCCGGCAAGGCTGGTGGCTGTGGATACGTCCATCACCGATATGTACGGTTTTGCCAGGAGCCAGTGCCAGAACTACAAGATGCTGAAGCTCCTGAATCCCTGGCTGCGCGACACCAAGCTCACCAACCGCACCGGAAAGACATATTATATTAAGGTGTTGGCCGATAGCACACGAGAGAATCTTTACCCGAAAATGTAAGCCGATATGGATTGGAAGAAGACACGCAGGACGATCTGGAGAATATTCAAGTGGGCCATGATCATAATACTGGGCATGCCCGTGATAGGTGTGCTTATATACAAGTGGGCGCCCGTAAAGTACACTCCGCTGATGTTTCAGCGCTGGATAGAGGGCCGCGCCGACAGCAAGCACGCCACACAGCAGTGGGTGGATATAGAGAATATATCGCCCGAGCTGGTGAGGGCCGTGATATCGTCGGAGGACGGCGGATTCCTCAAGCACCATGGTTTTGCCTGGGGCGAGATCCGTCAGGCCTGGCGCGACAATCAGGCTGGCAAGCGTTTCCGCGGCGCCAGCACCATCAGCCAGCAGTGCGCCAAGAATGTGTTTCTGCCCCACTCGCGCAGCTATCTCCGCAAGGCTTACGAGGCGTATTTCACTGTGCTGATAGAGCTCATCTGGGGCAAGGAGCGCATCATGGAGGTATACCTCAATGTAATAGAGATGGGCCCGGGCATATACGGGGCCGAGGCCGCGGCGCAGAAATATTTCAAGCACGGGGCCAAGAAGATCACCCGGGCCGAGGCCGCGCTCATAGCCGCCTGCCTGCCCAATCCGAGGAGGTTTCTCGTGGCCGCGCCGTCGCAGTATGTGAGGGACCGCCAGCAGAAAATCATGAATTTGATGCCCAAATTGGGCAAGATTGAGCTGAAATAGAAAAAATGTTGCAAATATTCTTGCAGAATTGAAACATAATATTTAACTTTGCGCCCAAGAGGATAGGGGACACTATTGTCCCCTATTTCGTTAGCAATAAATTATGATTTCAGCACAGACAATACAGCAGTTGATTGAATCGCTGCCCGAGTTGGAAAAATTCTTCATAGTGGATATCAAGGTAAGCAAGGATAATGTAATCACTATAAAGGCAGATACCGATGCGGGCATCACCATAGATGAGTGCGGCTACCTGAGCCACGCCATAGAGGAGCATCTCGACAGGGAGCAGGAGGATTACGAGCTCGAGGTATCGAGCCCGGGACTTACGGAGCCTCTCAGGATCCTGCGCCAGTATATCAAGAATATTGGCAAGGAGGTGGATATACTCATGGTGGATGGCGAGAAGATCAAGGGCACAATAGCGGCGGCCAATGAGACCTCCGTTACCATAGAGGAAACTCACACCGAGAAGCAGAACGGCAAGAGGGTGAAGGTAACCGAACAGAACTCTTACAACTTCTGCGATATCAAGCAAACTAAGTTAAAAATTACGTTTAAATAACTTTATTTTTAGGCGGAAACATGGAAATAAATAATCTGATAGATTCCTTTGCCGAATTCAAGGAGCAAAAAAATATCGACCGCGCCACTATGATGCGCGTTATCGAGGATGTTTTCAGAAACGTTCTCGCAAAGAGATTTGGTACCGACCAGAATTTCGACATAATTATAAATATCGACAAGGGCGACCTCGAGATATGGAGAAACCGTGTGGTAGTAGAGGACGGCGACGTACAGGATCCAAACCTGGAGATCTCGCTTTCTGATGCGCAGACCATCGACCCGGATTTCCAGATCGACGAGGAGGTTACCGACGAGGTAAAGTTCCAGGATTTCGGTCGCAGGGCCATTCTCACTCTCCGTCAGAATCTTACAGGTAAGATTCTGGAGCTCGAGAAAGAGAAGCTCTACGAGAAATACAAGAACAAGATCGGCGAGATTATTGCCGGCGAAGTATATCAGGTTTGGAAAAAAGAGATTTTGATACATGACGACGAGGGCAATGAGCTTGTATTGCCCAAGCTCGAGCAGATACCAAGCGATTTCTTCCACAAGGGCGATCCACTGAGAGCTGTTATCAGCAGCGTGGAGATGAAGAACGGCACACCCAGCATCACAATTTCGAGAACTTCTCCTGTATTCCTGGAGAGATTGTTCGAGCTTGAGGTGCCTGAGATTGTGGATGGTCTCATCACAATCAAGAAGATTGTGCGCATACCGGGAGAGAGAGCCAAGGTGGCTGTGGAGAGCTACGACGACAGGGTAGACCCTGTAGGAGCATGCGTGGGTATGAAGGGTTCGCGTATCCACGGCATTGTACGCGAGCTGAGAAACGAGAACATCGACGTTATCAATTACAGCAACAACAGCCGTTTGTTCATTCAGCGCACTCTCAGTCCTGCCAACATCAACGACATCAAGGTGGATGAGGCAGAGAAGAAGGCCGAGGTATATCTCGATCCGGATGAGGTATCCAAGGCTATTGGCAAAAACGGTTCCAACATCAAGTTGGCGGGCCAGCTTACAGGATATGACATCGAGGTATTCAGAGACATCGAGGAAGGCACCGAGGACGACGTGGCACTTTCAGAATTCGATGACGAGATCGAGGGCTGGATAATCGATGCACTCAAGAACATCGGCTGCGACACAGCCAAGGATGTACTCAAGCTCTCCAAGGAGGAACTTGTGAGACGTACCGACCTTGAGGAGGAGACTATTGAGAGCGTTCTCAATATCTTCAAGGAAGAATTCGAATAAGATTTTTTTTAACGCCGAAAAACTTTAATTTCCTTATATGGGTGATAATAGAGAAACAAGATTAAACAAAGCAGCCAAGGAGTTCAACGTAGGAGTGTCTACTATCGTCGATTTTCTCAACAAGAAGGGTTACAGCTTAGGCTCCGACCCCAACCAGAGAATCGATGCGAAGATGTATGACCTTCTCGTAAGGGAATACAGCTCCGACAAGATGGCTAAAAAGCAGAGCGAGAAGCAAGCTGAGATTGAAAAGGAACGCACAAAGGCTATTTCTGCCGAAAACAAGGCTAATGCCAAGAAGACTAACAACACTAATCAGGCTCCCGTAGAAAAGAAGGAAGTTAAAGTGTTAGGCAAGATAGATCTCGACCAGAACAAGAACAAATCCAACAACAATAAGCCTCAGAATCAGCAGAAGGGCCAGGACAGAAAGAAACAGTCGTCGGAGCCCAGCATTCCAAAGGTTATTGGCAAGATAGACCTTAGCAGCATTAATACCAAGACTCGTCCCGACAAGAAATCGGACAAGGATAGAAATGCCAACAAGGGAAACAACCAACCCAAACGCGACCAGCAGTCGCCCAAGCCTCAGGCCGACAGCCAGGTACAGCAGCAGCCCAAGCCTGCTGCCGACAATGTCGCCCTGCAGCAGCCCAAGCCAGAGCAGCAGGCAGTGCAGACTGTGGCCAAGAGCGATGAGCCAGAGGTTTTCCGCCCTGGCACAGTAACTCTTACAGGTCCTACCATTCTCGGAAAGATAGAGCTCACCGACGAAAACAAGAAGTCGGGCAAAAACCGCAAGAAGAAACGCAAGCGCATCGACAAGGAGCGCGTTGACATCAACAGCAGCGAGGTTTCTGGCAAGGGCTCAGACGGCAAGAAGGGCAATGGCCGCAAGGACAAGGACAGAGACAAAGACAAGGAGCGCAACAAGGACAAGGACAACTCCGGCAAGAAGGGCGGCAACGACCGCTCTGGCAATTCCGGCAACTCCGGAAAGGACAAGGACAAGGAGAAGTTCAAGCGCAAGGATAAGGACAAGCGTCCACAGCCTCAGGAGGTTAGCGAGGAGGATGTGGCCAAGCAGGTAAAGGATACCCTCGCACGCCTTACAGTAGGCAAGCAGAAGTCGAAGACCTCTAAGCACCGCCGCGACAAGCGTGAGGACTATCAGAACAAGAAGGCAGAGAAGGAGGCACTCGAGGAGCAGGAGAAAAAAGTGCTCAAGGTTACCGAGTTCATCACTGCCAACGAGCTTGCTACCCTTATGAATGTTCAGGTAACTCAGATTATCGCTACATGTTTCGACCTTGGCACAATGGTATCCATCAACCAGCGTCTCGACGCCGAGATTATATCTCTCATCGCGCCTGAGTTCGGCTTTGATGTACAGTTTATAAGCGCCGAGGAAGAGGAGAAGGTGATGGAGGAGGCCGACGATCCCGACGACATGGAGCCTCGCGCACCTATCGTTACCGTAATGGGCCACGTAGACCACGGTAAGACATCTCTGCTCGATTATATCAGAAAATCCAACGTGATAGCCGGCGAGGCCGGTGGTATCACACAGCACATCGGTGCATACAATGTATCGCTGCCCGACGGCAAGCGCATCACATTCCTTGATACCCCAGGCCACCAGGCATTTACAGCCATGCGTGCCCGCGGTGCCAAGATTACGGATATCGCTGTAATCGTGATAGCCGCCGACGACAGCATAATGCCTCAGACAGAGGAGGCCATCTCTCACGCTCAGGCAGCCGGCGTGCCTATCATCTTTGCCATCAACAAAATTGATAAGCCGGGCGCCGATCCCGAGAAGATTAAGCTCGCCCTCTCCGAGAGGAATCTCCTTGTGGAGGAGTGGGGCGGCAAGTACGGCTCTGTGGATATAGCGGCCAAGAAGGGTCTGCACGTAGACCTGCTTCTGGAGCGCATTCTCCTGGAGGCCGAGATGCTCGACCTTAAGGCCAACTTCAACAAGCCTGCAGTAGGTACTGTAATCGAATCGAGCCTCGACAAGGGCCGCGGATACACATCTACCGTGCTCGTGGAGGGCGGTACACTCAAGGTGGGCGATGTAATATGGGCCGGCTCGCATTCCGGCAAGATCAAGGCCATGTTCAACGAGCGCGACAAGAAGATCAAGGAGGTAAAGCCTGGTGAGCCATGCCTTATCCTCGGTCTCGACGGTGCGCCTGTGGCCGGCGACAAGTTCAAGGTAATGCCCGACGAGCGCGCCGCACGCGAGAAGGCTCTTCAGCGCCAGCAGATAGAGCGCGAGATGGGTGTACGCACCAAGAAACACCTCACACACGAGGAGATAGGCCGCCGTATAGCCATCGGATCGTTCCAGGAGCTCAATATCATCATCAAGGGTGATGTTCAGGGCTCTATAGAGGCCCTTCAGGATTCTCTCGAGAACCTATCTACCGAGGAGATCCAGGTAAAGGTGGTATCCAAGGGCGTGGGCCAGATCTCGGAGAGCGATGTGCTCCTGGCATCGGCTTCCAACGCCGTTATCATCGGCTTCCAGGTGCGTCCTTCGGCTTCAGCCAAGAAACTCGCCGAGAAAGACCAGATCGACATCAAGACATATTCCATCATCTACGACGCCATCGACGATATCAAGGATGCCATGGAGGGTATGCTCGGCAGCGAGACCAAGGAGGAATTCTGTGGTACAGCCGAGATCAAGAGCCTCTTCCGCATATCCAAGGTGGGCACCATTGCCGGATGTTTCGTTACAGAAGGCAAGATTCTCCGTACCAACAAGGTTCGCATCATCCGCAATGGTATTGTGGTATACACAGGCGAGCTCGGCTCTCTCAAGCACTTCAAGGACGATGTCAAGGAGGTGAACGCAGGTATGGAGTGCGGTCTCAATATCGACAAGTACAATGATATCCAGGAAGGCGATATCGTGGAGGCTTTCGAGGAGAAGGAAGTTAAGAAGAAACTCAACAGAGACTAATCAGATGCATCTGTCAGCTGAATAATAATTAATGAATGGATAAGGGGGCGCTCGTCTGGCAGGCTCCTTTATTCATTCATTTTTTTGTATATACAATCATAAAAAGTTAATTACCAGAAAAGTGAAAAAGATTTTGCTCGCAATGGCCGCGGTGGCCGCATTGCCTCTGTCGATGGTGGCTCAGGTAGCTGATACAACATCGATGCAGGCCGAGAATCAGGCCATCGACACAGTGGATACCGACGACAAATACACCAAGATAGTACTGTACAGCGACCACACATGGCAGTATATGGAGCTCGACCGCCCAAATATCTCCGACGATGATTTTGTAGACGACTGGGACAGCGAGTCGATACATGCCTACAGGGACGTTACGCTGGCGCAGATGCCGGCCGAGGTGGACCTTATGCTGATAGACAGCACCCACGGATGGGCCTGCCCCAAGGTGGGATACGTGACATCGGGTTTCAAGTTCCGCCGCACGCGCGAGCACAAGGGCACCGACATCCGTCTTGATGTGGGCGATCCCATTGTGGCCGCTTTCGACGGCAAGGTGCGCGTGGTGCGCGAGGTGGGCAAGGCCGGCGGATACGGCAACCTGATAGTGTTGCGCCATCCCAATGGCCTGGAGACCTATTACGCTCACCTGTCGAAGCATCTGGTGAAGGAGGGCGACCTCGTGAAGGCTGGCGAGGAGATTGGCCTGGGCGGCAATACCGGCCGCAGCACGGGCCCTCATCTCCATTTCGAGACCAGGTACATGGGCAAGCCTTTCGATTCCGAGAGGATTTTCGACTTCCAGAAGGGCGAGCTGCGTGATACTCTCTTCACCCTCAAGAAGCATTATTTCAACATCAACTCGCACTACGGACAGACCGACAAGGAATCGGCGGCCACATCGGAGAGCCTCACCCACGTGATAAAATCGGGCGACACACTCGGCGCGCTGGCCCGCAGGTACCACACCACGGTAAGCAAGCTCTGTCAGCTGAACAACATACGGCCTACCACCACGCTCAGGCTGGGGCAGAGGCTGCGCGTAAGGTAGGTTTCGGCAGCTGATGGCGTGTAATATATTTTGCCATCAGCTGCCAAAAAAATAAAATAAATGCGCCCCACAGGGTGATTTTATAAAAATATTTACTAATTTTGCACGGCAGGGACAATGGAGCGGAACGGAATTCTGCCAAGGCCCCGGCATTAAACTAATCGCAAACATAATAATATGGGCTGGTTTAACAGATCGCAACAAGGTATAAACACCGAGACAAAAGACAAAAAGGAAATAAAGGACGGACTCTGGTACAAGTGCCCGGAGTGCAAGGAGATAATAAACACTCAGGACCACAGGGAGAATCTCTGCGTGTGCCCCAAGTGCGGATATCACGAGAGAATATCGTCGGCGGAGTATTTCAACATCCTATTTGATGACGGCCAGTACGAGGAGCTTTTTGCATCGCTGCACAGCGGCGACCCTCTGAATTTTGTGGACCGCAAGAAGTATTGCGACCGTGTGGCCGCAGTGGAGAAGCAGACCAACCTCAAGGACGCGATGTCGGCCGCTGTGGGCAATATCGAGGGCCGCAAGGTGGTGGTGGACAGCATGAACTTCGAGTTTATTGGAGGCAGCATGGGTTCGGTGGTGGGAGAGAAGATTGCCCGCAGCGTGGACTACTGCATTGCCAACAGATGCGCTTTTGTGATAATATCGAGATCGGGCGGAGCCAGAATGATGGAGGCCGCATTCTCGCTGATGCAGATGGCCAAGACTTCGGCCAAGCTCACTCAGCTGAGCGAGGCAAGGCTTCCTTTCATCTCTTTTATGACAAATCCTACTACGGGCGGTGTTTCGGCTTCATTTGCGATGCTCGGCGACATCAATATGGCAGAGCCTAATGCATTGATAGGTTTTGCCGGCCCGAGAGTAATCCGCGAGTTTACCGGCAAGGACCTCCCGGAGGGTTTCCAGAGCTCCGAGTTCCTGCTCGAGCATGGTTTCCTCGATTACATTGTGGAGCGCAAGGACCTCAAGCATACCCTTGCCAGAATGCTCAACATGATGATGTAATCTCTATGATAATGATATAGCAATGTTGTCCTGGCTTATTCTCAGATAGACGGGGCAACATTTTTTGTTTAATATAAAACCGAAAATTCTATGAAAAAGTTTTTTATGACATTGGCCTTTGCTATGGTTTGCTGCTTGGCCATGGCCCAGTGGGGTACCGACCGTATCAACATCAGATATCCTGTGTATCATCTGCCTAAGTGCTATGTGCCTGAGGCTGAGAGAACTTATAATGTGCAGCTTGGCCTGTCGAGGGGCATTCAGCCTTTTGTGGACTACGAGGAGATATGCTCGGCTGTGGTAATGGACCAGTGGGGCTGGCAGAGGGTGGACAACGCCAACGACGCATCGCTCATAGTGAATATCACCGCGCGCGACTTCCTCATAGAGGCCATCCACGAGGAGGAGCACACCGAGATGGTGCGCATACACGGCGAGATGGTGCCTCAGAGATACTACACTCCGCATATCGACTATACCATTGTGCTGGGTTGGAATTTTGTGCTGAACGGCCGTACAGTGGAGGCTTTCACCAATATCAACCCCGAGACCCACAGGCCTCCGCTGGCTACTTTCAGGATGGACCGCCGTTTCAAGTCAAGGCACGAGTGCCACGAGTTTGTGAGAAACAACAATGAGGTTTTTCTCGAGAATATCATCATGACCGAGCTCCTGGTATTCTCGGAGCCTATCCAGAATGCCTACAGAAACTGTTTCTACTATACCTACACTACCGACAATGTTAAGATTGCCCTCTTCGACAGCAAGAAGAATCAATACTACGCCAAGCATCAGCAGGCATCGAGGGAAATCCGCAACATCATAGAGAATATTCCCATTACCGGCGGTATTCAGCAGGCTGTCAAGAATCTCCAGCCATGGGTGGAGCATTTCAAGGAGGTGGAGGCTTCGCTCTCATCAGCTGATAAGAAACAGAAGGCTGCCAAGGCCGATATGGTGTTCAATCTGGCCAATATCTATTTTGCCCTCGAGATTTTTGATGTGTCGCGCGAATACGCCACAAGGCTCTATGAGGAGTTTGGCGATAATTACGGCAAGCGCATGATCAAGTGGATAGATAATGTGGAGGCCGGCCTCAGCAAGCACCATCTTCTCTCAAGACGTTTCTAACCTTGTCGCGGCACCGTCCGTAAGCGAGCTCAAAATCGCGCCGGTCTTTCTGGTTGATGGTGTCGAGGCTTAGTCCCTGAAAAAACGACAGGATAGAGAATATCGCGAAAAACACGCATGCTATAAAGCTCGGCAGTTTCTGCACCGTGTTGGTTTCCAGAAACTCCCTCATTACCGGTATCAGAAACGATATCGATATTATGAGCGATATGGCCGAGCACCATAGGAAAAACCTCAGCGGCTTGTAGGTACGATACAGCGAGAAAATCGTGTTGAGTACCTGCAGGCCGTTGTCGTATGTGCGCAGCTTGGATACGCTGCCCTCGGGTCTGCGCCTGTATTCTATGGACACATTGCGGTACAGGAGGTTGCGGTCCAGGCAGTGGATGCTCATCTCGGTCTCTATCTCGAATCCCCGGCTGAGCACGGGGAAAGATTTGGCGAATGCGTAGCTGATGGCCCTGTATCCGGTCATTATATCGCGCATGTCTGATTTGTATACCGTGTTTACGAGATGCCTCACCATCCTGTTTCCCATGTTGTGGAACGGCCTCTTGTTTTGCTCGAAATAAGCCTTGGAGGTCAGCCTGTCGCCTATGGCCATGTCGTAGCCCTGGTCCAGCACTGCCGATGTCATCTCCGGGGCGTGGCTGGCCGGGTATGTGTCGTCGCCGTCCACTATCAGGTAGCAGAGGGCGTCTATGTCGTGGAGCATCGCCCTTATCACATTGCCCTTGCCGGGCCTCGGCTCGTGCCTTACGGTGGCTCCGGCCTTGCGCGCGAGCTCGGCGGTGCGGTCTGTGCTGTTGTTGTCGTATACGTATATTGTGGCCTCGGGCAGCGCCTTGCCGAAGTCCGTTACCACCTTGGCTATTGTGGTCTCCTCGTTGAGGCATGGTATCAGAACCGCTATCTTCTCCATGGCTATCCTCCGCAGTTTTTGCACATGGCCGGCCTCTGGTCGCGCTGGCGCTCTATGGCTGTTATTATTCTGCTTGCCTTGTCGGATTTTATGATCTCCACTATGCCGGCCTCGCGCAGGTTTCCGAGTTTCAGCTCAGCGTCCTTGTCGTAGCAGCATGGCAGTACGTCCATGTCTATCGATATTACGGCCGAGTTCATGGCCCTGGAGCAGAATCCTACAGGTTTTTTCAGCTGATTGCGGCTGTCGTATCTCGAGTACTTGTCTATCGTGGTCTTGAATGTGTCGAAATCCTCCTGGTTTTCTATCTGCATGGTTTTCAGGTAGTGGGCATCGGCGCCGGCCTCCATGGCGAGGTCCCTGACTTTCTGCAGGCCGTCCTCGTTGATTCTGGTCACCAGTGTCTGCGCCTCTATCAGGGGAGTCTTGCTGCCGAGCCGTTTCTTGGCGTCCGACAGGTTTCTTATGGCATCTAATACCTTGCTGAGGTGGCCTCCCACGCGGTACGATTCGTATGTCTCCTGATTGTACCCGTCTATCGATACTATTATCTTGCCGAGTCCGGATTTTACTATTTTTTCAGCTAATATGCTGTCTATGAAGTGTCCGTTGGTGGATGTGGCAGTATATATGCCATTAGCTGAGGCATACTCCACCATCTGGGCAAACTGCTGGTGCATGGTGGGCTCGCCCTGGAAGTAGAGGAACAGGTTGGTGGCGTACGGCGCTATCTGGTCTACGGCCATCTTGTAGTCGTTGATGTCGATGCGCCCCCTGCGCCGGCGTATCACTCCCTGGCCCGATACGCATTCCCTGCACTTGAGGTTGCAGATATCGCACGGCTCTATGGAATACGACCACGGCATGCCTATGTTCACATACCTTCCTGATATGCGGCTCAGCAGTATTCCGGTGCCCCTTACGGCGGCGTTCCAGATTTTCCGCCAGGTGATTTTCTTGATTATCAGTGAAAATTCGTTCATCGCATTAGTTTTAGACAACAAAGATGATATTTTTTTGGAAATAATACCTTATTATTTTGTATATTTGCACCGATTTTAGCTAAAAATTTTTTTAAGTGATGACTGCAAAATATCCATTGTTGGACCAAGTAAATTATCCCGACGACCTCAAGAAGATAGCCAAGGCCGATCTGCCACAGTTCTGCAGCGAGCTGAGGCAGTACGTTATTGAGGTGGTAAGCAAGCATCCCGGGCATTTTGCCGCCACTCTGGGAGTGATAGAGCTCACAGTGGCGCTTCACTATGTATACAATACTCCATACGACCAGATAGTGTTTGATGTGGGCCATCAGGCTTACGCGCACAAGATACTCACGGGGCGCAAGGACCTTTTCGACACTCTGCGCACCCTCCACGGACTGAGCCCTTTCCCCAACAGGGACGAGAGCAGGTACGATGCTTTTACAGTGGGGCACGCCAGCACATCTATATCAGCTGCACTGGGCCTGGCTGTGGGCGCTCAGCGTTTCGGCCACGACAATCAGCGTGTGATTGCCGTGATAGGCGACGGCGCTATGACGGGCGGTATGGCTTTTGAGGCGCTCAACAATGCCGGAATACAGAAATCGAATCTGCTGGTAATCCTGAACGACAATCATATTGCCATAGACCAGAATACCGGCGCGCTTAATAATTATCTGCTCGATATCACTACTTCCAAGACCTACAACCGTGTAAAGAAGGATATCTGGGATACTATGGGCAAGTTTGAGCGGCTGATGCCGAGGGCCCGCAATTTTATTTCCAAGGTGGAGAGCGGTATCAAGTACACCATCCTGAAGCGCAGCAATCTCTTTGAGGGCATGGGCATCAGGTATTTCGGCCCTGTGGACGGCCACGATGTGGTGCGTCTGGCCGATGTGCTCAGTGAGATGAAGGACATACAGGGTCCCAAGCTTCTGCATGTGCTCACCAAGAAGGGCAAGGGCTACAAGTTTGCCGAGGACAATCAGACTGAGTGGCACGCCACCAGCGCCGCCTTCGATATAGAGACCGGACAGAAGATGCCGGTATCCAAGCCAGCTGATGTGCCCTCTGGTCCCAAGTTCCAGGATGTGTTTGGCATCACCATTACGGAGCTTGCCGAGAGCAATCCCAATATTGTGGGAGTGTCGCCGGCCATGCTTACGGGCTGCTCGCTCAATATCATGGCTCAGAAATATCCCGAGCGCGTGTTTGATGTGGGCATAGCCGAGGAGCATGCTGTTACTTTTTCTGCCGGCATGGCGGCCCAGGGCCTGCTTCCGTATTGCAATATATATTCCACTTTCATGCAGAGGGCCTACGACCAGATAATACATGACGTGTGTCTGCCGAGGCTTCCTGTGGTGTTGTGTCTCGACAGGGCCGGCATTGTGGGAGCTGATGGTGCTACTCATCAGGGCGCTTTCGATATATCGTATCTGCGCCACATCCCCAATCTTACGGTGGCGGCTCCCATGGAGGAGACCGAGCTCCGCAATATGCTGTACACCGCCCAGTATGTGGATGCGCCCATCGCCATCCGCTATCCGCGCGGCAACGGCTACAACAAGGACTGGCAACGGCCGTTCGAGAAGATTGAGATTGGCCGCGGACGCATGATAAATGACGGCGAGGGCATTGCCATAGTCTCGATAGGAACCATCGGCCACGAGGTTCAGGAGGCTGTTCAGAGGCTTTCGTCGCAGGGAATCCATCCCGCGCATTTCGATATGAGATTCATCAAGCCTCTCGACGAGGCTCTCATGGAGGATATTCTGAGGCGTTTCGATAAGATTATCACCGTGGAGGACAATGCGCTTCAGGGAGGTTTCGGCAGCCTGGTGCTTGAGTACTGCGCCGACCACGGATATTCTCCGCGCGTTTGCCGTCTGGGCATTCCTGACCGTTTCATAGAGCACGGATCGCCCCGCGATCTCTACCGCCTCTGCGGCTACGACAGCGAGGCCATAGAGAGCAAGGTGAGGGAGATGATGAGATAGAATTTATATGAAAAAAGCGGCTGTGGCATAATGAATGTTGCCACAGCCGCCTTTTTTGTTACATGAATCTCTCGGCTATCTCCATGCATGCCCTCGAGTTGTGGTATGGGCATTTCCATGGGCCGGTTTTCTGCTCCTCGGTGTATACCTTGTGGTCGTCTTTGGTTACACGCCAGTACCATTCGCCGTTCTCGTGGTCTATGATGTATTTCTTGGTGAATTCCCAGGCGTTGATTGATGCGTTGAGGAATTTCTCGTCGCCGGTCAGCTGATAGGCGTTCATGAATCCCACGATGGATTCGGCCTGAGGCCACCAGTGCTTGTCGCTGTCTTCCACTACGCCGTTGGTGCCCTCGCTCATTATGCCGCCGTCGGCATCCACGCCGTCGCGCAGGGATTGCTCCGCCATCTTTATGCAGATAGGCTTGCAGATTTCCAGAAGCTCCTCGTCGCCGAGCACCTCGGCGGCCTCCCAGAGCAGCCATGATCCCTCAATGTCGTGACCGTATGAGTTGTTCTCTGAATGATGGCTCCAGTCGGCGCCGAAAAAGAGGTCGAAGTAGCCCTTCTCGATGTTTATAATCTTGTAGATGGTAACCTCTATCAGGTTTTTGAGAGCCTTCTGCAGACGCTCCTCTCTCCATACGCGGTAGAGATTGGTGTAAGCCTCCAGAATGTGGAGGTGAGTGTTCATGGTCTTGGGATCGTTTTTGTCCTTCTCGCTGAGACGGAGATCCTCCAGGAGAACCCATTCACGCGAGTATGCCTCGAAATAGCCGTTTTTCTCGGGGTCGAAACTGTATTTCTCTATGCAGTCGAACAGCGAGATGGCGTAGTCGAGAGCCTCCTGCTTCTTGGTGATGCGGTAATATTCGGCCAGTCCGTAGATGGTGAACGCTATGGCGTAGATCTGTTTTCTGGTATTAGCTGGACTGCCGTCGGCATTCAGCATCCAATATACTCCGCCGTACTGCTTGTCGATGAAGTGCTTGGTTACATAGTCGTAGGCACGGCGGGCCATTGTGAGGTGCTCGGGATTCTTGAAGATGCGGTATGCCGATGAGTATGCCCAGAGTATTCTGGCGTTAAGCACGGCGCCTTTCTCACCCTCGGGATGCTTGGTCATATCGAGGTCGATGGAGCCGATGAAGCCTCCGTTTTTCTCGTCGATGGTGTTCTTGCTCCAGAAAGACAGGATGTTGAAACATTCCTGTGTGGTTTCTGCTTTTAGTTCCTTGATTCTTGTGTCCATTTTGTTTTAGTAATTGGAATATATTTAAGTATGGTTTGTCTTATTTCTTTGGCAGCGGAATCGAGATGGTTTTCTCGGTGGAGAACGACGATGCCGGCAGTCCTGCTCCGTTGAAGAGCGATGGAGAGTTTACCCAGTTTTTCCAGGCGTATCTCACGTTTCGTGGCTTGGAAACCTCGGGGCTCGATACCACAACCTTGTCGCCTACTATTGTGGCGTTGGCCGGGTAATAGTTTCCGTTGTTGTCGGATATCTCGAAGTCTTCGAGTCCTTCGCCCTTTACCACGAGTCCGCCTGTGGTGTTGGAGAATGTGAGTTCTATCGAGTTGGAGCTCTTGTTTATCTCCATTGACTGGTAAAGCGGGCCTGATACCTCCATTTTCTTGGCGTACATTTTGGTCAGCACCAGGTTTACCATTCGTTCGGCGGCCTCTATCTTGTACTGCGACCTTATGCCGTCCTTGCGGCCGAGGTCCATCAGGCATACCATGGCTGAGTTGGATATGATGTCGAGGCATCGGCGCTGGGCCTCACGCAGCTCGTACGACTTGGTGCCTTCCTTGAAATCCGATGGTGTGCACTGCCAGTAGTAGAATTTCATTGATGGGCTCTGGAAGCCCTCTCTCCAGCATTCAGCCAGCTGAGGGAGCATTCTGTAATAGTCTTCGGCGTAGTCCATGTTGCTCTCGCTGTGGCACCATAGTGCGGCTGCTATCTTGAATGGCATTATCGGATGTAGCATTGCCTTGTAGCAGCTGGCGATGGTTTTCTCGTTGAGGGTTACGGTTACCTTGGGGCGGTTGTTGAATTCCAGGTTCTTGTAGTCGTAGGCGTAGAGATTCATGTCGCAGAATTCGCCCACGGGCATGTATTTCCACGCTCCGGTAAGCGAGATGCCATTCTCCTCGTCGCCCTCGGGATGAATTTTCAGGAGGTTGTGGTTGCCTGGGCGTCCGGGCATTCCGCCGCCGCTGCCGTTGTCTATCACCCTTACGGCCACGAGCAGACGTCCGTTCCTTACCAGGCCGGGCAGTATCTTGTAGTTGCGGTCTACATTGTGCATTCCGGCTTCCAGTGTTCGGCCTATTTTCTCGCCGTTTACGTATGTCTCGTCGTTGTCGTCGATGGGACCTAATGACAGTATCAGCTGTTTCTCCTGCCATTCAGCTGGAATATCCACCCACTTGCGGAACCACAGCACGCCGTCGTACGGGCCCATCTTGTCGTCGTTGTCGAAATATGTTGGGAGCTCCATCGATGGCCACTGGCTGTCGTCGTAGCCTATGCGGGCGCATTCGTCGTCGTTGAAGTTGTCCCATTTGTCGGTGTCTATCTGCCGGTGTCCCTTTATCCACTTGGTGAGTGTGGACTGCTGAGGCACGCCCTCGTGATATTGGGTGATTCTCTCCTCGTAGTTTGGTATTCGGGCAAGGTATTCCTCTGATATCCAGCTCTCTGCGCTGCTCGACCTTAGCGATGCTGTAATCATGCCCACGGGCACTCCGGTCTGGTCGTTAAGCTTTTTGGCGAATATGAAGGCGAGAGCGCTGCAGTGCGGCATAAACTCCCTGGTATTCTGATACCAGATGGCCTCGCAGTCGTCTTCTGCCAGAAACGAGATTTTGTCTCTGATGCCGAAGAATCTGATGTTCTCGTTTTCGCCCAGATGCTGCATTATCTCGTATCCGCCCACTATCGAGTCGTTGTCCCAGCCCATCAGTGGCAGCTGCATATTGCTGTCGCCGCAGGCCAGAAATACATCGCCTATCAGCACGTTGTTGTGCTCTATGGTGTTTTTGCCGGTGTATGTGATGGTGTATGGGCCTCCGTACGATGGCGTGGTTACGGTAACCTCCCATTTGCCATTGGCGCCGGCAATGGCCTGGGCCTGAACGCCCCATGAGCATGTTACCGTGATGCTCTCGCCGGGATCGGCTGTGCCCCAGATGGGACACTGGCTTTTCTGCTGAAGCACCATGTTGGATGCGAATATGCGGAACGGCCTTACATTGGCTGTGGCGCTCTGGGCAATCATCATTGCCGATATCAGTGTTATTATGAGTCGTAGCATCTTCATTGTGTATGCGCTTTTTTGGAGTTATTGAAAAACAAAAAGGAACAACTGCCAAATTGCAGTTTCGCAAATTTAGCAGTTATTCCTTTAAAATAGAAATAATTGATGGTATTTTTTTGTAGAAATTTTATTCTCTCCAGTTGGGCATATCTTCCAGGAACAATACGCTTTCGCTATCAGCTGCATCCTTCCACCATGCCTTGTTGGCGTGCTCCGACTGGTCGAGGTCCTTTGATTTGTTGTCCACATTGTAGTCGTACCAGGGCATAAAGTAGAGGAACTGTGCGCCGGTGTTTATCACGTCGGATATTTTGGCCATGTTGCCGTTTTCGCCGAGGGTCACCATCTTGCCGGGCCACAGCTCTTGGATGGCCTCGTATTCGCCGTAGCAGAGCTGAGGATTGGTGCAGTTGTACATATCGCGGGCTATG
>JAZQPB010000065.1:0-13931 GCA_045628165.1 Bacteroidales bacterium | reverse complement strand
AAGCATAGGCTTCTTGAGTCTCTGGAGACCCTTGATCCACATCTTGGCAGGAGAGAATGTGTGCATCCATGTGATAACACCAGCACACTTCTTGTCGTTGTTGGCAGCAAGCATAATCTCCTCTACTTCCTTAGAAGAGTTTGCTGTGCCCTTGTAAACTATTTTAACAGGGATTACACCGCTCTTATTGAGCCCGTCAACCATCTCCTTAGAGTGGCCATCCACGGCAACAACTGCGTCGCCACCGTAAAGGAGCTGCGCACCTGTAATCCACCAAAGCTCTAAATTTTCAAACATGGTTTTAAAATTTAATGGATAATGGACAATGGATAATGGACAATTCGTAATTGCTGAAAGTCATATAGATCCAATTTAAATCCAAATCCAGTTTATTATTTAATATTGTTTTTTGCTGTGTTTAATATTGCTGTTAGCAATCTTATCAATTCTTGACAATCTGAGATAATGCTTTTGAACTGACTATCCTCAATATAATCTGTTCTATGAAGAAGGCGAAGCCAATAATCTGTTTCACAAGCCTCTTTAAGAGAGATTGATATTTTTGCTGTAAAATCAGCATGACTGAAACCTTGATTAGCCTCGCTGACATTTGCACCAATACTCGTTCCACTTCTTAAAACCTGTTTTGAAAGTACGAATTCCTGTTTCTGTGAAGTAAGATACTTGTATAAGTTCACAATTCTAACAGAAAACTCAAAACTCTTATCCAAAACAGCATTATTTTCTTTCATATCCCTTTATTTTCTGAGGACACGCATTGTCCATTATCCATTATCCATTGTCCATTAAACATTAAGCCAAGGCTTAATGTTTCTGTCCCTTTTGACCGTAGTAAGCGTTAGGACCGTGCTTGCGGTTGTAGTGCTTCTCAACGAGCAATGGGTTCATTGTGGTCATTGGGTTGATGGTGAAGCTTACGAAAGCCATCTTGGCGCACTGCTCCATAACCTTTGCGTTGTAAACGGCGTTGTCTGGAGATGTACCCCAAGAGAATGGGCCGTGGTTCTTAACGAGCACTGCTGGAGTGTGGTCTGGGTTGATCTTGCGGATATTGAGAATCTCGTCAACGATAACGTTGCCGGTCTCAAGCTCGTACTGACCCTCTACCTCCTCCTTTGTCATATCGCGGGTGCAAGGGATAGCCTTGTAGAAGTAGTCGGCGTGTGTGGTGCCGATGTTTGGAATGTCCTGACCTGCCTGAGCGAATGCTGTGGCGTAGGTAGAGTGAGTGTGTACAACACCCTTGATGTTTGGGAATGCCCTGTAGAGCACGAGGTGGGTTGGGGTGTCTGACGATGGGTTGAGGTCGCCCTCCACTACCTTGCCGGTGTTGAGGTCTACAACCACCATATCAGAAGCCTTCATTGAGTCGTAGTCAACGCCCGAAGGTTTGATAACCACGAGTCCCTTCTCGCGGTCGATGCCTGATACATTTCCCCATGTGAAGATTACAAGACCCTGCTTTACCAAGTCGAGGTTGGCCTTGAAAACCTTCTCTTTCAATTCTTCTAACATATCTTCTTGTTAATTTATGTGTTATAATTTAAAAACTTTGTCCTTGTTGTAACCGTCGAAATCGAATCTGAAAAGATTGGCACCGCGCTTCGAGGTCGTCTTGTCAATCTCGCCAGTATTCACGATGTGATTATCTTCGGTGAGTTTTTTTCTGAAGTTTCTCTTGTCGAGCTCCCATCCGTAAATATTCTCATAGAGAGTCTGAAGCTGAGTGAGAGTAAACTTATCAGGCAAGAGGTAAAATGCGATAGGATCCCAGGCGAGTTTTTCCTGAAGAATCTTGTGAGCCATGTCCACCATCGCATTATGGTCGCCGTACAATTCGGGCAGCTCATCGATTTTCATCCATGTAGCATGATACTTCTGGCGGATTTCGTCGCTGTATTCCAGTGCCTTTATTAGCACATAGTAGCTGATAGAAACTACACGCTCGCCCGGATCGCGGTCCACATTGCCAAAAGCGCCTACCTGCTGTATGTAAAAATCCTCAAGACCGGTGAGTTCCTTCACTATTCTTGAGGCCGCATTGTCGACACTCTCGTCGTCATCTACAAAACCGCCCATCAGCGATGGCATTCCCTTGCAGGGCTCCATGGCGCGCGGACGGATAAGTACATGAATGCTGTTGTTGAAATATCCGAAAATTATACAGTCGGTGGATATGTAGAATTTCGGATGATTCTCGTAAAAACTCATGTTATTAGCTGATATAAATAAATTGTTGAATGAAAGAATTGCTGATTGGAATCTGAGCACCAACCAGCAATTCAAAAAATTCAAGCAATGATATATACTACCAGAGAGCAATGTAGAGAACGGTCAACAGGATGATAACCACTGCGGCACCAATGTTGAAAGTTCTGTCTGTTCTGAAGATAGCGAGATCGATCTCCACGAGCTTCTTGTCCTGAACTGTATCGAGGGCGTTGCTGCGGAGGTAGTAACCGATAGTACCGGTAATAGCGGCGAAGAATGCCATAGCACCTTCCATACCGTAGATGTGGAGTTTTTCGCTGAAGAATGAGGCTACGAACAATGCAGCTGATACGCCAGCCACGATGAACATAATCTTGCTCCAGAAGAGCTGTGTCTTAACATCCTCAGCTGAAAGCTCTGTAGCAGACTCCTGCTCCTCTGGCTTGCTCTTGAGCGAGAGAATTACGAACATTACAACGAGTACGATGAATACTACGCCAGAACGTACGAGGAACGGCATCTCAGGGAACATGAACTTGAAGATGATAGAGAATGCGAATGTACCGATGGCCGCTGCGATGGCTGCTGTGCCCGAAGCACGCTTCCAGAGAAGTCCGAGACCGAAGATTACCACAACACCCGGATAAACAAATGCCGAGTACTCCTGGATAAACTGGAATGCCTGGTCGATACCACCCATCAATGGATATACAGAGATGAGAGCGATGAGGAGGGCGCAGATAGATGTAAGACGGCCCACCTTAACGAGCTGTGAATCAGAAGCGTTCTTGTTGATGAACTGCTTGTAGATATCCATTGTGAAGAGTGTGGATGTAGAGTTGAACATAGAAGCCAGTGAGGAAATTACGGCTGCCGACAACGCTGCAAACGAGAGACCCTTGATTACGGTTGGAGTAAAGTTTCTGATAAGGTAAGGATAAGCATCATCCGAACGTGTGATAGAGCCTGAGAGCTGATCGCCCTTGCTCTGGAGAATCTCGAGTACCGACTGGCCGTCCCATGTACCGTTCATGATGTAGAATGCACATACACCAGGAATACATACGATGAAAGGAATCAAAATCTTGAGAACTGCGGCGAATACCATACCCTTCTTGGCCTCGGAGAGCGACTTGGCTGCGAGACCCTTCTGGATGATGTACTGGTTGAATCCCCAGTAGCCGAGGTTGGTGAGCCACAAAGCACCGAATACGAGTACGAGACCAGGGTTGGTGAAGAATGGATCCTCCTTAACGCTTACGTTAACACCCTCAGCTATAGCCTGACCCTCGGCAATAGGAGCCACGATATCCTTGGTAACCTCCATGCCGTTGGCGAGTACTACAGAAGTCTCGTGTACAGCCTGAACAGCAATCTCAGGAATACCGTTGATAGATGGATAGAGGTCAGCCGCACGCTTCACGATAAGATTGAAGTGCGAGTCGCCGTCCTTATTGATACAGAAGTCGTAGATACGGCCGAGAGCCTCCATAGCGCCACAGCCCCATACATGCTCGCCGATGTAGTCGAGAGCAAAGTAAGCTGTGATAAGACCACCGCCTACGAGGAATGTTACCTGCATTACGTCGGTCCAGGCCACTGAAGCCAAACCACCGTAGATAGAGTAGATACCGGCGATGAGGAAGAGCGCGAGGATGATTACCAGACGAACCTGGTCAACCTGCATTCCAAACACCTCGATAATCTGGTCGGTAGGAAGACCGAGAATCTGCTGGATGGCCAGAGCGCCGAGCCAGGCCACAGATGTAAGGTTTACAAATACATAGAGGAAGAGCCAGAGAATAGAGAACGAGAGACCCACACCCGAATTGTAACGCTCGCGGAGGAACTGGGGGATGGTGAAAATCTTCTTCTCAATCATCAGAGGCAAGAGGAACTTACCCACAACGATCAAAGTTGCGGCGGCCATAAGCTCGTAAGCGGCCTGTGCGATACCGGATGCGAAAGCAGAACCGGACATACCGATAAACTGCTCGGCAGAGATGTTGGCGGCTATAAGCGAAGCACCTACTGCCCACCAGGTCAATGTGTTGCCGGCCAGGAAGTAATCCTTAGAGGATTTCTCCTTACCGTCCTTGCTGCGGCTGAGGAAAATACCCATTCCGACGAGGATTACGATGTACAATACAAACACACCGTAGTCCCAAACGGAGAAGCCGTTGTCCAAACCAAATAAATTATCCATTTAAATTGTTTTTATAAGTTATTTAATATTAAAGTGATTATTTTACGCTGAAGGCAAACTTGCAGAATGAGTGGTAAGTCTCGCCCGGCTTAAGCACAGCTGATGGCCACTCTGCTACGTTTGGAGTATTAGGATACTTCTGAGTCTCAAGACAGAAACCAGCATGAGCCTTGTAAGCGATACCCTTCTTGCCGGTTACCTTGCCGTCGAGGAAGTTGCCTGAGTAGCACTGGATGCCTGGCTCGTTGGTGTATACATCCACCTGAATGCCTGTAAGTGGAGAGTAGAGAGAAGCGGCGATAGTGTTTACATCGCCCTGGCCGTCCTTGTAAGTATTGAGGCACCAGTTGTGGTCGTATCCGTTGCCGAACTTTATCTGCTCGTTCTCTTCCTGCATATTTACGCGGTTGCCGATCTCAGCCATTGTGCGGCAGTCGAATGGAGTGCCCTCCACAGATGCGAGCTCGCCGGTAGGCATGTAAGTTGCGTCTACCGGAGTAAACTTGTCAGCATTTACATAAATGTGATGGTTGGTGACCTCTGTATTAGGATCGCCGTTCAGGTTGAAGTATGAATGGTTGGTCATATTGATAACAGTCTCCTTGTCGGTGGTGGCTGTGTAGTCGATAGAAAGGGAATTGTCCTCGCCGAGAGTAAACTTAACCTTGGCAACAACATTGCCTGGGAAGTTGCGCTCGCCGTCAGGAGAATTGTACTGGATGGTTACGGTATTGTCGTTGCACTCCGACTCTACGAAATCGTAAACCATGTACTGCCAGCCTCTCCAGCCGCCGTGAAGACAGTGGCCGAAGTTGTTCTTGTCGAGCTGAATCTCCTTGCCGTCCACAGTGATCTTGCCCTGGTTGAGACGGTTGGCGTAGCGTCCGATAGAAGCGCCGAAGTCCGAAAGATTGTTCTCGTAGTCCTTTACGCTGTCGAAACCGAGTACCACATCCTGCTCCACACCGTTCTTATCAACAATCCTGATGCTCTGGATACGGCCGCCGAAGTTGGTGATGGCCACCTTGGTACCCTTAGAATTCTTGATGCACTTGAGGCCGGTGATCTTGCCGGCGAAGATGGTATCTACGCCGTTTACCTGCTGCTTTACGTCGATAGTATCAACGAAAGCGGCCTTTACCTGCTCGCACATGCCTGCCGGGCACTGCTCCTGATCGTTGGCCTTGGGCTGAGAGCCTCCGCAAGATGCCATGAGAAGAGCTCCGCTCATCAGGCATCCGCTTAACATTAATTTAAATTGTGAGTTTGTCATTATAGTATTAAGTTAAAAAAAATTACTAAATATTTTGAGTGTAAAATTACAATCATTATTTGAAACTCCCTAATAATTAGCCACTTTTTTTTCGAGAAAATGTAAGTTTTTTTCGTAATTTGTGTAAGTGTCGGAAAATTAACAATTTATAAATAGTGTTTTGGTTACAATTATTATTATATCAGCTGAAAACACACTAAAAAATGTATCAGCTGCTTGCCTTTTCTGAAAAAAAATAGTAACTTTGCAGTCACAATCAATCTAATAACTAATCGAAATATGTACCGATATTCTATCAAAATCCTGATGGCGCTATCACTGATAATCGCCATTCAGGCATGCCAGCCCAGCCAGGAGAAGATTATGGCATCGGCAGGCACCGTGATGAACGTAAACAAGCAGATCGACAGCTGCTACCTCGAGCTGAAATACGCTTTCGAATCATACGACAACGCAAGAATTGATGCTCAGATAGAGCAGCTGAAGGCAATGCTTATATCAGCGGATGAGCAGCTGATGGCGATGGATCTGCCCGACCACTGCAGCGACCTGAGAAAATCCCTGAGCGACAAGATTATGGTAATGAAGCAATTGGCCGAAAAGGAGCTGAACGAGCAGGTAAGAATCTACAAGATAGACGAGGCCGATTTCACCGACAACCTCCGTCAGGAATGGGATGCATACGCCAGCAGCACCGAGCAGAAAATGAAGGCCGCCAACGCCAAGGTTTCCAAGTCATTCGAGAAAATAAGCAACGAAACTCAGAACAAATAATATGAGAAAATTAGCCCAAGCCTCACTCCTACTATCGGCCATGATTGCCGCATCGTGCAGCCACACCACTCCCAAGCAGGCCGCCGAATACAGCGATATGCTCATAGGCCATCAGAAAGCCATAGTAATACAGTACGACAGCCTCCTGGAATCGTTCGACACATACGTAGGCAAGAAAATGGAGCACGCCTCGCTGGCACTCAGCCAGGAGATCGACAATGCAAAATTCCGCATCGGCAACATCGACCCTGTGCCGGGCGGAGAGGATTTCCAGAAGGCAATGCTCAGCTACATAGCCACTTACGAGGATATCAGCCTGAATTCTATTCCCGACCTTGTAACCATATACTCGCTCCCCCAAAACGAATTTTCGGCGGAGCTGAAGGTGAAGTGGGATGATATCTACAAGGACATGGACAAGAAGCTGAAAAACGCCGACAAGCTTCTGCAGGAGGCTCAGGAGCAATTCGCCAATGACTTCAAGCTGAAGATTTCCAAATAGTTATATTCTTATTCCAATCAGGAGCTGGTCGTCGAGCTGGGGCACCTGGTCGCGGTCGTAGAATGGCACATTGCGCCACAGATCTATCCGCTGCTCTATGATGAGCCTCTGCCTTGATGTATCGAGAGTGCAGATCTCGGCCATCAGCTCCTTTATTTGCTTGTTGCCGAATTTCGAATGGCCGTCGTCGCCGCCAAACTGGTCGGGAATGCCATCCGAGAAGGCGTAAATCATGTCGCCGGGCTTCACTTCTATCTCCTCGTTGCTGAACCTCAAATCCTCTTTCATAAAATTGTGGCCAATGCAGAGCTTGGTGGGCTTGTATAGCGCAACCTCGCCATCGTGAACGTGCAGAAGCGGACGGTTGGCGCCGGAATACAGCACCCTGTCGCCCTCGCGGATAATGAGCGCGAGATCCATGCCGTCGTCGATGTTGGTATTGCTGATGGTATCTATGAATTTCTGTTTCAGGAGCTCGAGAATCTGCGCCGCGTCGTGGTTCAGGAACTGCGGCAGCAAGTGGTTGAGCAGCGATACTCCCAGAATGCTGAGCATTGCGCCCGGCACACCGTGACCCGTGCAGTCGGCCACTATCAGATATTTTCTGCTGCCCTGCTGAGCCACCCAGTAAAAATCGCCCGACACTATATTAAGAGGTCTCCACATCACGAAAGCCTCGCCGAAAATCCTGCGCACGGCGTCCTCGGAGGGCACCACGGCTGTCTGCATCCGCTGGGCCGCCTGAATGGAATCTATCAGATACTTGTGCTTGGTGTTGAGCACCGCGCGCTGATTGTTGAGCAGGGCGGTCTGATTCTCTATCTCGCGGTACTGGTTGCGGATTTCCAGCTGATAGTGCTCCAATGTCTCATTCTTGGATACAAGCACCTGCTTCTGCGCGCTCAGGGCCAGACTCTGAAACCGTTCCTGCCTGGTGTTCAGATAATTGTGGAAGATGAAAACCACCACGAAAAACGCAACTATCGACAGTATTATCATTACAAACATCCATCTCGACCGCTCGAGCTCATGAATGCGGTTTCGCTCGTCGGCCTGGAGTTTCAGCTTGGTCTGCAATTCCGTGTAGCGCTGCTCGGCAGGATGTTTCTCGGTTTGCGATGCGTAGTCCACGCTGTACTGAGTGTTCAGCATCTTGTTGTACAACTCGCTGTAAATGAGCGCCGAGCTGTAATTCTTGGTCTTGATGTAATAATTCTTCTTGATGTTGATGAAGTCCATCGAGAATGCGATGCTGGCCGAAGTATCGTATTTCATGAAAAGCGGCGGAACCTCATTGAACCTTCCGCTCGCAATATAAATATTGCATCTCTGTGATATGAAATGCGGTTCGAAAACCTCCACGGCATTTTTCCGGGCGATCACCTCGGCGCTGTCGAGCCACATTGTAGCGGTGTCGATGTAAGCCTTTTTCTTGCCGTCGCTGCTCATATCGAGATAGAGCTGGGAGGCCAGAACCATGAAATTGAGCGACGACAAAACATCGTTGCGCAAATTCTCGTCCATCTCCAGTTCCTTTAGATACTTAAACGCGAGGTCAAAATGTTTCTGCTCGCCGTAATACAGATACAGATTCCGGCGCGCCTCCACAAGACCGATTTTAGCTGTCAGATACTTGGAAGATGTGCTGTCGAGATTGCGGAGCGACAGATAGTCGAGCGCCGAATTGAAAAGTTTCATCTGGATATAGATGTAACCGATATTGTTGGATGCCTCGGACAGAATCTCCTCGAAACCGTTCTGAGAGGCCAGGTCGAACGACTGGCTGTAATACAGGAGCGATTTTTCGAGATTGTTCATGTTGGCGAAAATCGAGCCTATCTGATTGAACGATTTGGCCACAAAATGCAATGAATCAATGTCTTTGTATATTTCCAGCGCCTCAAACGCATATTCCAGCGCCTTGTCGAAATCGCCCTGCGTGAGGTAGGCAAAACCCACAAGGCTGGCTCCCTGGGCATGGCGGAACTTGTTGCCAGCCTGCTCCGACAGAGAGTAGAGCCTGCGCGCATTAAACATAATTTCCTCCGAATTTCCCGAGCAGAAACACAAATCCCTGAGCGCTCCCATACGGATATCAGCATTCTGCGTGGTATCGCAGATATACTTGATGCTGTCGTACTCGGAGCGGTTCACAGTCATTTGCGCCTTCAGCTGAAAACCAAAAGACAAAACCAAAGCAAACAAACAAAACAGTTTTTTCATGTTACATCAATCACCTTCCTAAAAGTGTTATTTATCATAGAATGCAATAGTCCGTAATCAATATTCTTGATATCAGCCAACTTGCTGATAATCTTATCGTAGCAAGGATTCATATCGGTATCGCTCTCTACGAGTATTCTATCAGCTGATATCAAGGAAACGCTCTTGGCGAGTTTTTCGCCAACGGGTTTCCCAAACGAGAAATACACGTTTGGATACCGCATCAGCTGGCTGGTAATCTGAGGGTTGCCGTTGTAGCCGTGTAGTATTACAGGCAGCTGATAGCGTGTTTTCTTTATCACCATTATCACATCCTGATACAGACGCACGCAGTGTACTATTATCGGCAGCTGATACGTATCAGCTGACAAAACCTGCCGCTCGAAAACTTGCAGCTGAAGTTTGGTATCAGCTGGGCTGAAAACATCGAGACCGCACTCCCCCACCGCCTTTATAATATGCGCACTGGCAAGGCGCTCGAGAACGGGAATCCGGCTCTCCCAGCCATCGAGTGTGCGCGGATGAATGCCGTACGACATCATGGCTCCGTCCGGCATACCCAAATGCAAATCCACACGCTCCGAGATATCTATGATTCCCGCAGCGTGTGGAAGGATATTATGTGTATGTATGTCGCTGAACATCAGAGACTACTCTCGCTATCGATGGCAAACGACAGGAATACGAGCGCCGAGTTCCAGTTGATGGCTATCTCGTTGGAAGTATAGCTGCGGTAATCGTCCACGTATCTCATGGCAGGCGCGGTGTACTTGTAGAGCGAATCCGGCACATCGCCGTGGGCGGTGGCATTGGGGCCTCCACAGAGGTAACCTGAGACAGGCTTATCGATGCCGTCGGCCACCGACCTGCGGTCATGAGGATTGCGGACCGAATTGGTGCCGAATCCCGAAACGTAGCAGAAGTCGAGAGGATTGCGTCCGAGGATGTAATGGAGCGCGGCCTGAGCGGCTTCAAGATATTTTGGATCCTTGATGGTGCGGTATGCGGTAACGAGCACAAAACCCTGATTGGCGGCCACGGAGTTGCTTCCCCATGGGAAAGCGTTGAGCGGTGTGGCGTATGCCGACTGTGTGTAGGCTCCGAGGTAGCTCTCGGCAAGATTCTGGAAACCGTTTTTCATGAATCCGTAGAAATCAGGCTCAAAGAGATCCCTGTATTCGGGCTTATTGAGCACCGACGCAATTCCGAGGATGGAAACCGAATCCCATGCCGGAGTCTTGAAATCGAAATCATCACGGCTGATGGCGTCCAGGTAAGATTTTTGGCTGGTGGAGAGATACATCTCGAGCGCGGCCCAGGTAAACTCGTCGCGGATGTAGATGTCGTTGTACTGTCCGGTGAAAACTCCCTCAGGATTCTTGTCGTAAAATACTTCGGGATTTTTCTGAGCCCAGTTCCAAGCCTTTACGGCCACATTCATGAGCGAGTCGCGGAGGCCGGGAAGCTCGCTGTCGTAAGCCTCGAGCACTCTGTATGCCTTGGCGCAGGTGGCGGCGAGGTCGAGCGATGCGGCTGTCGACTTCTTGACTACGTAGCGCTCGTCGTGGTCGTCGTGAGGCATTATCATTCCATTGAATCCGAGTGCGGTAAGCTTATGATAGACACCGCCGTCGTCGGGATCCTGCATGGTAATCATCCAGCGGAGATTGTAGAGAAGCTCATCCACCACGTCGGGAATCTTGTTTCCGCTCTCGGGGATGTTGGTCTTGAGAGCCATGGCGTATTCGGGATACAGCTCCACGGCATTCAGAATCTCCCATACTGTAATTGAGGAGTTTACGATATACTTGTTGTAATCGCCGGCATCGTACCAGCCGCCGGGCGAGCTTATGATGTCGCCCTCCTTGCGCTTGGGACCTGCGGCGCTTTTATGAATCTTCACCACATTGTCGGGATGAGCGGCCGGACGTGCGTATTTGCCGCCGTACTGCTCCTCGATGGCCACACTGGCGCGCGCATAGTAATACGACTTTACGGCGTCGTGGCTCAGCTGATTGTATATTCCATTGCCGATGGCGAACGGATAAGAATTCAGCGCGCCCTTGCATCTCAGATAATAGACTCCCTCGGTATCGAAATCCGAGAAGTCGGCTATCTTGACGCTTGTATTAGAGAACTCCCAAACTCTTGGCTCAGAGGTTTTTCCGCTGAAAACCACCTTGCCGTCTATCGACAGAATCTCAAACTCGTTGGAAGTGCTGTCGGGCACCAGAGCCTTTTTTACGGTTCCCATCTGATAGCCCACCTGATCCACCTTGATCTGCCCGGTTGGATTCTTGTAGCTCTCGGAGCAGGACGCAAGCATCATGGCTGATGCCGTCAGAAATGATAATGTGTTTAATCTCATCTTAATAAAATTGCAGTATTTAGTAATTGAATATAAAGAACTTACTCTCTGAACTTGAAAGAATCGGTGATGTCGAGCAGACGGTCGGCATGTGTGGCGAGAGTCTGGCTGTTGGTGCTCAGCTCCTCGGCGAGGGCGGCAAACTCCTGTGTGGTCTCGTTGAACCTCTGGACAGCAATGTTGATCTGCGACGAACCGTTGGCCTGCTCCTGACAAGCGGCCGAAATCTCCTGAAGAAGCTGTGTAGTACGCTGAATCTCAGGCAAAACCTGCTTGAACGATTCACCGTTTTTCCTTACCACATCCACGCCCTCCTTGCTTGTGGCATCAATATCGCGGGCGGCCACGGCGCAATGCTCGGCAAGTTTGCGCACCTCGGCGGCCACAACTGCAAAGCCCTTTCCATTCTCGCCGGCGCGCGCTGCCTCTACGGCGGCATTAAGCGCGAGGATGTTGGTCTGGAACGCAATATCGTTTATGATGTTGATTTTCTGAGCGATTACTGTCATCGATTTCTCGCTGCGGTCGGCCGAATCGGCGCAAATCTCAATGGTATTAGAATTGCTGCGGGCAATCTTCTCGGTCTCCTGGGCGTTGTCATTGTTCTGCGAGATGGATGAGCTCATCTCCTCGATGGCGGACGAAACCTCCTCGGCAGACGCAGCCTGGTCGTTGGCCGAATTCGACATATTCTCGCTGGCTATCGACATATCGTTGCTTGCGGAGGCAAGTTCCTCGGCTGTCGATTTCAGCTGTCTCATAAGGTCGGTCAGCTTGTCGGTCATGGTGGCGAAAGCTTCCTCAAGCATCGCAATCTCGCTCTGAGCCGCTGTGTGCTTTACATCATTCACGAGGTCGGCGTTGGCAATCTTGTTGGCCACTTTCACGAGATTCAGGGTAGGCTCTATGATGGTCCTGTTCATGCTCTTCAGGGTCATTGCGCCGAAAATCAAAGTGAGTACAAGGCCTCCGATTATCACCAAAAAGAGAATCTTGATTACAGCCTGAATATTTTGATTGTAGTCGGCAATATGGTTGTGAGCCGTATCCTGAAGCACGTTCACTCTGAAAAGAAGGTACTCCTTGGAGTCCTGCATTTCCTTTTTGGCAGAGGCGATTTCGGCATCGCTGCCCGATTTGGCTACATTCAAGAAACGGTCGAAAAGATCCTTGGTCTTGTCAAGTTCGGTGCCCAGCTGATGGCAAGCATCCTGAACGTCCTCGCCCACCTCGGGATCGGCGCAGATTTCCTTAACTCCGTTGTAGAGTTTCCAGGTATCCTCCACCACTGTTGGACTCTCTGCGTAAGAGTTTCCGCCCTTATCGGCCTCAAAAGAATCAAATACGGCGTCCACCATTCCCTCCAGCATATTGCAGGTTTTGGCCACGGAAATGTATTTGATGTCGATGGCCTCCGATGCTGAGTATATCTTCGAGATATTGAAGTAGCAGATTATAGAAGCCAATACAATAGGAAGCTCCACATATACCACGGCTATCACGAGTCTGGTAAACAATTTCATATTTTGAATCTTGTCGTCACTCATTTTTTTTAATATTAAATGTTTTGGTTTTTATAGATGCAAATATAAAACCGAATTTGCAATATATGAAATTTTTTTCAAAAAAAATCTCATAGAATAGTGCTGTTCTATCCTATGAGATTAGTTTTTTTTATGCAGCTGATACGTGCATTCTACTCCCTGAATCTGAACGACTCTGTAATCTGGAGCAGACGGTCGGCCTCTTCGGCGAGAGTCTGGCTGTTGGTGGAGGGTTCCTCGGAGAGCGACGCAAATTCCTGAGTTGTCTGATTGAATCGCTGAACTGCGGTATTAATCTGAGCCGAACCGTTGGCCTGCTCCTGACAGGCTGACGAAATCTCCTGAAGGAGCATTGTGGTACGCTTAATCTCAGGCAACACCAGGCTGAAAGCCTCGCCGTTCTGACGTACAATATCCACGCTCTCCTTGCTGGTGGTGTCGATATCCTTGGCTGCAACGGCGCAGTGCTCGGCGAGTTTACGGATTTCAGCTGCCACAACCGCAAAACCCTTGCCGTGCTCGCCGGCGCGCGCAGCCTCCACGGCCGCATTGAGCGCCAGGATGTTGGTCTGGAATGCTATGTCGTTGATAATGGAAATCTTCTGAGCAATCACATTCATCGACTTGGCGCTGCGCTCTGCCGACTGGTTGCAATCCTCGATTGTGGAATTGTTGCTGCGGGCTATGCGCTCGGTCTCCTTGGCGTTGTCGTTGTTCTGGCTTATTGAAGCGCTCATCTCCTCGATGGCAGACGAAACCTCCTCGGCCGATGCGGCCTGCTCGTTGGCCGAATTCGAGATATTCTCGCT
>JAZQPB010000064.1:0-5787 GCA_045628165.1 Bacteroidales bacterium | reverse complement strand
GTCACCCAATGAGTTGGTGCCCATTGTTGTCTTCCTAAGACCGCTTGGCCTCCGACTTTGTATGATTTTTTGACAGTTTTTTGGGTTACTTCTTCCTCTTTTTCGGATACGGCAACACATCCCTGAGAATTCCCACCACCTTCAAGGCGTGGCTACGGTGCTCTATATCAAGAATATAATGTTCCTTGGCGCCGTCATAAGGGAAACCGCGCTCGGCATCAGCCATCAGATCCTCAATCTCGGGAACAATCTTGACATAGCAAATCTCGTCGCAGGCCAGGATAACGCATTTCTCATCCACATAAATAACATAATCGCCCATCATCTTCCGGGAGCGCACCTCCCCCAACGGCGACAACTGATTGCAGACAAAATCAATAAATTCCAGTGAACAAGCCATTATTTTAGTATAAAGTTTAAAGTTAAAAGTGTAAAGTTGAAAGTGTAAAGATTAAAGATTAGAGATTAGAGAACACAGATTATACCGATTAGACCGATAAAAAAATCTGTGCAAATCCGCCTAATCTGTGTCATCTGTGTTCGATTTCTCAACCGCAAAGATAAAAAAAACGTGCGACGACGTCGCACGAATTTCAATCTGAATTTATGCATCACTGACGCACAAATTCCAATCCTCTGATTATTTGAAGTTTACAATTTATGCGACACTGTCGCATAAATCATCAATCAACCCAACTGCCCAGGCAATACCAATTTCTCCTTCCTTGGGAAAGTCGCCTCGTAAGCCTCGAACTCCTGAGGGTTTTCGTCGGCCACAAAATAGCCTTTGGGAGTGTGATACGTTCCCTCGCGACCATCAAGATAACCGGACAAAAGTTCCTTGGCAAGGAAATACGGCACTTCCGATTCCTTAGGCTCGCCGTGGTAATGAACGCCAAGACTGCTTGCAAGCACAAATCCGGCGTGCTTGTAGAAATCAATATTGCCCTCCATACAGAGAATTCCGACTCCCAACTCCTTGGCCTTCTCCATAGAGAAATTCAGGAGTCTGAGTCCATAGCCCTTGCGCTTGTAATCGGGATGAATGCTTATAGGGCCGAAAGTCCAAGCAGGGATCACATTGCCGTCCTCCCCTATTATCTCGGCCTTGGAATACATCACGTGGCCGATAATCCTGCCGTCTTCCTCCATCACAAAATCCAGTTCGGGAATAAACCAGGGATTCTCGCGGTATCTGTTCAACACAAAATGCTCCACGCAACCAGGGCGGTAAACATTCCAGAAAGCCTCTCTCGCAAGGTTCTCAACCTCACGGAAATCGGCAGGAGTTTCCAATCTAATTTTCATAATTTTATTAATGTGATTTTTATCGCACAGATAACACGGATGACACAGATCTTTCACAGATAAATAAATCAGTGAAAAATCTGCGTCATCTGTGTCATCTGTGCGAAATTATTTATCGTCTCTTCAATACCACAATCTCAGGATCAGCGCCATCCTTACCATATTCGCTCACGAGGATATACTTCTCGTCGCAGGCAATACCGTAGCAACGGCCGTCAGATTTCTGAACCTGATTTCCCCAGTAAGAGGCATTATCGTCCAGAACCTTGATATTGTTGCCGTTGAGGTTGTAAGCCTGATTTATGAACGAGCCTTGAAGCACATAAAGATTTGTGATAGACAATTCCTTGACACCAAGCGCATTCACCTCGCTGATGAAAACCTTCTTCATAGGGTGGTCGGCGTGAGGGATCTGATCCTTTGGAAGGTTCCAGCGCTTCAGCATAGGATAATACTTCAACAACTCCTGCTTGTACTCGCAGGCGGTAAGGTTCTTGCCAGTGTTCTTGTTGAACTCCTCCACAAACATCGAGCAATACTCAGCCATCTCCTCCATAGTGAAATCACCAGTGAAAGCGCCGTCCTTGTAACAATAAATGCAGTAGTCCTCATTCTTGCTACCATCAGCATTAGTACCCAAAATCTCCTCGCTCAGAGGCATTCCGCAACTTTGACAAAATTTCTGTTCCATTTTATTAATAGTTTTTAATTTGTGAATAACGGCACAAAGGTATGGGATTTTGGCAAAAAGAAGTGTATGAAAAATGGACAAAAAATGTTTTAGGATAAATTGCGAAAACAAATTCTTTTCTATAAATTTGCAGAAACTATAAATCACAACAAATATGAGTTACTCTGAAATGGCGCAACTTGACATACTTAACGTTGTGCGCAACATAAAAACAGACGCTGACTACGAGGAATTTCGCAATCTAATTGCCCATTATTTTGCAGAGAAGGCCCAGAAAGCCATCGACGCAATGTGGGACAATGGCGAAATAAACGAAAAGACTATTGAGGAATGGGGTAACACAAAAATGAGAACACCTTATCGTTATGCGTTACATCGTTCTTGACACTAATTGTCTTTTGCAGTCGCTCCCATCCCGAAGCCCATTCCATAAAATATGGACTGACGTTTTGAATGGGGAGATAAGTCTGTGCGTCAACACGGACATTCTCAATGAATACGAGGAGAAATTGGCGGAATATTCATCCGCCGAAATCGCACACAATGTTGTAGAAGCAATAGCGACTCTCCCAACTACCACAATGCAAATAACATACGTACACTTTCAATTGCTTCCAAGTGACGCTGACGACAATAAGTTTGTAGATTGCGCCATAGCGTCGAGTGCGGAACTTATTGTCACAAACGACAAAGATTTCAACCCCTTGAAATCAATACCTTGGCCCAAAGTAGAGATTATGCGTATAGAAGATTTTATTAAAGTTATCAGTTAAAACCAACAAAAAAACTGTCAGCCACTTCCCTCTCACCCCAAAATCACTTTTCAAAAAGTGAAAAAGAACTCAAAAATCACTTTTCAAAAAGTGGATTTTGACACATAAATCACTTTTCAAAAGGTTTAAAATATGTTAAATAGATTTGTTTTTCAAAGATAATTGTATTACATTTGCGAAGTAAGAATCCAAAACATATTAATATGGAAGAACAAGATATACTGCAACTTATAAATATTTACCACAGGCGCCTGGCCAATGTGAATCTAAAATTCAAACGCTTTTTGCACAACGAGATCAATTGGGACGCAAGGCTTATCGGCATTATGGGCGCAAGAGGCGTGGGCAAGACAACGCTTCTGCTACAACACATAAAGGAGACGCACAAAAATATCGACGAGGTGATATGGATTTCCCTCGACAATATGTTGCTGAAAAACCACGACCTGCAAGCCGTTGTAGAATATCTCTATGTACACGGCTACACTTATATGTATTTCGACGAGGTTCACAAATATAAAAATTGGACCAGTTATCTGAAAAACTTTTACGACAACTATCCTGACTTGAAGATAGTATATACAGGATCGTCAATGTTAGAGATCGACAATTCGAAAGTTGACCTCTCGCGCCGTCAGTCCTTATATACTCTTCCTGAAATGTCGTTCAGGGAATACTTGGAATATATAGGAGCGCTGTCGATTGCACCTATTAGTTTCGACGAGTTGATACAAAACCACGTTTCGATATCAATGGACCTTACAACCAAGATCAAGGTTTTGAAGCATTTTTCCGACTACATAAGTTTCGGCTGTTACCCATTCTTCAAGGAGGCGGGCAAAGATTTTCATACGCAATTGTCGGCAATCGCACAATTGGTAATTGATACCGACGTGCCATCTGTTATGGATATATCGTATTCGTCTATCGAGAAGATAAAGAAACTTCTGATGATTATCGCTAAAAACGTCCCTTTCGAGCCCAACATCAGCAAGTTGTGCGCCTCATTAGACACCACACGCGACAATTGTCTGAAAATGCTATATATGCTCGACAGGGCAAACATACTCTCTCTGCTAACAAAAGAACTAAAAAACTACAAGCACCTGATTTCACCAGAGAAAGTGTACCTCAACAACTCCAACCTTATGATTGCCCTCACAAGCAATCCCGACATCGGCAATCTCCGTGAGACTTTCTTTATGAATCAGTTACAATCAAAATTTGAGTTGCAAATGCCCAAGAAAGGGGATTTCCTGATAAATGGCAAATACCTTTTTGAAATAGGAGGTCAGTACAAGGGCTTCGAACAGATAAAAGACCTTCCCAACAGTTACCTCGCAATCGACGGCCTCGAAACAGGCTCCGGTAACAGAATCCCTTTGTGGATTTTTGGTATGCTATACTAATACCATCAAAAAAAACTGTCAGCCACTTTCTACCAAGCGACTGACAGTTTTAATATCAGAAAAGAGAAGCCTATTCTTCCTCACGCGACCATCTTCTACCGTCGAAAACAAACATTGCCTCAGGGCCTTCGCCGTCGGCCATAACTAAACCTACGACCAACTGTCCACCACAGGTCAAATGATAAGAAATCTCCGACTTATCAAGCACATCGGCATTCACTTTAAATACGTAACACAGATCTGATCCATTAGGCATAACATCCTTCAACTCAATGGCTTTGCCGTTCTCAAACTTCCAAATATCAACCTTATTATTGTCACAATCTATCGCGCCAAACAAATCCTTTCCTCTTTTGTAGCAAACAAAATGGAAATTCTCGGTAAAGCCTGCGCCCATACGGCTCTCGTGGAAACATCCGTTCTCTCCCTCCTGAACATCCATCTCCTTGGGATCGTTCACAAAATCGCTGTATTCGCCAGCATTGAGAACCTGCACATAGAAATCCATCATCGTCTCGGGATCCACAGAGTCGTCACCCTTCACGATATTGATTTGGACAACCACACCGTCAGGTTTGTCGAAAACATACTCGATGAGATTGCAGTTGTCACATATTTTGGTGGCCACACAGCCGTCGTATTCAAGGCCTTTATTATATTGATCCAATCCTTTACGGTCACGTCCTATATAATAACCAAGATATTCGGTAAAAACACAGATCTTCTCAATGCCAGAATTGCCCTCATACACCGAGAACCTCTTCTCTCCATTCAGATAATATACAAACGCGCCTTTCTCCTCCTTGATAGTGTAGCCCTTTATGGCCTTGGGACGAGCACCTCCAATATCGATACCCTCCACCGTCCAATAACTTCTGAGTCCTTTCTCATCTACATAATCGGAGGACGAAGGAATCAAAGCCTGCTCCACAAACTTCTCGCCGTCCCAAACAAAATAAAGAGTGCCGTATGCATAGTCTTGTGGGAACTCAATGCCATCGTTGGGATCGTAATCGCAAGCCAAAGTATCCTGACCGTATGGGAATGCGGTCAACTCATCATCAGGCAACTGATCCTCAGCACCAAGGAAATAGAGATAATCCTCTACCAAATCCTTCGCCCTCTTGGTAGGTAACTTCATTTTGGAAGGTGTGAGTTTTCCGTCCTTGTAATCATACAACTTTTGAAAATTGTCGTTCTCATAGCCAGAACCGTCGAAAATCAACAACCATCCACCGTCGTTGTACTTATAGAAGTTGAGGGACTCTGTCAAATAATCCTCCGTACCCTCATACTCGCACAACAATTTCCTTTGACGGAAACACTGAGCATTCACCTTTTCAAACTCCTTGAAACCTTGTCTCTTGCCAGGTATCATATTATAGATATCCATAATCGTGGTCTCGTCCACAATGTCGTTAGTGGTTGCAGACGGCGCAGTTTCTGTCTGCCCCTCTCCTGTCTGTTGCGAGGTCTGCTGAGCACTGCCTCCACAACTTGCCAAAAACGCCAGCGCCAAGGCCGGCAAAATTGTCCTTTTCATAATTATACTCGTTGAGATTAAAAACCGTCACAAATATAAATATTTTTTGGATTATTTGCACAA
>JAZQPB010000063.1:0-6551 GCA_045628165.1 Bacteroidales bacterium | reverse complement strand
AACAAGACGAAATATGATGCTGAAGCCTATGGCAAAAGTGCTAATCTACATAATACCCAAATGACGCCAGAATTTTTTTGAAAAAAAGTTCTGATTTTATTTGGAAATTAACATAGAATACGGCCCTGCCACGTCTCGGATGTATGTAAAACAATCAGCGAAAGCCTCCATCAAAATTCTGATGGAGATTTCCGCTGAGATTGTTTTTGCTGTAGTGATTGATTGTTATTCTTTTTTTTAACTGGTACGGCGAAATTTTTCATATTAAGTTTTGGACAAGGGAATCTTTTTTGGATTTTTCAGCTGAAACCATTATTTTTGTAATCAATAAAAAACGGAAACTATGGCAAGAAAATTCAACACAGCAGTCACCTGCAACCCTGAGAAACACTATTTGGTTGATATTAGCGAGAAGATGAAATACTTGGAAGGTCTGATAGAGGACGCCTGTTACTTCACCATTAACCGTGCACGTCAGTTTGGAAAATCAACGATACTGAATTTTTTAATAGAAGAATTAAACGACCAATACCATTTTGTATATATTGACTACACTGAGTTTTCTGAAAACGACACTGAAAATTTTGAGAATTTCAAAAAAAAATTTTGTAGTTATTTGTCCAGATTGAGTCCTGAAGTTCAACATGAGGATTTTGCTTCTATTATTACTAATTACTGTTCCAATTCCACAAAGCCAGTTGTTCTTGTAATTGACAATATTGATAGCAACTTCAAAAACGAGCCATTTGTAGATTTTTTAAGTTGCACACGGGCAACATATCAGAAAAGAAATCTTTGCAGAAACGTTGCTTTTCATTCTGTTATTCTCTCTGGGTCGTATTGTTTCGTAAATCTTTGTCATGAATTTGAAATGGGTAAGAATTATTCGCCTTGGAACGTGGCCGCCGATTTCAATCTTGATATGACATTCCATCCTCACGAGATAGCCCAAATGCTCTCCGACTATGAGGCCGATTATCATACAGGAATGGATATCAAGGCAATATCAGAGGAAATATACAGATACACATTTGGATATCCGGTATTGGTGAGTGCGCTTTGCAAGATCGTCGACGAGCAATTGGACAAGGATTGGACATTGGACGGAATTCTGAAATCGGTGAAAGCCTTGATGAAAAGCACCGAATTCACCCTCACCGACGATCTTTCGAAAAATCTCAACAACTATCCTGAGTTGCACAAATACCTCTTCGACATCTCTGTAAATGGCGCCCAATACTCGTTTTCTCCATTGGATCCAGTGATGAAGATGGCCCACATGTTCGGATACATCAAGGAGAAGGATGGTCAGGTGGTAATCCACAATCTATTTTTCGAGGAGGCCATGCACCTCTATTTCACCGAGGAATACAAGCGCAAAAACTCGTTTATGGATACAATGAGCAGGTCGGTGTATATCCAGAACGGCACTCTCAATATGGAGAACATCATCCGCCGTTTCAGCGACCTGATGCACGAGGAATACCGCGACCGTGACCAGAAATTCATAGAGCAGCAGGGACGTCTGCTCTTCCTCTGCTATCTGAAGCCGATTATCAACGGCACGGGTTTCTATTACGTGGAGCCTCAGACAAGGGAAAACGCAAGAATGGACCTTGTTGTTACCTACAACCATAAGGAATACATCATTGAGCTGAAAATCTGGCACGGCACCAAGTACGAGACCGACGGAAAGGTTCAGCTGGCTGAATACCTCGATACCAAAAACATCAGCGAGGGCTATCTCGTAACCTTCTCGTTCCTGAAAAACAAGACATACAGCGAGCCTGAATGGAAAGTACAGGACGGCAAGAGGATTTTTGAGGCGGTGATATAAAACAATCAGCGGAAGCCTCCATCAAAATTCTGATGGAGATTTCCGCTGATATTGTTTTTGTTGCTATGGATTGGGATGGTTATTGATCGATTTCCATTCTACCGAGAGCCCCATCCGCAGAACCGTATGCACCTTCATACCAGTCATAGACTTTTTGTGTTACGTGAATTGGGCAAGATGTTCCTTCAAATGCAAGATCTCCTATGGTTTCAACGCTATTAGGAATAGTGATGCTTGAGAGTCCTGTGCAATTCTGAAATGCATACATTCCTATGCTTTCAACGCTGTTAGGGATTGTGATGCTTTCAAGAGCACCGCAATTCTGAAATGCATAATCTCCTATGTTTTCAACGCTGTTAGGAATAGTGATGCTTTCAAGAGCACCGCAATCCATAAATGCATAATCTCCTATTTTCCTCACGTTGGCGCCAAGAGTTACCTTTTCCAAGGAAGAACTGAGATTTACGAATTCTTCGGCATTGTAATTCACTTCTTTCAAATTTGTTCCTTCAAATGCACCTACTCCTATGCTTGTAACGCTGCTTGGGATTGTGATGCTTGTGAACCCTGAATACGCAAATGCAAACATTCCTATGCTTTCAACGTTGTTAGGAATAGTGATGTTTGTAAGACCTGTTCCTTGAAATGCATTCTCTCCTATGCTTTTAACGCTGTTAGGAATAGTGATGCTTGAGAGGTTTTCGCAAAGTGCAAATGTATACCCTTCTATACTTGTTACGTTGTCAGGAATAGTGATGCTTGTAAGACCTGTACATCCCAAAAATGCAGAACTTCCTATACTTGTTACGTTGTCAGGAATAGTGATGCTTGTAAGACCTGTACATCCCGAAAATGCAGAACTTCCTATACTTGTTATGTTGTCAGGAATAGTGATGCTTGCAAGACTTGTGCATTCTTCAAAAGCTCCAACTCCTATGCTCTCCACGTTGTCGCCGAGTGTTACTTTTTCCAAAGTTTTAGATAGAAATTCAAATTCCTTGGCATTGTAATTCACTTCTTTCAAATTTGTTCCTTCAAATGCAAGAGGTTTTATGCTTGTAATGCTTTTAGGGATAGTGACGCTCGTGAGACCTGAGCATTCATTAAATGCATACACCTCTATACTTGTAACGCTATTAGGAATTGTGACATCTATAAGCTTTTTGCAACCATCAAAAGCCCCATATTCAATAGTCTCAATTCCATCTGGAAGTACAAGCTTTACATCCGCTTGGAATTGCTGTATATACCATTTTACCTCAGTCCAGTGTCCTTCAATATCACTCACGCAGATTGTTACGGTTTCTCCAGCAGGTACGGCAAGATATTTATCCAAATTTGCATACGAAACCAAGTCTGCCAACTCACTTGGGAGCGCCTTGAAGTTCTTTACCTTGTTGGCTAATGTCTCAACCTCTTTGTCCACGCTGTATGTGGCGAATTTATCTCCGTTGTATATATAGAGTGTGAGTCCGTCAGTAAATTTTGTCGGTATCAGCGATATGTAGAAAACCTCACCTTCCTTCATCTCGCCGTCCAAGGTGATTTCGGATGATGCGCCGTCAGCTGCCTTTATGCTGCCGTCGCTCTCTATTGTGAAGTTGCCTGCTATCTTCTCGCCATTGTGGCCTCTCAGGATTACCTTGTCAAGGTCGCATGGGGCGGTGAATCTCAGGAACGAGTTTTGGGTCTTGAACTTGAAATCCATATCCTTGGAATCGGTGCTGGCGGTCATGATGTGGGCCTCGGGATCGAAAGTTCCATTTGCAACTTCCTGTGTGGCATTCAGATTTCCAGCTGATATCAGCTCGCCGATGGTTGTAGTATAGGCGGACATTGGATAGAATGCTGTGTAGTCGCCGATGGTGCCGTCGCTGAAGGTGGCTGAGAATGTGCATGTGGGCGAGGTCTCGGTCTTGCCTTCTGGGAGTATGGCTGTGGCAGCTGATATATCCTGGTTGCCGTCCTGAATATAGATCTGGTCGTCCTTCTGGAATACGAGGTCGAGGTTGTTGTCGGCATCGATGGCTGTCTTGGAGGTTGCCTTGTCGTTGCCGCATCCTGCGCTGAATGTCAGCTGGATGTTCTTGTTGATGTAGCCGCCGTTGTTGGTGACTGGGGCTTCAGGGATGGCTGTCTGAATCTCGCTGTCGTTGCTGCACGAGGCCATCATCATTGCCGATGCTGTGGCAATGTACAAAAGATAATGATTTTTCATTGTTTTCTTCGTTGGTTCTGATGTTTGTGGTTTGGGTTAGATTTCGCCATCGTCCTCAAGAGAGTAGATGGAGCTTGATGTGCAGATGATGTCGGTGCTGTCAACGCAGATTACCTCGAACTCTGCGGGAATGTAATCCTTGTGTTCTGGTGTGTTGTTCATTGTATATTAATTGATTATGTTTGTAATTATTTGCGACAAAATTCAAAAAAAAAATGACACGGCGAAATTTTTCATATTAAGTTTAGGTCAAGACGGCCTTTGGGGAATTTTTTTTGTGATTATTCCGAAAATCTTTCTAATTTTACAGCGGTAAATTTTACGGCCATAACATTTCGCGAATATGAAAAAGTTTTACGATAGGGATAATGAGATGGAATTGCTTCTCAGGTTGCAGAGGCAGTCTTATAGTGATTATTCAAGGTTTGTGGTAATTACAGGCAGACGCCGTGTGGGTAAAACAAGCCTTGTATATAGGTTGATGCAGATTACTGAGAATGAATCGGTTTCGCTTTACTTTTTTGTTGGACGGAAAACCGAAACCGATTTGGTGAAGACTTTTGCCGACGAGGTGCGTCAGAAGCTTGAGATATTTGTGCCTGAGAGCATATCCTCTTTCAGGGAGCTGATGCAGCTCTTGCTGGAATGTGGCAGGCAGAAGAAGTTTACGATATTTGTGGATGAGTTTCAGGAGTTTGCAAATATCAATCCAGGAGTTTTCAGTGATGTCCAAGAGCTTTGGGATAGATACAAGAAACAGACAAATATCTGTCTGATAGTATCAGGATCCATATTCCAGATGATGGAAAAGATTTTCAAGGACGAGGGCCAGCCGCTTTTTGGCCGTGACGACTGCACCTTGAGGCTAAAGCCTTTCAGCACTGATGTTGTCTGCGAGATTCTCCGCGACCACAATCCAAATTTCACCAACGAGGATTTGCTAGCCCTGTGGACCATTACCGGAGGTGTGGCCAGATACATCGAGCTCCTTATGAACAACGACTGCACTACCAAGGATCAGATGATACATTTTGTGTGTTCCAATGGCGACAACTATTTTGTGGATGAGGGCAAGAAGATTCTCATTCAGGAATTCGGCAAGCAGTACGGCACATATTTCAGCATCCTTGGCCAGATAGCCAAGGGCGAGGTGTCTCAAAACGAGATTGAAGGAGCCTTGGGCATGGATAGTATCGGCGGTCAGCTGAAAGTGCTTGGCGAAAAGTACAACATTATCACAAAGAAGCGTCCAATATGCGCCAAGCCAAACTCGCAGACTGTTAGATACGAGATTCAGGACAATTTCTTCCGTTTTTGGTTCAGATATATCAGTCGCTATTCAGCATTGATAGAATTGCAGAATATGCCAGCCTTGGAACGCATTATTTCTGATGATTATCCAACATTCTCGGGAATAGCGTTGGAGCGATGGTTCCGCTGCAGGATGATGGAGTCGTTCAAGTATCAGCAGATAGGTGGCTGGTGGCTGGTGGGCAACCGCATCAAGAATCAGGCCGGCAACAATGACGATTTCGAGATTGACATTGTGGCGGAAAGCCTTGATGGCGAAGTGTCAGCCTACGAGATAAAGAGAAATGCCCAACGCTACAACGAGGCGCGCCTTCGTGAGAAAGTGGCTGTAATGCAGCGTCAGGCATTCAAGGGCAAGGATATCAGGGTAATGGGATTGTCTATGGAGGATATGGAGATAAGATTCTGATGTCTCTTCTGCACAGAACACCATAATTCCCTTTTTCCCTTATCCCAGCATATTTATCGCGAAAGCCAATAGCCAGGCCAGTATCAGCGAATATAATATCGAGAGCCAGCCCCAGCGTTTCTGCCCGCCTTCCTTGAACATTGCCGTGGCGGTGGCTATGCAGGGGAAGTAGGTGAGCACAAACACCATGAATCCGAATGCGGAGTAGGGCGTGAGCGGTATGTCGGTGGAGGTATCAGCTGATATCTTGGCACTAAGCGACTCTGTGCTTTCGCTGTCGGAATGGTACAGAACTCCCATTGTGGATACCACGATCTCCTTGGCGGCAACTCCGGTGAAGAGCGAAATTCCCAATTTCCAGTTGAATCCCAACGGCTCTATCACCGGCTCTATGGCCTTGCCGATGCGGCCTATGTAGCTGTATTCCTGACGCTCCGAGTCAGTCATCTCCTTATCCGGCAATGGGAAATAGCCTAGTGCCCAGATTATTATGGATGCTATCAGGATTACTCCTCCCATTTTCTTGAGATACTGTGCGGCCTTCTCCCACATGTGCTTGAGCACGCTTCTCAAAGTTGGTATGCGGTAGGGTGGGAGCTCCATCACGAATGGCGCGTCCTGACTCTTGAAAGTGGTCTTGCGTAGAAGTATCGCTGTAAGCGCGGCTATTATAATGCCTATCACATAGACCGATAGCGTTATCGCAGCTTGATACTGTGTGAAGAATGCGGCGGCCATCACGGTATATAGCGGAAGCCTTGCCGAACAGCTCATGT
>JAZQPB010000062.1:0-4570 GCA_045628165.1 Bacteroidales bacterium | reverse complement strand
CTACTGGGGAATGTGGCCTAACGGCGGAGCATGGCTCGCACAGCACCTCTGGCAGCACTACCTATTTACAGGTGATACAGATTTTCTGAAAAAATACTATCCTATAATAAAAGGTACAGCCGATTTCTACATGAGTTTTGTGGTGGAGCACGGCGACTACTACGTAACCATGCCATCGGTATCGCCCGAGCACGGCCCCAACAACTCGCCAAGCTCTCTCGCAATGGGCTGCACAATGGACAATCAGATAGTTTTCGACGCACTGAACAGCACACTGCTGGCTTCGCATATTGTGGGCGAAAGTCCTGAGTATCAGGCCAAACTCCAGAAATACATAGCCAAGATACCTCCAATGAAGATAGGCCAGCACAATCAGCTGCAGGAGTGGATGGACGATGTGGACGACCCCAAGGACGAGCACCGTCACATATCGCATCTCTACGGCCTCTACCCAAGCAACCAGATTACTCCAAGCAAGAATCCGCTGCTCTTTGAGGCCGCCAAGAACTCACTCATCCAGCGCGGCGACATGGCCACAGGCTGGTCGATCGGATGGAAGATAAACCTCTGGGCCAGAATGCTGGACGGCAACCACGCCTACAAGATTATCCAGAACATGATAACGCTGCTGCCTGCCGAGAATGGCTGGGGATTCGGCGAGGGCCGCACATATCCCAACCTCTTCGACGCGCATCCGCCTTTCCAGATCGACGGCAACTTCGGATTCTGCGCCGGCATAGCCGAGATGCTCCTGCAGAGCCACGACGGAGCCGTGCATCTGCTGCCTGCAATCCCTGACAACATGAAGGACGGAAAGGTAAAGGGACTTGTGGCCCGCGGCGGTTTTGTGGTGGATATGGAATGGAAAGACGGAAAAATCGTATCAGCTGAAATAACCTCGAACTGCGGAGGCCTGCTCAGAATACGGTCGGCACAGGAGCTCTCGGGCAAGAAGCTGAAACCAGCCAACTCGCGCATGATGGGCAATCCGCTGATGGAATCGGCTTTCGTGAACACTCCGGTAGTCTCAGAGAAATCCACGATATCAGCTCCACAACTTCCCCAATATTACGAATACGATGTAATGACCAAGAAGGGACAGGTGATTGTACTGAAATAAAAAAAGGTTGGCTCGATATCACATCGTCCAACCATCCATACTTGTTTGAAAAAAAATAGATTTATATCCAATTACTAAAAATATGAGAATAATTTTATCTAAAATATCCGTTACAATAAATAACCTTCAAATTTAAAACCAAAATCTTTTCTTTGATTTTGTTGATACAAATTTACAGCTAATACAAAGATTTTGCAAGATTTTGCGTAACAAGAAACACACTGATATATTACAAATGATAGTATAAATGTTACATAAATGTAATAAATGTGAAAAAAAGGCCGTTTTTTGTGGTTTTGGGCAGCTGATATGTAAAAAAAACGCCATCAGCTGCCTAAAAAAAATGAAAACAAATATTCCGAAAAAAATTTGAGTATTTCAGGATTTTGATTTACATTTACATTTCGAAAAACTCACTTACATCAACAAACCTCTAAAACAATACAACTATGGCAGATCAGAAACTACAGATAATAGCGGTGATTCCCGCGCGCATGGCGTCGAAGAATTTCCCCAACAAGCCAATGGCTGACATCAACGGCATTCCAATGATAGGCCACGTATATAATAGAGTAAAACTCTGCAACGATGTTACAGATGTGTATGTAGCCACCGCCGACCAGGAAATCATCAACTACATGAAATCGATAAAGGGCGGATACATAGAGATGGCCGAATCCATGATATCAGCTACCGACCGCGTGGCCGAGGCCGTGATGAAAATAGAAGCCGAAAACAACAAGAAATACGATATCGTGGTGATGATACAGCCCGACGAGCCTATGATAACTCCCGACATGATAGGCCGCGCCATAAGCCCGATGGTGATAGACGGATCGCTGAAGGTGACCTGCCTGATGGACGAGATAATAGACGACAAGGTTTTCAACGACAAAAACGAGATAAAGGTGGTAGCTGATACGCACAACTATGCAATGTACCTATCGCGCGAGCCCATACCAACAGCCACCCGCGGCATGACTTTCCCAAGGATGAAACTCGTGGGAGTAAGCGTGTTCCGCAGGGATTTCCTGTCACAGTTTAACCTCATGATGTCGACTCCGCTCGAAAACGCCGAGGGTATCGACCTGATAAGAATCCTGGAAAACGGTATCAAGATAAACATGACCCTCACCGACCAGACCACGCACTCGGTAAACAAGCCCGAAGACCTCCTGAAGGTGAAGGCAATAATGTGCAAGGATTATCTCGTGGGGAAGTATCGTTAGTAGAGACGCACGGCCGCAGACGATATCCCGCAGGCGATGCCAGCGGTTACCCCCGTAGTGGCCGCAAGGGCCACCCACACATCCGGTGACCCCTCGGTATGAGAGCCCGCTGGCGGGCTGCACTATGGTAACCGCTGACATCGTCTGCGGCTAAGACTAACTACGATAAATAAATAGTGTAAAGTGGAAAGCTTAAAGCTTAAAGACCCATTCCTAAAAAATCTTTAAACTTTAAACCTTAAACTTTAAACTTTAACAATAAAACCATGAATAAAGAAGTAAGAGTAAGATTTGCGCCAAGTCCAACAGGCGCGCTTCACTTGGGCGGTGTGAGAACCGCGCTTTTCAACTATCTTTTCGCCAGAAAGCACGGCGGAAAATTCATCCTCAGAATCGAGGACACCGATCAGACACGTTTTGTGCCAGGTGCCGAGGATTATATCATTCGCTCACTCGAGTGGATTGGTCTCGATATCGACGAGAGCGACCTTAAGGGCGGTGAATACGGCCCCTACAAGCAGAGCAACCGCAAGCACCTCTACACTCAGTATGCCGAGCAGCTTGTAAAGGACGGCTTTGCATATTACGCATTCGATACCCCAGACGAGCTGGAGCAGATGCGCAAGAAACTGGAGGCCGAGAAAGCCTCTATCCAGTGCTACGGCCCCGCCACACGTATGACTATGAAGAACCAGCTGACTTTCGGCGAGGAGCAGACAAGACTCATGCTCCAGAGCGGTGCTCCATACGTTATCCGTTTCAAGATGCCTGAGAATGAGAAACTCGTTTTGAAAGACATCATCCGCGGCGAGATAAACGCCGACACAGCACTCCTGGACGACAAGGTGCTCTACAAGAGCGACGGAATGCCTACATACCACCTTGCCAACATCGTGGACGACCACTTGATGAAAATCTCGCACGTAATCCGCGGCGAGGAGTGGTTGCCCTCTCTCCCACTCCACTACCTGCTCTACAGGGCTTTCGGCTGGACCGACACTATGCCTGAGTTCGCACACTTACCACTCATCCTGAAGCCAGACGGCAAGGGCAAGCTCTCCAAGCGCGACGGCGACCGTCTCGGTTTCCCTGTATTCCCTCTCCACTGGGAGGATCCAAAGAGCGGCGAGGTAAGCAAGGGTTACGAGGAATACGGTTATTTCCCTGAGGCCTTCCTCAATATGATGGCTCTCCTGGGCTGGAATCCGGGCAACACCACACAGGAAATCTTCACAAAGGAGGAGCTCTGCAACCTCTTCACCCTGGAGCACGTAAACAAGGCAGGTTCCAAGTTCGACCCCGAGAAAAACAAGTGGTTCAACAAGCAGTACATGCTCGTATTGCCCAACGAGGAGCTCGCCAAGTACTTCATTGAGGGCGCCAAGGCCGACGGCATAGAGGTCTCTATGGAGAAGGCTACAAAGATCTGCGGCCTCGTAAAAGACCGCTGCAACTTCACCCACGACCTCTGGAAAGAGAGCACATATTTCTTCATCGCTCCTACCGAGTACGACCAGGTAAACAAGAAGAAATTCTGGAAGGAGGAGACTCCTGAGCTCATGAAGAAATGCGTGGAATTTATGAAGGGCATCGCCGACTTCTCAGCCAAGAATCTTGAGGACACCATCTCTGCATGGATCCAGGAGAATCAGCTCAGCTTCGGCAAGGTGCTCAACCCAATGCGTCTGCTCCTCTGCGGCGCCTGCAAGGGTCCACACATCTTCGACATCCTCGAGGACCTCGGCAAGGAGGAATCTATCAAGAGAATCGAGGTTGGTATCGAGAAGATATAAAAAAGTGTAAAGAGGAAAGTTTAAAGTTTAAAGACTCTCTCTAACATAAACTCCCGCTTTTGGAGATTTTTCCAAGAGCGGGAGGTTTTTTGTTGTGTAGTTTTTTTGCAGCTAATACGAGTATAATAAAAAATAGCTTTAGAAAGAATATCCAACATTTGCCATAAAACAATGTGCCACATTGTAATCTTCAATTTCCATAAAGCCATTCTCATAGGAAACACCTAAATAAATTTTGTTTATTTGGAGGCCACATCCGATATTTAATCCGCAATCGAGACGCTTTGGGCCTTTGTCGCTGAATGTATCTTCCTTATAAAAATTTCCCCAATCATTGTAAATAGGCAATTCCTTTTTGCCACAAATTCCAACTCCCAAATACATTCCAGCCTGCAATTCAAGCTTTACATTTTCGGTTACAGACTGCT
>JAZQPB010000061.1:0-16854 GCA_045628165.1 Bacteroidales bacterium | reverse complement strand
TGATAAACTTCTTCACGTCTTTTACGAAGGAGGTAAACACGTTGATCAAAAATTTATTGAAATCGACGAGTTTTATTATGATTCTGATGATTATAGGACGTTGGTTGCCTTTTTGCAGAAGGCTTGTTCAGATGCAGGATTACTTGATAAACTTGATGAAGAACAAAAGCAGTGGAAGGAATGGAGTGAGCGCGCCGAACTCCACAGGAAGAGACTTGACGCAGCCATTATCTTGCGCAATGCCGGACAATGTCGTTGGAGCAGATAGCCTCTGTTTTGAAACTGGACGTGGTGGAACTTGAGGAGTTTCTGAAGAAACATTAAATCATACCACCACCAATCCTTCTTGGGCAATTTGCGCCAGTTTGTTCCGTATGGCCAATAGCATTCCGCCAGTGGCTTCGCCTTTTGTTGGTTGTCCTCCTATTATCAGTTCGTCTTCGTGATAGGTGAATATGCCACCATGGGAGCGGATGTTGGCCGTTGGACATTCTTTTACGTCGAATGTTATGGCGTCGAATTTTGCTTGACGGATTTGTCCGGCGTTCATTCTGGCGTATCCATAAAGTTTCCTGTTTTCGTTTTGTGGAATTTTCTCGATATCAGATAGCCATGTGGGTATATCCATTATCATTACCGAGATGTATTCCTCCTGGATTCCTGAACGCAGTTTGAAAGCCGCATTAAGCACCTTCCCTTGAGCGTTTACCATAATTGGGGTAAACAAGGCTCTCGCTACATTTTGGCTATCTTCTATCATCTTTGTATTCCATTAATAAATCAATTATTTCCTTTTGGGAAAAAGGTCTTGCCTCTGAGGCAGAAAATTGTCCGGCCTTCTCGGTGTAGAAAGAGAATGTTTCGTTGCCGATATTGATTACTGAGTTTCCGTCGTTTGATACCATCAGTATGGTGCCGTTGGTATCAGGCTCTATGTGCCAGCCGTTCAGGTATTTGTCCTCGGTCTTTTCCAGAATCTTCTTTAAGTTTTTTGTTGATTTTTGCTCCAATGGCAAAGCTCCTTCTCCGTCCCAGTTTTCTCGTAATTCCTGATAGTCTGATAGTTGCCTTAATAAAGTCGCATAGTTTTCCCGCTTTACAATAGGCATTGCCATACTTTGTGTGTTGGTAAGTTTCTTTAGGAACGAGAGCGTCTCAGAGAGAAAGTTCTCGTTGTCGGCAATGAGGCTTAGTTGCCAAAAAATCTCGGAATTTATAGTAGCAGTATTCATCGGTTTTGTGTTTTTCATTTTTGCAAATATACCCCTAATTTTTGGCTCTTGCAAGCCTTGCGTAGAAAAAAATCTTTCCCAACCATCAGCCCTAACCCCACACTTTTTATGTTTTTACACAAAATTATCACAAAAATCTCAGAAAACTCATTCTTTTTTCCTATCTTTGTGCCGATTATATAAAAAAACAAAACTCATAAAATGGAAATTCCAGCAAAATACGATCCCGCCCAGAGCGAGGAGAAATGGTACAAGTATTGGCTCGACAACAAGTGTTTCGCGTCGAAGCCTGATCAGAGAAAACCATACACAATAGTAATACCCCCACCAAACGTGACCGGTGTGCTCCACATGGGTCACATGCTCAATAATACCATCCAGGATATCCTAACACGCCGCGCCCGCATGAAGGGCTTCAACGCATGCTGGGTTCCCGGTACCGACCACGCATCCATAGCCACCGAGGCCAAGGTTGTTCAGAAGCTTGCAAAGCAGGGCATCAAGAAGCGCGACCTCACCCGCGAGGAATTCCTCAAGCACGCCTGGGAGTGGAAAGAGGAGCACGGCGGAATAATCCTCGAGCAGCTCAAGAAACTCGGCGCATCTTGCGACTGGGACCGCACAGCATTCACAATGGACGGCCCACGCAGCGAGAGCGTTATCAAGGTATTCGTTGATCTCTACAAGAAAGGCCTCATTTACCGCGGCCTCCGTATGGTGAACTGGGATCCCAAGGCTCAGACAGTGCTCTCTACCGAGGAGGTAATCTACCGTGAGGAGAAGAGCAAGCTCTATCACCTGAAATATTATGTAGCTGATGCCGACACAAATCCTGTAGTCCTCACCAACCAGGAGGGCGAGGTTTTCCACAAGGACGATAAGGGTTACTACGCCGTAGTTGCCACCACACGTCCCGAGACAATCATGGGCGATACCGCAATGTGTATCAACCCAAAGGACGTTAAGAACCAGTGGCTTAAGGGTCACAAGGTGGTTGTTCCAGCCGTAGGACGAGTAATCCCCGTTATCGAGGACCGCTATGTGGATATCGAGTTCGGTACCGGCTGTCTTAAGGTGACACCTGCCCACGACGTAAACGACTACGCACTTGGTCAGACCCACAACCTCGAGGTTATAGATATTTTCAATCCTGACGGTACAATCTCTGAGGCTGCCGGAATGTACGTTGGCATGGACCGCATGGACGTGCGCAAGCAGATTGCCATCGACCTCCAGAACGCAGGCCTCCTCGAGAAGGTGGAGGACTACGACAACAAGGTAGGCTACTCAGAGCGCAACCAGGACACCGCCGTAGAGCCTCGTCTCTGCAAGCAGTGGTTCCTCAAGATGAAGCATTTTGCTGATATCGCCCTTCCTCCAGTATTGGAAGGCAAGATAAAATTCCACCCCGAGAAATACGTAAACACATACAAGAACTGGCTCGAGAACATTCAGGACTGGTGTATCAGCCGTCAGCTCTGGTGGGGTCACAGAATCCCTGCCTACTTCCTGCCAACCGCCGAGGGCGAGGACGAGAAGTTTGTTGTTGCTGAGACTGCCGAGCAGGCACTCGCTGAGGCCAAGAAAATGCCTGGCTACGAGAATATCACCATCGACCAGCTCTCGCACGACGAGGACGCTCTCGATACATGGTTCTCATCATGGCTCTGGCCTGTATCACTCTTCGACGGTATCAACAACCCCGGCAACGATGAAATCAAGTATTACTACCCAACCTGCGACCTCGTAACAGGTCCGGATATCATCTTCTTCTGGGTGGCACGTATGATTATGGCCGGCGAGGAATACATGAACGATGTTCCTTTCCGCAACGTATATTTCACAGGTATTGTCCGCGACAAGCTCGGCCGCAAGATGAGCAAGAGTCTCGGCAACTCGCCTGACCCATTGGAGCTGATGAAGCAGTTCTCTACCGACGGCGTACGTCTTGGAATGTTGCTCTGCTCACCAGCAGGCGGCGACCTCCTTTATGATGACGAGCTCTGTCTCCAGGGTAGAAACTTCACCAACAAGGTTTGGAACGCATTCCGCCTCGTAAAGGGTTGGAGCGTGGACGCCAACATTCCTCAGCCCGAGTCATCAAAGAAGGCTATCGAGTGGTTCAACAACAAGCTCAACAAGACCATCTCTGAGGTTGACAAGATGTTCGCAGACTTCCGCCTCTCTGATTCGCTGATGACAGTTTACAAGCTCTTCTGGGACGAGTTCTCTTCTTGGTACTTGGAGAGCGTAAAGCCTGGCTATCAGCAGCCTATCGACAAGGCCACCTACGATGCCACACTCGACTTCTTCGACAAGCTCCTCAAGATAATGCACCCATACATTCCATTCATCACCGAGGAATTGTGGCAGCTTCTCGACGAGCGCAAGCAGGGAGAGAGCCTGATGCTTCAGCTTCAGCCAGAGGCCAGCTCATTCGACGAGAAACTCCTCGACCGTTTCGAGACAGCCAAGGACGTTATCGCTAAGATCCGTCAGATTCGTCAGGAAAACCAGATGGCTCAGAAAGACGCCATCGACGTTTACGCAAAGCTCGTGGACGGCGCATACGACGGCTACTTCGATTCAGTAATCGCAAAGCAGAGCAACCTCAAGTCGTTCACACAGATCTCCGAGGCCAAGGAAGGCTGCAAGACCTTCGTTGCCAAGAACGTTGAGTACTACGTGCCAATGGGCGACAATGTAAACGTGGAGGAAGAGATTGCCAAGCTTAAGGCCGAGCTCGAATACACCCGCGGCTTCCTCAAGTCGGTTGAGAAGAAACTCAGCAACGAGCGTTTCGTAGCCGGAGCCCCTGCCGCCGTAGTGGAGCGCGAGAAGCAGAAACAGGCCGACGCCATCGTAAAGATTGAGGCATTGGAGAAGCAGATCGCAAACTTGGGATAAGATTGTAGAGACGCGGCCTTGCCACGTCTCGCTCTCTAATAATAAAACAGATGAAATTTTTCAGCCGTCTAGATTTTTATAATCCGGACGGCTGAAATTTTTTATTTGAAATTTTTTTTTGAGAATTTGAAATTTACCCCTATCTTTGAGGCGTCTTATTAATGCATTATGAATATACCAGAAAACATAACCGTAGAACAGATAATGGAAATGATTTCTGCCTTGGATAAGGAAAAGCAGCTGGCGATTTTTCATCAGTTGGCCGATAGCCTCAATACTAAGGTAAGAAAAGATGCGCCCAAATTTGTAAGTGCCTTTAGAACCAAGCCTGGATATTATAAACCACCAGTTGTAGAACACCAAGTAAGCGATTTGTCGGAAGTATTATGTCTGGATATGTAAAGAATTTTGACGGTATAACTTCTGTTATTGAGACAGAATTGTATTTGTTTCCAGCCTTTGAAAAAGGCAAATTGCCTTCTTGCAAATATTTCACCAATAACGCCGTTTGGGATACAGGTGCCGAAATTACCTTGGTTTCCAAGGCCGTTATTGAAGCTTTGGGGATTAAGCCGTCAAATTCTACAATGATTACTGGCGTAGGAGGAGATTTCCCCGTTGAGGTCTATGATGTAGCGATAGGTTTGCCTAATGGCAAGGTGTATCATAATTATCAGGTATATTCTTCTGATTCAATTGAATATGATGTTTTGATTGGTATGGATATTATTACCGAATGTGATTTTTGTTTCACCAACAAAGATCATCAAAGCGTTTTCTCGTTTAGGAACCCATCCGAGGAAAAGATAATTCTGAAATAAACAAAACCTCCTCCGTTCAGAATCATCTAAGCGGAGGAGGTTTGTTTTTTATTTGATGCTTTCAACCATTTCTATCGAAACTTTAAAGATCTTTGCAATTTCGCTTAATGGCAAGTTCTGAACTTTGAATGCTTTTATTGCAGAGATAATGGTCTCGTTGGCGGCGGCGAGTTCTTCGTCTTTCTTTGCGATGGCCTCGTCCTTTTTTGCGATTGCCTCGTCCTTCTTTGCGATGGCTTCGTCCTTCTTTGCAATTGCCTCGTCTTTCTTTGCAATTGCCTCGTCCTTTTTCGCGATAGCCTCGTCTTTCTGAGCAATCGTTTCTTTTGCGTCATAGAGTTGCGATTCTAGCCATTCCTGTTGACTCTGAAGTTGTTTCAGTTCGTTGATGCCGTCTTGCTCGTGCTGCATTTTGCGGCGGAGTTTCTTGTCCTTGGCGGCCATCTCAAGGCGTTTTAGTATTTCGTCGTAGCCTTCGGGATGGTCTTCCATCGGCTCGATGTTCAGGATCTGATCGGTATCTGATGATACGTTGGATTGGTCGAAGAGGGAGAGAAGTTTCTCAACGTATGTGCGTGGCTTCTTTTTCAGCGATGGCACTTGTACTACAATTATCTTGTGCATCATGCTGGTGAGAAACTCGCAGTTGCCGATTTTTTCGATGATGTTGCCTTCTACGTCGCGGTATGCGCCTTCTCCGTAAATAACAGGGTGTTGGTCATCTATGGTGGAATGTCCGAGGATGTAGATTGCAGTTATCGGCAGTGCCTTCTCTACAATCTTGGTCTTTATCTTGCCGGTCTTTCGGTCTTTGTATTCCTTGGAGACCTTCTTGTTGGCCCTGTTGGCATATTGCTCGCTCAGGTATTTTCTGAAACGGACATACTCAGTCGCAAGGAATACCTTCTGAACCTCTATTGTTATGGTTTCAAATTGGTCAGGGGCTATTTCTACCTCGGCAGAAAAATCAAGACGCAGGAGTTTTAGTCCATCATTCGACCAGTCGGTTATCTCGTTGGCTGTCTGCGTGATGGTCTTTATCTTCTTGTTGATGAGGGCTCCTATAAGTAACTGCGCCACTCTGTTGTCCTCCATCAAGTATTTGAAGGCCGTGTCGTAGAGTGGGTTTGCTATGCTTGTTATTGCCATGGCGTTTCTGAGTTTTTGTTCGATGCAAAGATAGTAAAAAGTTTTGAGAAATACTAAGTAATTTTTTATGTAACAAAAAACTCCTCCGTTCAGAATTTCCTAAGCGGAGGAGTTTGCTTTTTATCTATAAATTCATTTTCCTTAATTCATCAACTTGTTTGCTTTACCGAAATCCCAATCATTACGGTTTCTCCATTGCTGTTGTTCCAACTCCTCGTCCTGCAGGTCTTCGGGCGGGGCAAAGATGCCTGTTGGCTCGGTGGGAAAGAATACGCGTGAGCAGAAAGGCACAAACTCGGCACCAAAGATAACAAATGGCCCTTCTGCTGATACTACTCCTACCTTTTGCATGTTCTGATGAAACAGTATTGTGCTGTACTGTATGTTGCCATCGTTGATCCTTAGAACTCCATCTGTTTAACTTTTTTGTTGCATAGTGTCCTTGAGTTTTTAGCCGCAAAGATAGTAAAAAGTTTTGTGATTGCTCAAAAATCGATTCTCTGTAAAATATGTGAAACCATCATATTTTTTTTGTATCAGTTGCAAAATAAATTATCTTTGTGGTAAGTTTATCATTAATAAACCAAAACATAAATCATGCATTCAAAAAGCTCAATATTACTCATAGCCATTATGGCGGCGGTGGGATTTCTCACCTCGTGTGGCAAGGGCGTCAGAAAGGATTTCAATGTGGATGTCTCAGGCATCAATGCCGATGTGGAGGTGGTGCGTTTCGACCTCGATTTCGATACCATTCAGCCACAGAACGTATATTCGGCGCTGCCAGCACTCAATGCCAAGTACGGCGATTTCCTGGATTTCTATATCCGCGGAATCATAAACCTGCCGGCCATGGAAGATGCTGATTTTCAGACGCAGTACACTCTTTTCGCCAATTACTGCAAGACCCATTACAATTACAGGGAGGTGGAGAAGGTTTTTCCAGCTGATGAGCCCTTGGAACCGCTATTCGAGGATGCGTTCAGGCATTTCAGATACTATTTCCCCAGCGAGGAGCTTCCCAAAATCTACACCATAATATCCGGCTATCAGGAATCCATGTTCCCTACCGACGGTATTGTGGCGGTGGCTCTCGACAAGTATCACGGCAACTCGGGTGTGTACGCCGACCACGGTTTCGAGAACTACAGGCGTCACAAGATGGTGAAAGCCATGATTCCGGTGGATTTTTTCAGGACATACGCCCTCGTGAATTATCCCCACAGCGACGATAATGCCGACAACCTGCTCAACGAGATGGTGTATCAGGGCCGTGTCCAGTATTTCCTGAAATCGATGATGCCATCAGCTCCCGACTCTCTGCTCTGGGGCTACACCGACATCAACTACCGCTGGGCCGAGGCTTACGAGGAGAATGTGTGGAACTATCTGATAGACAGAAAACTGCTCTTTATAACAGATACCAAGCTGATAAACAATTTTACGGGCGAGGGACCTTTCACCAAGGCTTTCGGCAACGAGAGCGCGCCCGGCGTGGCCTCGTTCTGTGGCTACGGCATCGTGTGCTCCTACATGGCCAACCATCCTGAAGTTACGCTCCATCAGCTGATGGAAATCACTGATTTGCAGTCCATTTACAATACCGCGCGATACAATCCTTAGCCATGAGACACCTTGTATGGATATTTCCCGCGTTGATGGTTTTGGGCAGTATTATGTCGTTTTCGGCAGCTGATAGCAATAATTTTGTACCCATATTCGATGGGTTCGTTGTGGTGTCTTACAATGTGGAAAACCTCTTTGATACCATCAACAATCCCGACACCGACGACGACGAGTTTACTCCCGAGGGCGACAGGCACTGGAATTCGTGGCGCTACCGAAACAAGCTGAACAACATTTGGAAGGTATTAGCTGCTACAAACCTCTGCAATTTTCCGGATGTGATAGGGCTCTGCGAGGTGGAAAACCGTGCCGTGGTGGAGGACCTTGTACACAAGACGCCTCTCTGGAAGGGCGGATATTCCATCATGCACAAGGATAGTCCCGACAGGAGGGGAATAGATCTTGCCTTGCTGTATAATGCCAAGACATTCAGGCCGTTGGATTCGGCCTTCATACCGGTTACGATGCCCAAGGAGCCGGATTTTGCTACCCGTGATATTCTGTATGTGAAGGGTTTGGTGACCGCCACGGGCGATACTCTGCATATTTTTCTCAATCACTGGCCGTCGCGGTACGGCGGATTTGCCTGGACCGAGCCTTACCGGCATCAGGCTGCCAGGATTTTGCGCAGGGCGGTGGATTCGGTTTTTTCAGCTAATAGCGTGGCTAATATAATCTGTATGGGTGATTTCAACGATACTCCCAATGATGTGTCGGTGAATGATGTGCTATTAGCTGAAAAAAAATTCAATGATCCGCAGCCCGGGAAACTTTATAACCTTTCTTATTATCTATATTACAAGAAAAATCTGTGGTCGTATTGGTATCAGGGGCGCGGAAGTCTTATCGACCAGGTGATTGTTTCGGGACCGATGCTCGGCAAAAAGGGTTTTCATCTGAGCCCGGATAATGTTTTTCCGCTCGATGAGCCCAATTTTATGGACAAGCAAGGCCGTCCGCTGCGTACATATCAGGGGCCGATATATAAGGGCGGTTTTTCCGACCACCTGCCGATGATTATTAATATCGAGGTGGAATAATCTTTTAGTCGTCGAAATCCATATCGAGGATTTCCTTGGCCTCCTCGCTCATCATGCTCTGGTCCCAGGCGGGCTCGAATACGATGTTCACCTTGCAGGACTTCACTTCCTTGATGCCCTCTATCTTGGTCTGAACGTCCACGAGAATCTCGTCGGCGATGGGGCAGTTGGGCGCCGTGAAGGTCATATCTATCTCCACATTGTTGTCGTCGTCCACGTCGATGCGGTAGATGAGGCCGAGGTCATATACGTTTACAGGTATCTCAGGGTCGTAAACGGTTCTTAGAACGTCGATTACCTGAGTCTCTATTCCCAAGAGAGGGATATTCTTTGTTGCTTCTTCCATTTCAATTATTTGTTGAGCGCACGGAATGCGAGCGCGTAGTATCTTATCTGTTTTATCATAGCCACGAGGCCGTTGGCGCGGGTGGGGGAGAGGTTGGCGCTCAGGCCTATCTCGTCCACAAAGTAGAGTTCGGCGTTCACGATGTCGTCGGGTGTCTGATTGTTGAATACGCGTATCAGCAATGCTATGATGCCCTTGGTGATGATGGCGTCGCTATCGGCCTTGAAACTTATTGTGCCGTTGTCCTCCAGTGTGGTGTCGAGCCAAACTCTTGACTGACAGCCCTGAATGATGTTGTCGGGAGTCTTCTTGCTCTCCTCTATGGTATCTAGCGAGTTGCCCAATTCAATGAGGTACTCGTATTTATCGAGCCACTCGTCGTATGCCGAGAATTCCTCGATTATCTCGTCTTGTATTTCGTTGATGGTCATAGTTTTGTATATCCGCAGGCTCGCAAGCGTCGCCAACGGTTATGCATAGCGACGCCCCTCCGGGGCTGGGCTCTAATGTGAACCTTTCGGGTTATTAATTATTAATTGTTAATTATTAATTGTTAATTGCTATCCAAGCATTTTCTTGGCGCGCTGTATTCCTGCTACCAATACGTCGATTTCCTCTTTGGTGTTGTATGGGGCGAAGGAGGCGCGCACGGTGCCGGGGATGCCGAAGTGCTTCATTATCGGCTCGGTGCAGTGTGTGCCGGTGCGTACCGCGATGCCAAGTTTGTCGAGTATCATTCCCACGTCGTAGGGGTGTGCGCCGTTGATGTTGAACGAGAGCACTGATACCTTGTTTTTGGCGTGGCCGTAGATTGTGATTCCGCCGAGGTCCTGTACTTTCTCGGTGGCGTATTTCAGCAATTCGGCCTCGTGGGCTGCTATGTTGTTGAGTCCGATTTTGTCAACCCAGTCCAATGCTGTGTGGAGCGATCCCGCGCCTACAAAGTTTGATGTTCCGGCCTCGTATTTCAGCGGCAGCTCGGCGTAGGTTGTGAGGTCGAACGATACGTTTTTTATCATATCGCCGCCGCCCTGGTATGGAGGCATTTCCTCAAGGAATTTCTCCTTGCCGTAGAGCACTCCGATTCCGGTTTCGGCGTATATCTTGTGGCCCGATATTGCGAGGAAGTCGCAGTCGAGTTCCTGAACGTCGATCTTGATGTGCTGGATGGCCTGTGCGGCGTCCACTATCACGGGAACTCCGTGCTTGTGGGCGGTCTGTATTATTGTCTTCACGTCGTTTACGGTTCCAAGGGTGTTGGATACGTAGTTGACGCAGACGATTTTGGTCTTGTCGGTGATGAGGCTTTCGAGGTTTTGGAGAAGGAGTTCGCCGTTGTCGTCGAAGGGCAGAACCTTGATTCTGGCGCCCTTTCTTCCTGCCATCAGCTGCCAGGGAACGATGTTGGAATGGTGCTCCATTTCTGAGATGATGATCTCGTCGCCCTCGTGGATGTATGCCTCGCCGAATGAGTATGCGAGGGTGTTGATGGCCTCGGTGCTTCCCTTGGTGAATACTATCTCGGTGCGGGATTTGGCATTGATGAAGTCCTTAACCTTGAGGCGTGCGGCCTCGTAAACCTCAGTTGCTTTCTCGGCCATATAGTGGACACCGCGGTGGATGTTGGCGTTGTACTGGGTGTAGAATTCCACAATGCGGTCTATCACGCACTGAGGCTTCTGTGTGGTGGCGGCGTTGTCGAGATAAACGAGCGGCTTGCCGTAAATTGTCTGCTTAAGGATAGGAAACTCGTTCCTGATTTTCTCAATGTCCATTATTTTTCAATAAATGAATAAACGAATAAATGAATAAATCGTTTTGTTTAAGAACACGAATTATCAAGAATTAACACGAATTTTCCAAAAATTATTCAGATAAAAATTTATGAATAATTTATGGTAATTTTTGATAATTTATGTTCCAAAAATAAAATTATAATGCCGTAAGGCGCTATAATTTAGCGTTTATGGCCTCAGTTAGTTTTTCGGCGTAGGCGTCGGTATCTATCTCGTTGATTACTTCGGCGAGGAAGGCCTGGAGCAAGAGTGCCTGGGCGGTTTTCTCGCTGATGCCGCGGCTGCGCATATAGAAGATCTGGTCTTTGTCGAGCATTCCGGTGGTGGAGCCGTGCGAGCATTTTACGTCGTCGGCGTAAATCTCCAACTGAGGCTTGCTCTCTATGCGTGCGGTCTCGGTGAGTAATATGTTGTTGTTTACCTGTTCGGTCTCTGATTTCTGGGCGTCGCGTTCCACTTTCACTATTCCGAAGAAGTCGGCCTGACCGTTGCCGTTGGCTACGGTTCTTACTTTCTGGTAAGTTGAGCTGTGTCCGGCCTTGTGGTCGATTACGGAATTGTATCTGAAACTCTGTCCCTCGCCCGGCATTATGATTCCCGGCGCACGGAATGTGCTGTGCTCGCCGTTGATTTCCACGTTGAGATTCACATTTACGTTTTTGCCGTTTATCATTGCTACTGAAACCATTACGTCGCAGTCGCTGCCAAGGTTCACGTTTATTATAGAGTCAGCTGACCCTAAACTATTATACAACAGATGAAGTCTTACGGTGGAGTCGTCTTTGGCAGTGAGGTTCACCGTATTTACTGCGGTATCAGCTCCCTGAGAAAACTCCATAACGTAGGCCTCGCTGGTGTTTGGCTTGGCTGTGAGCTCTATGTTGCCGGTTTTTGTATCTATGATGTTGTAGTTCATAATCACTTAAATACTAATTACTTGTACATTTCGTCAGCCTGTTTCTTGAGCTCGTCGTAGCCAGTGTTCTCGAGTTCGAGTGCGAGGTTCTTGTCGCCAGTCTTGATGATTCGGCCGTTGTAGAGCACGTGAACGATGTCTGGTGTGATGTAGTCAAGAAGTCTCTGATAGTGAGTGATTACGATGAATGCGTTGTTGGAGTTGCGGAGCTTGTTTACGCCTGTGGCCACGATGCGGAGGGCGTCGATATCAAGGCCCGAGTCAGTCTCGTCGAGGATGGCGAGCTTGGGGTCGAGCATTGCCATTTGGAATACCTCGAGTTTCTTTTTCTCGCCGCCCGAGAATCCCTGGTTTACAGAGCGGTTGTCGAGTTTTGAGTCGAGTTCCACGAATGCCTTTTTCTCCTTTATCATCTTGTTGATGGCAATCTTGTTGAGGGGCTCCTCGCCGCGGTATTTGCGCTGCTCGTTTACAGCGGCTTCCATAAAGTTGTTGATGCTAACGCCCGGTATCTCAACGGGATACTGGAATGCGAGGAATACTCCCTCGGCCGCGCGCTCCTCAGGTTTCAGGTCGAGAAGGTTTTTGCCGTCGAGTGTTACTGAACCCTCGGTAACGGTGAATACCTCGTTGCCGGAGAGCACTGATGCCAATGTGCTTTTGCCGGAGCCGTTGGGTCCCATTATGGCGTGTACCTCACCGGGTTTTACTGTGAGGTTGATTCCTTTTAATATTTCCTTGCCGTCGATTGAGGCGTGTAAGTTCTTTATTTCGAGCATTTTTTTCGTATATTATGTGGTGCTGACAAACTTGTCAGCACGGCTTGACAGCCTGTGTTATTGTCCATTATCCATTGTCCATTATCCATTGGCTAATCGCCTGTGGCGCTTAGCCCACGCTTCCCTCCAATGTGAGCGAGAGGAGTTTCTTGGCCTCTACGGCGAATTCCATTGGGAGTTTTTTGAGGACGTCTTTTGCGAAGCCGTTTACGATGAGGCTTACGGCGTTTTCGGTGCTGATGCCTCGCTGACGGCAGTAGAAGAGCTGCTCGTCAGAGATTTTTGATGTGGTGGCCTCGTGCTCCAGTGTGGCGGTCTTGTTGGCACATTCCACGTATGGGAATGTGTGGGCTCCGCACTGGCTTCCTATGAGGAGGCTGTCGCACTGTGAGTAGTTGCGGGCGCCGTCGGCTCCCTTGGCCACTTTCACCAGGCCTCGGTAACTGTTGTTGCTGTGGCCCAATGATATACCCTTGCTGATGATTGTGGATTTGGTGTTTTTGCCGATGTGGATCATCTTGGTGCCGGTATCAGCCTGCTGGTAGTTGTTGGTGACGGCCACCGAGTAGAACTCTGATGTGGAGTTGTCGCCCTGGAGTACTGTGGATGGGTATTTCCAGGTGATGGCGGATCCGGTCTCTACCTGAGTCCACGATATTTTGGAATTCTGGCCGCGGCAGATTCCGCGCTTGGTTACAAAGTTGTAGATACCGCCCTTGCCGTCCTTGTCGCCGGGGTACCAGTTCTGAACGGTGGAGTATTTTATCTCGGCGTTGTCTAATGCCACCAATTCTACAACGGCGGCGTGGAGCTGGCTCTCGTCGCGCATTGGGGCGGTGCAGCCCTCGAGGTACGATACGTACGATCCCTCGTCGGCGATGATGAGGGTGCGCTCGAACTGTCCTGTCTTGGCGGCGTTGATTCTGAAGTATGTGCTTAGCTCCATTGGGCACCTTACGCCCTTGGGGATATAGACGAACGATCCGTCGGTGAATACGGCGGAATTGAGTGCGGCGTAGAAGTTGTCTCCTACCGGCACTACCGATCCGAGGTATTTCTCGATGAGTTCGGGGTATTCTCTTACGGCCTCGCTGATTGCGCAGAATATCACGCCTTTTTCCTTAAGTGCCTCGCGCATTGTGGTGTGCACGGATGTGGAATCGAATACGGCGTCCACGGCCACGCCTGCGAGTTCTTTCTGCTCGCTGAGCGGGATTCCGAGTTTCTCGTAAGTCTTTATCAGCTCGGGATCCACCTCGCTGATGTCGTTGTATTTGGCCTTTTTCTTTGGAGCGGCGTAGTATATGAGGTCCTGATAGTCAGGCTCCTCGAAATCCAGATGAGCCCAGCGTGGCATTTTCATAGTCTGCCACTTGCGGTATGCCTTCAGTCTGAAGTCGAGCATTGACTGAGGCTCGTTTCTGAGTGCCGACAGTCGGCGTATGATATCCTCGTTGAGACCTTTTGGGAAAGTCTCCATTTCGATATCAGTAACGAAACCAGCCTCGTACTTGCTGTCTTCCAGCTCCTTGATTATATTTTTGTCGTTGCTTTCTGCCATTTATGCTTGTTTGTTTTTCAAAACGCAAAGGTAGAAATTTTTTTGAGGAAATGCAAAAGAAAAAGGTGGTGTATTGCATTTTTTGAGGGGAGGGAAAATCACGCCACTTCCTTGAAGCCGTTTTCGTATAAAAATTCCGGGGCAAAGCCTATTTCGTTGTTCCAGTCAACAGTGAATGGATCAAGAGTGTAGTTTTTGAAATATTCTATGTCCTTTAGTTTTGTGAATATTCCTTTTTCGTATATGGTAGAAAAGTCAAACATACGTATTTCGTTGTTGTTGAACCACAAACGAAGTATGTAGTCTTTTACGTATTCTGCTTTTGTAACGCAAATCAATTCTGTGGTCATAGGGATTGTTTAAAGATTCCGTAAAATTTGCTTATCTCTGGCATAGTTACAAGTTTTATATTTTGATTGCAAATATATAAAAAAACGCCCCACCGATTTAAGCATTGTTAAGAGGCTTGGCAGGTTCTTGCTCTGCACAAAGATAGGAAGATTGTTTGGAATTTTCAATTTTTTTTGAAGATTTGTTTGGAATTATCGTGATTTTGTTTTTCCTTTGCCTTTGTGTTGTTAATCAAAACAGATTTTTAAGAAACAGACAGTTTTAATAAACATAAAATATATAAGTAACAGAAATTGCACTCAAGAAAAAAGCCTAGCAACCTGATTTCGTTTGAGTTCAGATTCTTTCAACCTTATCTCTCATAGGGGCTTATGCTTCTGTGCCTTCTCTATTTATGTTCACGCCTTAGGTGTGTTCGTAAACTATTAGAGAAGGCACGGTTTCATTGCTAGGCTTCCGTGTGAGTGCAGATAGTGAGGTTCGCACCTTTCTTTATATATAGGTGTGGGGTCTGATGTATTCCGAAATTCTCGTTTTTTGCTTTGTTGTCTTGGGTGGTATTTATTAACCAAAAAATCAAAGTAAAAAATGGGAATTTTTTATTTAATTTTTCTTGCCGCTTTTGTGGTCCTCATTGCAGGAATGATAAAACCTGACTGGTTTATCAAGAAGGACATACCTTGCAAGCGTCTTATTATAGCGGTTGCCGCTATCATTGTGATGATGATTTGTAATAGTATTACAGGGCCGGACTCTCGGCAATCCGCAGAGAATCGTCGTGTTAGGGATTCTATCAAGAAGGCCGTTGCTGATTCCATTTATCTTGTGGAGCACCCACCATTGCCAGAGGGTTGGGTGCCATTGGAACTTGGCAAGGTAAAGATGGATGGCCTTTTTTATGACACTATTAAGAAGAACGTTGCTTTGATAGAAGGAAAGGATACTTCTGTTGTTCCACAAGACCAGTTTTTCTCGGGACTATTTAATAATCAGTTCGATACATTGTATCAGGCCCTTATTAAACTTCCAAGCGGAACTAATGGTTCAAAACGTACAAGTTATCACGAGAAAATCCAGAATCTGCTCTATGAAGATTGGTGGAATGTTATGATGTTTATGGATTCCACACAGAAATCAATCCCATTAAACAAGAAACTCCGTGACAAGGCTATCAAATTGTATGATCCTCAATATGCCAATTATTTGAAATATGGTCCTGAGGATGATGTGCTTTTGCGTGCTGACGCCATATCTCGATTAGAGCGTGGATTGAAGCAAAATCTTCACGACCCCAAAAGTCTTGAGATTCTTAAAGATCGGATAAAGTATGGTAAGACTTCGAAGGGATGGCAGTTCACGATTCCGTATCGTGCAAAGAATATGTTTGGTGCCTACGTATTGGAAAGTATGACTTTTACAATGAAGTGGGATAATGACCAACGTGCTTATGTAGTTATTAAATAATTAACAATCAGTATTATGGAAGAAAGAAACGATAATAATGTAGCCTTTAAGTGCAATTATTGCGATGGAGGCAAGGACGAGAACGGCATTGGTTTCGCTGGTCCGTGTATGTTTGATACAAACAATCGAGAAAGAAATATTTCCTTTAAAGTCAAGGACTGGTGTTCTAATAAGCGAGGTGTTTGCTCTAAATATTGGAACAAAGAAATCTCGAAGGAAGAACTGTTGGAAAGTTATGAAAATGGACATTGCTGTTATGAGAGTTATTTGCTTTCTGATTGGACTTTTACTGTAGGCCAATTTAAGAATGGAATGTCCAAATGTATACGGAATGCCAAGGAGCGCAAGGTTGCCTTATTTACAACAGTTTTTCCTGGAGAGCCAGAAGAGAATCGTTGTATTTTTGCCGCTTTTGTGATTGACGAATTGTTTGAAGGCGACATAAACAATCCTGGTTTTGTTAGTTCCAAATATAAAGAAACAGGTGTTTCTTTTACTGAGGAAGAGGCAAGGAAGTTGAAGTTTTGGGATTTTTACAGAAATCCGAACTCTCCAACGAGTTTTAAATGGGGGTCTGGATTGTTCAGATACTTGTCAGATTCTGCTGTTTTGAGAATCTTAAGAGCGGCAATTGATGTTGTTGAGAATGACGACAAAAAGAAGGCCGTTAAAGATATAATATCACACTAAGTCGGATCGTAGCCATGTCGTTCTGTGAGCCAAGGTGTTGGTGCCCATTGTTGTCTTCCTAAGACCGCTTGGCCTCCGACTTTACTTGTCAGATTCTGCTGTTTTGAGAATCTTAAGAGCGGCAATTGATGTTGTTGAGAATGACGACAAAAAGAAGGCCGTTAAAGATATAATAT
>JAZQPB010000060.1:0-3400 GCA_045628165.1 Bacteroidales bacterium | reverse complement strand
TATTTTCAGGAAGTTTTGTAGTTTTCTAACGGCGATTTTCACGTTTTCCAGACCTATGAGTCCATCAAGCTGTTTGCGCGCATTGGTGTTTTTGGGAGCTGATACATTCTTCAGGAAGTCAAGATCCGTGGCCTTTATCTGTTTGTCATCCGACTTTTTCTGTTTGCTGATACGCGAAGCCTGATTCTGAATCGCCTTCTCGAAAACGTTGCGCACCTCACGGGCATTGCCGAAACCGGTTCTCGTACGTTTCTTTATCTTGTCGAAATAGTCCGAAAGTTCCGGAAACACCTTGTCATCAGCGGTGTAGTTGGTGTTCTTGAGATAGAATCTGAAGATCTCGAGAAGCTCGGGAGTTGTGTAGTCTGGAAACTCTATCACGGTATTGAACCTCGATCTCAGGCCCGGATTCTTCTCCAAAAGACTCTCCATTTCCTTGGGATAGCCGGCCATTATCACGATAAGGCGGTCGCGGTCGTCCTCCATACGCTTGATGATGATATCAAGCGCCTCCTTGCCGTAAGGGTCATCGTCGCCACAGATGGTGTAAGCCTCGTCGATGAAGAGTATTCCACCCATAGCGCTGTCTATCAGTGCATTGGTCTTGGCCGACGATTCGCCGGGCTTGTCACCCACAAGACTCGCACGGTCAGCCTCCACCAAATGACCTATGGTGAGAGTTCCCAATTCCTTGTGAATCTTCGCGATGATGCGCGCCACAGTGGTCTTGCCGGTGCCGGGATTTCCGGTGAACAGGCAATGGTACGACTGCGATGCCATCTGAAGTCCGCTGTCACGGCGCACCTTCTGAATATTCACGAAATTCTGAATATTCGTCAACTGATCCTTCACCGACTTCATGCCGATAAGCTCGTTGAGGAGCTCGGTTGCCGATTTTCCGCTTCCATGGGAGACGATGCCGTCCTCGGAATATGGATTGTACTTCTCAACAAAATTTATCACAACGCTCTCGTTGGTTACGATCTTGCCATCCACCTTCGAGATGAATTCGAGCAATTTCTTGAGTATCAGCTGATAACCATTTATGATTTTAAGGCTGATATCCGCCTTGGCCATCAGATCGCTTACCAGGAGACGGTTCTCATAATTCCTGGCCAGCTGAAACATTTTGCCTATCATCGCCACCGACGCCGTACCGATTACACGGCGGAGGAATTTTCCCTCGTTGGTGCTGAAATCCAGGCTATGGCCCATACGGCTGTATTGAACAGCGAAATCGGTGATAGCCAAGAGGTTGAGTCTGTATCCGATATTGAATTCGTTCCATTCTGCAATTCCATTGAAAGAGTAATCGATGAGCTTGGAGGCCAGTCGCAGGTTCTCGATATGTATCTGCAAATAGTTTTCGAGCTCTGTCATACAGGAATCAATGGTTTGGAACTCGGAATTATTGCCGGAATCGGTCACCGTCTGACGAACCGACTTTCCGTAATTGGCCACACGCTCAAGCACCTTTGCCGAAGCCTCGGGAGAAACCTTGCGGTATTCGGCGTAAACTTTCAGCAACTCATAAAGCTGAGAGACCGCCTTTTCCACGAGCGACTGTTTCACCTTGAAATGGTTGAGAATATGATGCAGGCAAATGAACTCGGCTTCCTGCTTGAAATTCCTTGCCACCTTTACCGACTCATCAGGATATGCTTTAAAATTCTTATAATCAGACTGCAATATAAATTCGCTATCTGCAAAACCAGAATCGAACACTCCCATTCGGAGTACCACATTATAAAGGAACTCATATTTCTGAATCTCATCATCGGGATTTCCGCCCATAATTTTTATCTGACGATAGAGATCTGCAAAAAGGCGAACCCTGATATTGTGGAAAATATTGGAAGCGGAGCCGTCATCAAAAATCTCCTGCACGCGTTTCTGAACCTGACGGTCGTTGGCAATCTCGGAATAGAGGGCGTACGCGCCATTGAGAATCGATGAATATTTGTAGAAAAACGGATTAGTTTTCTTGGTGGCCAACAACATTAGGCAATTGCACAAACGGCAACCCAAATCGTAATTGGAAGAGGTAATTCCATACTCATATTTCCCAAACTTGATCTTTATCTCAGAGAACTTGTAAACATTCAGTGCTTCATCTTCCTTGTAGCCAATATGCTGAGAATCTGAATGTTCCAATTTGGTATGCCAGTTCACATAATCGGAAGTGAAAGTGATATCGGAATAATCAAACACCTGAAAATCAAACATATCGGTTCCCAAAATCATAAAATCGGGATAGAAGTACAAGGCATTCTTGTCCTGATACTGAATCACAGGAATATCGAAATCGCTCTGTATGGCTCCAAAAGTTCCGAGAAATAGATATACAGGACTGGTATTCACGGATTTAATATTGCCACTCACCTCATCGGAGGCGGTGTGGAATTTCAAATAACTGCAATGCCTGTATTCATCAAAAACATTGCAAAAGCGTGCAAAAGCGTCCCTGTCGGCTTGTGTGGCGTCAGCTCCCAAAACGGAAAGACGATTCTCCTTATCAATCTCGTCTCTGAAAAGCTTAACGTAATTTTTCAGAATATCCTTCTTGATGCCGGACTCGTTCTCGGCCTGGGCGTCAAGATTGTAGAGATCGTTCACAAAATGAGGAACATAGATTTGCGGATTCTCGTATCCATCAAAATCGCATCCGTCAGGATGAAGATTCTCGTATTCCTTTATCTTCTTGATATATTTGTTCTCGAAATAGACAAAAACACCGAAAACAGGCAAAACAAACAACGCAACAGGGCAAAAATACGACTCATCGCTCACGAAATGCGCGATGGTGAGCACAATCATCACCAAAATCAAAAGAACACACGAATTGGTAAAAAACTTCTTCGGACGCTGAAGCTTTCCGAGCCGTTGCTTGTAGTCACCGCCCGAATCACGGAGCTGAAGAGGAATAGTGCCACCTTCATTATAATAAAAGCCGATTCCGGGCATTGTGCTACGCCAGAACCTACCCTCACCATCAGCACTCACCTGCCGGATCGAGTTTTTCTCTATATCATCGAAATTAGTGTTTTTGTCAGCCATAATCAGGTTTAAGAATAATGGTGCATAGTTAATGAAAAAAAACGAGAAATCAAAAAGAAAAACAAAGAAATGATTCCGGAAACAGAGAAATGTGGAAATAAAAAATCCTTGGCTTCATTTCTGAAACCAAGGATTTAAAAAGTTTCGGGAAATGTGCGCCGGACAAGACTTGAACTTGCACCCAATAAAACTCGGATATGCCCCTCAAACATACGCGTCTACCAATTCCGCCACCAGCGCATTTTTTCAATATGTCTGTCAATTCTTAATTTGACGATGCAAAGATAGAGACAATATTTGAAACATGCAAATATTTCAGCAAGTTTTTTTACAAAATATTTCA
>JAZQPB010000059.1:0-2282 GCA_045628165.1 Bacteroidales bacterium | reverse complement strand
CTTCAGAATTGAATTGCTTGTAAAACTTAAGAGAGTTCACGCCTATAAATACATTTCTTTCCATACCGCAAAGGTAGGAATTAATAAAGACACAACTTGAATTTTAACAAATTTTAGTGCGCACTAAGCGCCTATACCTATACATTTTTTAGAGATACTCCTCAATAAACTCCTTCGGAGATAAAACTTTAGGGCATTTGGAATCCCTGACATTCTTAAAATCCTTGATATTCAATGTAAGAATTACGTCACATTCCGACACAATAGTATTCTGCCACTGAAAACTATCTTCAAGATCCGTAAACAAATCATTCTCAACGGCTCGCAGAAAAGCATCAGAGTTTATATTTGCGGTGATAAACCTGTTGAACAATGTAATCAAAATCTCTCTCAACATCTCAAGACGTTGATCTTTGGTGTAATTGGTAGTCTTTCTCCAATGATTATCAATCGAATAAGCCATTGTATAGACCGACCCTGCAGACAAATACAAATCACATTTGTGTTCATCTACCCAAAACATTACCTGATTAACATCCTCACTTGCCTCTCTATCCAAAAGATACTCAAGGATAATATTGGTATCAAAAAATATTTTCATATCCCAAACTTTTCCTTTACGTAATCCTCTCGTATCTTGTCGAAATCAAAATTACCCTTCACGATTCCTCTCAGATTAGAAAGACTGTGCTTTTTGGAACTTGATTGTCTTACTTGTTCTTCCTCTACAACAATTATCTTGTTTACAAGTTCATCAATCTGTTGCTGAAGCCAATCCTGAAAGTTCACAGTCTTACCTAAAAAAGGCTTGAGTCTGTCAACCACCTCATTATCCAATGATATGTCGAATGTGCACATAATATAATAGTTTTTAGATATTTGCAACAAAAATAATAAACTTGCCGTTATTCACAAAAACTTTTTTTCTACAACCCCAAAAATATCCCCTATCCACCAAATATTTCCGGGCGAAAACGGTAAAAATTTGCCAATTTTCGCCCAGGAATAATCCGCATCAACAAAAAAACGGTCCTCGGACCGTTTCATACCCAAGCATCAGAGGCGAAAAAAAGTTTACGCCACTCGCCATTGGCTTGGTGTCTTGCCTGTAACTCCCTTGAAAAATCTAACGAAATGCTGAGGATACTCAAAACCGAGTTTCTGACTCACCTGAGTGATTGTGAGTGTGTCGTCGTTGAGCAACTCCTTGCTTCGGATGAGTATCCGGTCGTTGATAATGTCCTTGGCGGTGCGTCCCGTCTCGGTCTTTACCAAAGTGCCGAAATAGCCCGTCGAGAGGTTGCACTTGTCGGCAAAATACGCCACTGTGGGCAGGCCATCGTCCTCGGCACGGGTGGAAATGTAATCATCAAGGAGCGAGGTGAATTTCTTTACCACCGTGTGATTGATCTCCTCGCGGGTGATGAACTGACGGTCGTAAAAACGTAGACAGTAATTCAGAAGAAGTTCTATATTGCTGACAATCAATTCTCTTGTATGCCTGTCGATAGCGTGGTTCAGTTCCTGACTAATCATAGCGAGCACGCCACGGAATATCTCGACCTCCTGAGCCGAAAGGTGCAAAGCCTCTGTGCTCGTGTAGTCGAAAAACTCATAACGCCTCATATTCTTGCCGAGTGCGGTGCGGTTCAGGAAATCGGGATGAAAAACCAGTGCCGTAAACTTAGCCAACGGCACCTCGGGATTTGGCTCCACCGTAACCACCTGACCGGGCGCAAAACTCGTGAGAGTCATCTCGTCGAAATCGTACGGAGTACGTCCGTAAGAGATACTGCAACCCTTGTTTTCTTTCAGGTAAATGGCATAGAGGCCATAATGCATCACACATTCCCTGATATGCTCGGTATTCTCCACACGCACAATGCTCACCAAGGGATGAAGAGTCTCCACCCCCTGATAATCATTGAAATCCTGAATAGTATTAAGATAAATATGTTCCATTAATTCAAGTATTTATCAAAGAAATCAAGAAGTTTGTCCCAAGGAATGGCATTGTTGGCGCCTCCGTCGTAGAGGTCGCAGTGCGAGGCTCCCGGGATTATCATAAGTTCCTTGTTCTCAGGCACGGGATTTGGCTTGCGGTCAAAATCGTAACCCTCGGCCTTGCCGTTCATCATATACTCAAAAGCATTCTCGCCAAAGTAGCGTGAGTGGGCCTTCTCGCCGTGGACGATGAGCACGGCACCACGTATCTCATTGATATAATATAGGAAACGGGTGTTGACAAATGCCTGACAGCCAAATGTATGAAGTCGGATCGT
>JAZQPB010000058.1:0-9924 GCA_045628165.1 Bacteroidales bacterium | reverse complement strand
GGCCTCCGACTTCACGTTGTATGGGCCCTCTACAGGCTGCTTGCGGTACTTGAGGAGGTCCACACCCTTGCGGCCCAGACAGTAAGCCTCGCCGTAGAGCTTGGATGATGGGGCAAAGTACTTGATGCGCTGGTCGTACACCATCATGAGGGTATCAACCCAGAGCTGCTGCTCCTTGCCGGTGGCTGCCACAGACATTTTCTTCTTTACGATGGATACACCGTGAGAATAGATGTTCTGCGAGCAGTTAGGATAGTCCTTGAAGAGAACCGACCATGAAGGGTATGCGTCCTCGAGGGCCTGCTGCTTCATGTACTCGGTAAACATTGAGAGGTAGCGGATACAGAAAGCCGAGTCGGCGCCGTATTTCTCGTCGCGCATGAGCTTTGTAATCTTGTGCTGCTCCTGGAGAATAGACGATTTGAGGTCGTTGAGAGCGCCCGATTTCTGCATATCCTTGAGAGTCTTGGCATCAAAAACCTCGAGATCAGGAACCTCATTAGCTGCTCCTATGGCCTCCACCTTCTCTATCTCCGAGATACCTGTGCTCATCTTGTAATAGAGCTCGCGGTAGCGGTCCTTGAGTGCCTTATTGTACTGTGTGTTCTCCGAGATGGCCAGGTCGCCGGTGGTCTCGGGGAATTTGGCCTTAACAACCTCGTCGGCCGACTGAGCTGATGCTCCGCCTGCAAAGAGGACTGCTGCCAGACCAAATGCAATCTTTGTCAATTGTAACTTGTTCATAATATTTTATTTGTTTAAATTATTGTATGTATTGTTAACTGCTATTAGCTGAAATCAAAAAAAATGCCACTACATGAACTTTCGCTTCACGAACCACACATCGTGTGATGTAACGCTGAAATTCAGGAGGAAGTACTTTTCCTCATACAAATTGTGTTCCGTAGTTCCGCGCTTGCCCCAGTTGGCGCCCACATTGAGTATCAGCGAGCTGATGGGCAGGCCCAGACCCACCGAGAAGCCGCGGTCGCTGATATTCTGGCCGTTAAGCTTCAGGTAGGTCTCGTTCTTGTATACTCCTACTCTATAGTTGATAGTTCGGAAGAATCTTGAAGAATATCTGTCGTAAACATACTGCATACCCATCGACATCTGCTTGCTCTCCTTCATATCGGAGGTCTCGGAGTGTCCCGGAAGCTTCAGCTTGCTCCAGTCGTAGTACTTGTAGTCGGCATTCACGATGAGCCTCTCCATGAACTCCACGGAGGCGCCCAGGCCGAATCCGCCGGGCAGTGTCATGCGGTTGTACTGGATGGTATCGCACACCAGCGTATCCGAATACGAGTTATACGATATCTTGTTGTATGTGCTGGCGGTGTAGTGATACGAGTTTACGAACATCTCGTTTTTGCACTTCAGCTTGCTGTCGCACGAGAGAAATGCTCCAAGCGATATCCTGAGCGCATCGCGGAGAGTGTCCTTGCTGGAGCGGAAATTCTTGTGGAACCTTACTCCGAGGTCGGCCTGCATTCCGTGCATTATCAGCTTGTCGGAATACGATATGCTGTTGGTAACCGACGAGCTGTACCCGTCGAGCTTGCCCAGCGAGCGCGCACTGCTTATCGAATTGTTGCGCTCCAGGTTTCCGAACATCACGCTTCCCTGCGCTCCCACCGAAAACATCTTCAGGAACTTGAACGATGTGGAGATAGAGAGCTTGTTGATGCCGCCCTCGCCCTCGAACTTCTCGTTGAAAGTCTGGTCCTGGCCCTCGTATGTACTCTTGTAAGTCTCGCTGAACTTGTATCCAACCGAGCTGTATGGTTTCAGCTGAAATGTGAAAAACCACCACGGCTTGGCCGCGAAACCGCCGGCAAGGTATCTGAAAGTGGAAGTAGTGTTTTTCTGGCTTGCTGAGGCAGACGCCACATTGGTGTACTTGAGGTCCATGCCCACATCAAAGATAAATCTCTGGTGGAAGAGGCTGGTATTGGCCGCCGGATTCAGCAGATTCAAGTAATATGGAGAGCTCTCGCCTGCCGAGGCTCCTCCCATGGCTACGCTGCGGCCATCGCCCTGGCTTGCTATATCGCCGATGCCATAGCGCGAATATGGCGAGTTGGTTACCTTCTGTGCACTTGCATTCAACGCTGACAGCGTGATTATCAGTGCGATAAGTTTAATGGTTTTTAGATACATTGTAGTTTAGAATTCTATTTAGGCCAATCGTTACGAGATTTGGCTCTGCAAATATCGCGATTTTTAATAACTTAGACAAAAAAATACTATCACCTCCCGTTAAAATTATTTCAGCTTTAACATTTTTTTGCTTAAAATCAGCCACATACCCCTCGATTTCTCTTGCCACTCCCAATACCACTCCATTATTGACGGCCTCGGCAGTAGAGAGGCCATACTCATGGACTACGGTATCCGGCTCCACCAGGGGCAGCCTGCTGGTATAATCGTGCAGCGCCTTGAGCCTCAGCCTGATGCCCGGAGCAATATTACCTCCGGCAAACTCGCATCCGCCCCTCAGATAGTCGTAAGTGATGGCCGTGCCGGCGTCTATTATCAGCACATCGGCGCCGGGGAATACCACCGAGGCGCCCACCGCGGCGGCCAGCCTGTCGGCGCCCAGAGTGTGCGGAGTGCTGTAGCAGTTGGCTATCGGCACGGGAGTATCGCATTTCAGCTGATAGCAAACCACACCGCGCGCCTCCAGAGCCTGCACCAGCCCGGGATAATCCCCCTTAACAGAGCCCACGATGCACGCCTCCACCGGGAAATCACCGGCCGCACCGAGCGCTCCGGCAAGTATGGAATCCGCATCAGATGCCACCGAAATCCGGCTAATAAGCCCGTCACGGCCGTATACACATATCTTGGCATTGGTGTTACCAACGTCAATTACCAAATTCATAATTATATAACGCAAAAAATTAGTTTTTGTGGTGCAATTTTACTAAATTTGCATCAGAATACCAACTAATAACACAAAAATATGGCTAAAAAGATTCTGATAGTAGAGGACGACAAAATGCTGCTCACCATTTTCCAGATGTTTGTGCAGGAATTGGGCTACGATGTGGCCGCCACAGCACGCACCGGGCAGGATGCCATAAGCGCGGCCATGGAAAACAAGGACATCAGCTGCGTGCTCATGGACATAATGCTGGACGGCGAGCTCGACGGAGTGGCCACGGCATCTAAGCTGCGCGAAATCCTGGACGCGCCGGTGATAATGACAACCGGCATCAGCTCGCCAGAGATAATACAAAACGCCGTGATGGACAATGTATACGGTTTTATGGCCAAACCGCTCTACAAGCAGAATCTGGGGATGAGCATAGAATACGCCTGCGCCAAATACGCGCTGGACCACTCCAGGAAATAACTAACGGAAAGCCCGTCTTATCATTACGATACGACGGGCTTTTTTTTATTATCATATCAGCTGATAGCGTGTTATTTACATATCAGCTGATAGCGTGTATCACTCCTTGACCTCCTCTGCCGTGCCGCCGTCTATCGTGGTATCCTGATCGCTGACAGTGGTCTGCTTGCTGAGGTGCTGACCCGTCTCGTCCACATTGGCAAGGCTCTGACGCATAAGCGTATCGGCCTGCTTGTTCTTGATGTCGGTGTATTCCTGAACCGAAATATTGCCGTCGAGGAAAGCCGAGGCCATAGCCTTCTGCACCTTCTCCTCGGCCAGTATCAGCTCGGCCTTGGCGTATTCCACCTGGGCCTTGGCGCGGGCCACCTTGATGGAGGCGCCCACATCGTTGCCTATCTTGATATCCGACACATCGACAGAGAGCACCTCGTATGCCGAGCTCGTGTTTATGGCGGCGGATTTCTCCACCTTGTCGGCCACGAGATACGGATTCTGGAGAATCTCGGTGTGGCTCTGCGCAAGACCTATCTGAGTGGCCAGCGCCTCATTGACACGGGCGAGCACTGTATCGGCGCTTACACCACCTATGATGTTGCTGATCTGGGCGCGCAGAGTAACCTTTACCTTCATGGTGAGCTCCACACCATCGCGCGCAATACCGCGCACGCCGTCGGTCTCCACCACGATGGGCGAGATGGCCGACTTGATCTCCTCGGTAACATCGAGGTTGGCCAGGTCGATATCGCAAATATCCTTGAAAGTGAAGTCCTTGAGACCGGCCTTGCGCGCCGAGATGTATGCCTCGATGGTCTTCTTGAGATTGCCGCCGGCCAGATAGTGCTGCTTGAGCTTTGGGAGATCGAGCTCCTCCTTGTGACCGGAGTTGTCGGCGATATTCTTGGCCTTCACGAGGTCGCCAACGTTTCCGCCGGCCAGATAGAACTCGGCGAGCTCAGGTATCGATGTCTCGATCTGGGCATTCTTGGCGTTGATGTAAGCATGAACGATGGCGCCTACATCCACCTTCTTGAGGTAGAGCTGTGCCATTTCCTCAAAGTTTACCTCCTTGATATTGGCGGCGCGGGCACGTATCATGGTCTGCACCACCACCTCGAGGTCCACCTTGGCCAGATAATACTTCATGAGCTGGGGCACATCCAGAAGCACGTTGGCGTTCTTGGCCGTTACCATCAGGTTGATGAGCTTGTCCTGCGGAATCGACTGCCACCTCATCTTGATGAGCAGCAGCCACGAGATCTTGAGACCCGAGAGCATGGCATTGAACCACAGCTTGATAGGCACCATGGCAATGAAGAACCACACTATAACGGAGGCTATAGAAATAGTAACCACTATTATCATGAGCGCATTCCAGGTAGAAACGGTTCCGTCGGAATCCACATTGATATTGTCGCGGAGCTCCGAATCCATCTCTATCTCGTCCTGGGGCACCTGACTGCCGGCATTTTCCAGCAGATAGTCGTCGGGCATTCCACATGAGAATATGGCAAACGACACAAACAGTGCTAAAAGTAAAAACAAATATTTTTTCATATCATTCACTTCTTATAAAAAACAGAAAACCGGAGCGCTACTCCTGTTGTTTCTCGTATCCGGTAGATATATCAGTAGTCTGAGCCAGCTCGGCCATGATGTTGGCCTTGTGGAGCTCGTTGAAATTAGGCTTGATGCCGTCCTTGTATTGCTGAACCATTGCAATGCGGATATCAGCCTCGGCCTTGGCGCGGTCGGCCTCGGCTTTCAGCTTGCGGAGCTCGCTGTCGATCTGTGCCTGACGGAGCTCGAGCTCGGCCTTCACATTCTGGCCCACCACCACATCATAGATGTTTACATCCAGGAGATTGTATGAGCAGTGCTTGTTGAGCTCGGTCTCGCTGAGCTCCGATGTCTTGATCTCCTTGTTGTTGTCTTCCTCGTTGATTCTGTTGAGCACATTGCGCGAGATCTGCGGAAGCGTGTTCAGGATATGCTCGTGGCTGTCGGCAGCCGAGAATTCGGAGATTACCGCCTCGTTGATGCGCTTGAAGAGCACATCGAGCTTGTAGCCCCAGAATATCTGCTCCATCTTGCCGCGTACAGTAACATTTACTTTTGGTGTGAGCTGAACTCCATTCTTGCACACGCAGGTGATGCAGGGCGACACACCGAGAACCCTTGGATTCTGAGCCCACGAAATGGCCAGCTTGAGAGCCTCCTTCCGGTCCTCGAGCTTTTCGGTGTTTTCGTCGGTCTCCATCTCGGGTATGGATGCTCCGTCCATTATCTTGCCGGCTATACCGAAGTTCATGAGGAGATTGAGCTCCTCGCGGCACTTGATTACGGTATGCACGGCCTCGTATACCTCGCCAAACTTGTTGAAGTGGGTCTTAACGCTCTCCACTGTGATGCCGTAGTTGTTTTCTTTGCTCTCGTAATCCTTGGCCACCTTGAGCGCCTTCACAAAGTCCAGAAGGTTGATATTAGGCTTTGATATGGATACGAGATAGTCCTTGGTGGCATCGAGCTTGAATTTCTTTACGTATATCAATGCGTCCACAAACTTAACGACATCGCCGCGTGTATTCACGAAGTAGTTCATCAGCTCGTCGGGAGTAACATCGAGATTGGCCTGTGTGGCCTTGATGAGTCCTGATATCAGGCTGCTGATATCGTTGCCCTGGATATTCTGGCGGATGAGGTCCTTCTGGTCGATATTGATACCGCTGTCGGATGCGCGGATGATGTTGGTGACAAGGATATCAAACTCGTTGTCGGACAGGGAATAGAGGTCGGCCACCGAGAAGTTGATGCGGATGCCCGAATTGTGGGCGCGTATCATCACATTGGTAAACCTGTTGACATCACGCTTAAGATTGTAGAGGTCCATCAGGAGAGTCTGGGTAATCTTGAAAGTGTCGTTGTATTCCAGCACGTTGGCCTTGTTTATCTTCAGGCTGTCCTCGTCGGATAGGTATATGCCCTCGTACTTGGCACGTATCAGCGAATATATTATAACCTTGAGTCCGTCTTCCTCGTTGATGTCGTTGATAAGGCGTTTCTCGTCGATATCGATTTCGGCACGCTTGGCCATGATATCGAGGTTTACGAAATTGGCGAAATCCCTGTTCTTGTGGATAAACTCGAGGGCTGTATCCACATCGATCTCGAGATTGGCGTTGTACTGATCGCACCACGAGCGGGCAAAGGACTCAAGAGTGTTTTTCTGAGGCTCCTTGGGTTTCTCGGGCACAGGCTCAGCCTTCTTTCTGGGCGTGGAGCCGTCGCCGTCGCCTTCCTTGTCCTTCTTCTTCTCGTTGGGTTTCTCGATGGCATTGTATACCGCCAGCATGTTGGCGAGCGTAAATGTGGGATCGGCCACGTGTATCATCTTGAAACAGGCGAAGAATTTATCGAACTCGATGGTATCCACGTCGAGAATCTTGATGGAATTGTCGAACTCATTGTCCTCCAGTCCCACCATGATATCATGACCGGCGTTTACTATGGCCATGATTTTCCGCTTGTCTTCCTCCTTGAGCGAGTCGATGTATTTCTTGTTTTTGCGCGAGAGTTTTATGTTCTTCTGCTCCAGGAACTTGGTAAGCGTATTCTTGGGAGTGAACTTGAGCGCCATAAATATTATACCAAATATCAGGGCTAATACGATGAGCGCTATTACTATTACAGCAAAATTCATAAGCTAATATAATATGTGTGGTGTTGGGTTTTTACTGCTTAACGCCGTTTACGAATGTTACGATGTATGCCTCGGGATATCCCTTGGTCTTGAGCTCGTCGCGGAGCTGCTCGGCCTGCTGACGGCTGCCGCAGTCGCCCACGCAGTAGATGGTGTATTCGCCCGACTTGCTCTGGTGTACGGTGTAGCCCTGCGCCTTCAGCTTGTCGATCTGAGTTTTTGTATTAGCTGATATGGCCGACTTGTAGGCGCCTATCTGCACACGGTATACAGGATAGTTGGACACCTGGGCCTGAGAGCGCGACGATGCCGAGCCGGTGTTTCTGCCGTCCACCACATGGATGATGTATGCGTCCTCGTAGCCCGACTGGCGCATGGTGGCGAGGTTGGCGTTGGCGATGTTGATGTCGTTGGATACTCCGGTGTAATAGCGGTAGAGGCCGGCCTCGTTGCGGTCGTAATAGAGGTCGCTCACATTGAATGCCTTGGCATCAAGCAGTGTGGGCACAGATGAGATCTGGACTGCGAAAAGCTCGCCCGAAAGCTGAGTGAGCGGTACTGCGGCGCCGCTGGCATTGTTTGCGCCATTAGCTGCCATGGGTGTGGTGGCCTGGCGCGATGCGTTGAGTTTCTTGAGCTCGTCCTGCACGAGAGCCTGATAGCCGGATGCCTTTTCGGCGGTTTTCTTGGCCGAGGCCACATCCACAGACTTGCCGTTGGTGAATGCCACTACCTTGGCCTTGCTGTAGCCTGCCTGCTTGGCCATGTCGGTGGCGGCCAGGGCGGCGTCGTAGGTCTGGAACTCACCTATATAATAGCGCATCGGCACGGTGTTCTTGAGGTTCTGGGCTATGAACTTATCGATGGCCGGAAACTCCACCGGCTCGGGCATTTCCTTGTAGATGCCTGCCTCTACGCTGAACATTGTGCCCCTGGGATATGTGTAGGGCTTCATGCGCTGATCGGCGCGGGTATAGAACGATGTGGAAACCACTGCCGCCGACGATGATGCGATGGCCGGCTGTCGCGACGACTGCTGTGCGGTCTGGGGCTTGGATGAGTTGCCTGATGCAGGCTTGGCTCCGCTGCCTGATGGCTTGGTGTTGGATGCCGGCTTTACGGTGTTGGCTGCTGACTGGCCATTAGCTGGCTTGCTATTAGCTGGTTTGGCATCAGATGACTGGCCATTAGCTGGCTTGACATTAGCTGGCTTGGCCGATGCGCCGTCGCTCTCGTCCTGCGACATATCGATGGCTATGTCGTTGTGTTTTTCGCTGGCGCCCGATGCGAGCGACATTTTATCATCGCCCAGCTGATAGCCGAGGTACGATGCTATGGCGTTTTCCATGTTCTGGATAGCCTGAAGCTTTACCTCGTTGCCCTCAGAGAGCTGTGTGTACTGCTCCACGAGGCTGTACTGCTTGGCGGCGAGCTCCTCGTAGGTTTTGGAGAGTTTGTAGAGGTCGACGGCCTGGTCTTCGAAACTCTTGCCCAATGAGTCCTTGGCGTTGCGGATTTTGGGCACGTATTTCTGATAGAGTGCGAAGAGCTGGTTGTTGGACGCTACCTCGAGCTTGATGGCTTTTACGAGGCTGTTGCATTCGTTGAGCTCGTCTTCCTGGGCCTTCTGCTCGTAGTACTCGCGCTCGGCCAGTGTGACTGCCTCGCCGGAATACACGCGGAATGTGTCGGCGGTGCATCCCAAGGTCTGGGCTTTCTGGAAGAGCTGGGCGGCTGTGGCCTCGTCTTCCTCTATTTTCTGGAGGATTTTCTTGTCGTCGTCGGAGAGGTTGAGTTTTTCCTCGAACTCCCTGAATCTCAGACGGTAGAGGTTGCTGTCGAGCTCGTATACGTAATGCTCGGATGCTATGAGGGCCGGTATGCTGTCCTTGGGGATATTGCCGTCGGCCGACTGTGTGGGCTGGCTGTTGCTGATGTACTTGGTATAGTCTATGTCCTTGTCGCCCTTGTAGATAGCGAGCGCGATTTCCTGATCGTGGATGGCGGCGCTGCTGAGTGTGTACATGGCGCGGTAGGTTTCCATGGCATTGCCGGAGGTAAGGTTTTCCTTCTTGGCGTCGGCAGCCTGATAGTCGTTCTGCGACTCGATGCTGAGGTTCTGAGCCGTTTTCTCGCTGAGTGTGGATGCCGAGAAAGTCTTGTTGTTGAGCACGTTGGTATATACCACGCGGAAAATGTCGGTGGCTTTCTCATGTGTTTTCAGGCCATCGAGCTCCAGCTGAGCGGCCTTGTCCTCAAGCTTGGCTATCTGTTTCTGAATCTTGTCGGTGAGTACTGGCGACGATGTCCTGAGGTCGTTGGCCTCTTTCTGGGCATTGGATGCGAGGAGCAGATAGTCGAGGGCCTGGGTACGCAGTTTTTCGGCTTTCTGCAATTTCTTGAGCTCTTTTTTGGAGAAGAGCTCCTTGTAATAAGGCTTCTTGCAGAGCCTGAAACTGTCGTAATCGCCGTTTACCTGGGCCACGGCCTGTATGCCGCCGCGATATTGAGTGTTGTAATTATCAGGCACATAGCCGGCCGCCAAGAGCGCAGGAGTGGCGAGTGCGAGTATGAGATTTAAGGTTTTCATTCTGTACAGAGTTTTGTATATTTGGGGCAAATGTAATTAATTTTGAACAAAATACAAAAAATAATTTGAACAAAAAATTTATTTTGAAACACCTGTCCCCCACCCCGCCCCGCATCACCATGAGTTACCTATGTTTTAGAGGATTTTTTGAGGAAAGTTGTTGCTATTCGAAAAGTGGACACTTATTAAAGAAAAAAAAATCACCTGAACAAACCATAAAATGAGGGTACCCTCATTTTATGGTTTGTTCAGGTGGGCAAAAATTACGAAATTTGC
>JAZQPB010000057.1:0-5531 GCA_045628165.1 Bacteroidales bacterium | reverse complement strand
GGGGCGGTGGACTTGGGTTGTTGGATCCGGGCGGAGGACTGTGCGGAGGACCGTGACTGGTGTGCCCTGTGTCGTTTACGCCATCAGTCCTTGAAAAGATATTTCGGATCGTATTTAACTCCTTGTTCGTTTAGGAGTCTTACGAATTCCTCGGGGAAGGTTTCGGCTTGGTGGTGTGTTTTTTGATTTTTTATGTAGTTGATTATCATGTCTTTTTCTCTTAATGAATACGAGAAAATGCCGTAAGTCTCGCCCCAGCCTTCAAATTCCGGGAATTCTTTGGGATATGTTTTCAGAAAACTTGACGATTTGGCCTTCAACTTACACATAAAATCCGAAATCGCAATCGTTGGATGGATATCGCAAAGAATGTGAATGTGGTCGGGCATTCCGTTTATTCTGTATAACTTGCCCTTCATTTCCTCTATCGATTTCCACAAATAACGATACAATATCTCCTCGTGCTCAATAGTGATTGCCTTGGTGCTGTATTTAGTTCTGAAAACTATATGATACAATAAATTTCGATACATATTTTGTCATTTTTTTTATGGTTATGTTTGTTTGTATGCGTTGATCCGTATGTGTCGATCTGCGTATATCCGGAAGTTCCACCCTTCCCTCTCCGGAAGTTCCGCCCGTGCCGGGCTCCACGTCCGGTTATCCACGGCGCCGCCCCGTCGGGGCTACAATTGGCATATACTGATCCAATGCCAAATGTGTGTCAAATAGCCCCAACGGGGCGTCGCCGTCCATAACCGTATGCGAAGCTTACGGAATGTGGGGCGTGGAATGAGGCAACGTCATCATCATCACCACAAAGAAATAGCCCGGACTATTCCTCGTAACTTTCATCCACCTGGATATCCTCGAAAAACTGCTTGGCTTCCTGCTCGTTGTAGCGGAATTTGGTTTTCAGGATCTCGATTTCATTGATGGTGTCGAGGCCGATGAGGGTTAGTTGTCCTGATATTTTCTTGCCGAGGAGATACCAGCGCTGAATGAACTGTTTGAGCGCGAAAGGGGCAAGATTGTCGAAGGATTCGGGATCTGACTCGGGACTTATCTGGAAATCTATCCTGAGGCGCTTGTTGGTTTTCATAGCCTCCATAATGGTGGGCAGCCAGCGCTGACCGTCGGGAATATCCTCGAGGATGATGCGGGATTTCAGTTTTTCGGAATTTTCGAGAGAATGGTTCAGAAGCATGGCGTTTATGTTGAATTTCTGCCATGTATCAGCCTCAATATCAGCGCGGTTTGTGATTGTGTAGGGCCAGTATTGATGGTCCTCGCGCACGCCGCGCTTTATCTTTATCACCACGCCGTATTCCTTGGCTATGCCCTGCAGGAATCGCTGAAAACTGCGGCGGTCCAGTTTCTCGCTGCCGCTCTCTTTCTGCCATTCCTCCTGGATATAGTCGAAATTGTAGTCGTTGCTGTTGTTCCATAACTTGGCTATCAGCCATTTATAGAAATCGCGCTTTACTTTGTCCTTCATGGTGGTGATATTTTTCTGCAAATATATAATATTTATTAATCCGACAAACTTTTGACGCAATAAATTTTTTCTTTTTTTTCTTTGCATCTTTGCTTTTATTTTTTAGATTTGCAGATATTATCAATAATCAAAACCTATATTATGATTCCACAAGAAATTATCAGTCTTGTAGATTTGGCTCTCCGCGATGGTATCATCACTTACCTTGAACGCAGGACCATAGAGGACGAGGCCATCAAGAAAGGTGTGCCATCAGCTGAAATAAACTCCTACATGGACCAGCGCCTGCAGTCCATGGTATCCGTTCTGCCCAAGGACACCTTGCGTCACTGCCCATCGTGCGGCGGTCAGGTGCCTTTGGTAGCTGATACGTGTTTGTTTTGTGGCTCTCAGCTTACAACCTCCGCCAAGGTGTACGGCACTCAGGGATACGCCGGCGACAGCGAGGCGGCCAGGATTATCCAGCAGGAAAACCAGAAGACCACTAATTATAAAGGTGAGGATTCCAAAACCTGCCCCGACTGCGGCGCGCCCCTTCCGCTGCTCAGCAATGTATGCCCGCACTGCGGACACACCGTGAGGGAATCCAGCAGCTCGCGGTTCGATATCAACAACATCATCGACAATGCCAACAAGAGGCTCCGGGAGATGGATAAATGCAAGGTGTCTTTCGAGGATGTGATGAAGGACAAGAAATTTATCCTTTTTGGAGTTTTGGGCACCGTGCTGTTCGTGTTATCCTTTGGGGGCGGCATCTGGCGGGAGCTTTCGATGTTTTCATTTTTATTCTGGTTTTTGAGCGTCAAGGCTTTTTGGCAGATTACCAAGAATCCCGATACCATTACCGTAAAGGCCGACCGTCTGTATTATGAGCTCAAGAGCGAGTTCGAAATCTTTGGCCGTCATACCGAGACTCTATACGGAGGCAATCCCGAGGCGCGCAGTATCATGCAGCAGTTCAATGCGGCCCTTCTTTCTGTGGAGGAGTCGAGGACCCGTAACCGCAAAAATACGCTTCTTTCGTTTGTTGGAATGATAGCCCTGGTATCGCTTGTGGCGATGTTTGCGCGCTCTACGTCGGATGCCTTGGAAGCCAACAGGGAAGATTTTAACGAAGCTTACGAGATTGTGGATGCCCGCAAGACCCTCTCATTGGGTGTTATGGAAAACGGCCGTATAAGCACCAAATTCAAGGAGATAGCCGAACTTGCACAATATATAGCTGTGGGCAGCAAGGCCGAGCTCACATTCCAGGCCATCACGGATGGAGCTAATGGACTCTTCAATTCCCAAAAATTGAAACAGCCCAGGGTCAGGCTCAATAATGTGCGCCTTACATCCACAGGGCGGCAGCATGCCGAGGCTGATGACAAGCACCTGTTCTGCCTGATATTCGATAATGAGGGCAATGCTATCAGTCAGTTTCCCGCTATGGCGGAGGAATCTTTAATCTACAAGGATTCGTTGCTGCACACCATGCCCGACGCCAGTCAGATCTCTTACCGGCAGATGCTCAGGGGCGAGCGCTGCGGTTATTACGCCAATTTTGTGTCGATTGATACATTGCAGGACTCCAACAAGGATTCCCTAATGAAGTTTTTCGACGATGCGGCCTCTTTCATCATTTTCTTCACCAAATAAATTTATCGAGCAATGCAAAACAAAGACTCTATACGACTGCTTGTGGATGATACCGAGAAACTTATCTCGATATACAAGAATACATATCCGCAAAACGAGATGGACTGCTGGCGCAAGCGTGCTCCATATCTTGTTTTTCTCTCTACATTACCTGTTATGTCACTTGCGGCCTTTTTTCATGGCATCGCGGGCATGTTTATTCTTTTCGCCACTATTCCGATGTTCTATTTTTCCATAGTGTCCATAATACGTAATATATTCAAGCGCAGGACAAACGATAAGGCCCGCATCGCGGCGTACAAAAGCCTGGAACTGTATGAGCCATGGCTTCAGTATCCCGATATCAAATCGTACCGCGATACCACACTCGAGCATCTCAATGATGTGGTTAAGCAGAAAAAATCAGCAAGGCGGAAGGTCCGCTTCTATAGTTGGTTGATTTTGATTGCGGCGTATTCATTAATGGTCTATATATTTAGCAACTTATCTTTCGATAGCGAATTGTTCGATAGTCTTCAGGTAGAAAAAAATACCGAGTTTCAGGCTGTTCCTTATCAGCAGGAGGGAGGTATTTCAGCTGATAGCCCTAAATTTACAGTCGATTCCAATGACCACGGCTATATCTATTTGGAGTTCAGCGGATTGAAATTCCCTGATCCCGAGCCGTCAGCCGTCTATATGCTCCGCTTTGTCAATCCCGATGGAGTCCCCATGTCCTATTTGCCGGAGTTCATATTCAGTGGCCAGTCCGTATTGGACGGCTCTACCGTGAGGTCCAATATAATGGATGGCGACCATAATAATCAGCTGCCGGCATACTATACGCTCAGTGCCATCAAATCCGGCAAGATGCATTTTACAGTAGAGAAGATCAAATAGCAGAGCCATGATACCACAGAAAATCGTAAATCTTGTAGATCTTGCCCTTCGCGATGGCGTAATCACTTACCGTGAGCGGAAGGCCATAGTGAAGGAGGCCGGCAATATGGGTGTGCCATCCAAGGAGATGAACACCTATATGGACGAGCGTCTGAAGTCCATAGTGTGCAAAATGCCTAAAGAGGACATCCAGCATTGCCCGCAGTGCGGCGGACAGGTGCCCCTGCTTGCTGATGAGTGTATGTTCTGTGGCGGCAAGCTTACCCCATCCGTCAGGGTTTACGGCACTCAGGGATATGCCGGCGACAGCGAGGCGGTGCGTATCATACAGGAGGAAAATGATAATACCTCCAATAATAAAGACGGGAAATCCGTCGCCAAACCCGCTCCTGATACCTGCCACGACTGTGGTGCCAAACTTCCGCTGCTCAGCAATATATGCCCTTATTGCGGCCATATTGAGAAGAAAGCCAACTCGTCGTGCTATGATATCAACAATATCATACAGGAAGCTAACGATCATCTTGAGATGATGGACGACTGCAAGGTCTCTTTTGCCGACGTGCTAAAGGACAAGAAGCATATTCTGTATGGATTGCTTTGCACGCTGTTTTTCCTTATGTTTGCGTCAGATACATTACAGGAGGATTTCTGTCTGATGATCTCTTTGTTGTTCGGTATCCTCAGTATCTGTGCTTTTGTGAACCATAAAAATCCCGATACCATCGTAGTGAAGGCCGACAGGCTGTATTACCTTCTCAAGAGCGAGTTCGAGACTTTGGGTCGTCACACCGAGTCGCTATACGGCGGCAATAATGAGGCCCGCGTTCTGATGGGGCAGTTTGAGGAGGCTTCGCGGTCGGTGGAGAAATCCAAACGGCAGAACCGCATCAAGACCACTCTCGTTTTTTTAGGCCTTGTGGCCGCTATATTTGCGGTTTCGTTTTTCTCGGGTACCGAGGCTGGTGCCTTGCGTAGTTCTATGCGCGATTATCGCGGTGTATTCCGCACGGTGGATTTGCGCAAGACTCTCGATTTTGGTGTTGCAGCTGATGGCAAGGTAATTACCGACATCAAGGAGCTGGACGAGATAGGCCAGTATTTCGATATAGACGGCAAGGCCAAACTATCCGTGCAGGCCATTACACCGGGATATTATGGACTTTTCGATTGCAGGACATTGCGAAAGGCCAGGCTGAGGCTCAATAATGTGCACCTTACATCCAAGGGCTGCGAACATCTGGAGGCCGAATCCATCAAGCTCGCCTGTATGATATTGGATTATCAGGGAAATCCGCTCGACCGCTATCCCATAATGCTGGAGGAATCCATCATATACAAGGATTCAGCCCTCCACACAATGCCCGACAGCAGACAGATCTCGTTCCGGAACTTGTTGCGCGGCGAGTCCGGCGGATATTACGCCAACTTTGTGTCGATTGATACCTTGAAGAATCCCCAGCAGGATTCCATCAAGCAATTTTTCAACCAGGCGGCGTCTTTCGTTATTTAC
>JAZQPB010000056.1:0-20337 GCA_045628165.1 Bacteroidales bacterium | reverse complement strand
TGGCCGAAGAAACTGGCGTTGGCGAAGTTGAGGTCTTCGGCGATTTGGGCCACGGAGAGTTCGGTGTTGCGGAGCATATTTTTCGCGAGGGAGATCACCGTGTTTTCTATCCAGTAGGTGGCAGGATGGCCGGTTTTGGCTTTTATCACTGATGACAGGTATCTCGTTGTCAGACACATACAATCGGCATAGTGTGAGAGTCCGCGTTCCTTTTTGTGGTCACGGTAAACCAACGACATAAACTCGCGGAAGATGTCGTCCTGACGGATGGATTTTGTGCTGGTTGTCGAGTTGTTTTCAGCCGTCAGATAGCACGAGATAATCTCGTAGGCGAGGGCGTTCAGGAGGTTTTGGATCACCTGATATGTAAGAGTATCAGCCGATTGCGCAAGTTTCTGATTTATAAGCGATGTCAGTGACTTGAAGACATTAATCCTATCGGCGGAGATGCTGATGAGCGGGTTTTGACGGATGAAGGTGTAGTGGCTTCCGATGTTTGGGATAAAGAGTTCGTCGATGAAGAGGATTGATGCCTTGGCGCCGAAGCCCTTGAAGTCCTTGGAATAGTTTTCCACGCCGAGAATCGAGCACGGCAAAACCACGCAGATGTTGTTGGGATTCAGGCGGATGGACTGGTTATCGAGGTTGATGTCCACGTGTCCCTCCTCGCAGATGTAGAATCCGAGGTAATCGAGCGAGACAGGCGTCTGGCCTATCGGAAACATTCCCTTCGAGATAGGGTACTCGTAATATTTGTAACTGAATTTGTTGTCGTTCATAGTTTTTAGTTTTTTTAGAGACGTCGCTTCGCTCAAAATTTTTATAAAATTATTTTCAAAATCTTAGATTGCCGGGCCCGAAATCACGGGCAAAAATCATTCAAAAATTTTTAAGTCCCTATGGGACTTGTGCTTATGGTAACCAGTTCCGTCCCGTAAGGGACAAAGAGATTTTTGTACAATTTTCGCCCAAGATTTCGGGCTTAATTAATCGGCCAAAAAATTTTTGGTGAATTTTTGATAAATTTTGAGCGAAGCGACGTCTTTTTATATTTCTTTTGCAAAGATAGTACTTTTTGAACATTTTACACACTTTTTGAATATTGTTTTTCGTAGATTTTTTTGCGAATTTTGCAGTGTGAAAATTAGGAGATTTAATGACAAGTTAATTTTAGGTTTCCGAAATTTCTTTTATATTTGCAAACGATTTATTCTTACAAAATATGAAAAAAATAGTTTTATCATTGGTTGCCTTTGTTTTTTCTACGGGTGCGTGGGCGCAGAGTGTTTTTACGCTCGATAGTTGCCGCGCTATGGCTGTGGAAAACAACAAGGATATGAGAATGGCCTCTATCGACAGGGAAATCGCCGAACTCAACAAGAAGGCGGCGTTTACAAAGTATCTTCCAAGAATCACTGCCACAGGTGCTTACGTTTACACAAGCAAGGACATTCACCTTATCAGCGATGAGCAGGAGGAGGCATTGAGAGGTTTCGGCGACAAGATTTCGACCACTGCCGGCGGTATGTTGCAACAGTTTCAGCAGCAGAGTCAGGCACTTCTTACGAACCCTCAAATCCAGCAGATGCTCGCCACCAATCCTCAACTTGCCGGAATGGTTCAGCAGTTGATGCCTCAGATTCAGGGCGCAATGCAGGGTGCTCCGGGCGCAATACAGCAGATTTCGGGAGCCGTTAATGGCGCTGGAAACAATCTCGCCGACGCTCTCCAACTGAATACAAACAATATTTTCACAGCCGGAGTAATGCTTACCCAGCCTATCTATATGGGCGGTAAGATAATGGCTTACAACAAGATAACCGACCTTATGGCTCAGGCCGACGAGCAGAAGCACAGTATCAAGAATCAGGAACTCCTGGTTCAGGTGGATCAGGCTTACTGGCAGATTGTGGACCTTCAAAGCAAGAAAAAACTGGCTCAGGGTTATCTCGACCTTCTGAAAACCCTCGAAAACAATGTTGACAAACTGGCTGACAACGGTTTCGCTACCAAAGCCGACGCTCTCAGCGTAAAGGTGAAGCGCAACGAGGCTGAGGTTACTGTAATTCAGGTAGATAACGGACTCTCGCTCTCAAGAATGTTGCTTTGTCAGATTTGTGGCCTTCCCCTGAATACTGAATTCACACTTTTTGACGAGAACAACGATATTGTGGATTTCATTGACGTGGAATCAGAGATTGCCGACACCGCCAACACCGTGGATATCAGCAATGTAAAGCGTCCCGAAATAAGCGCTCTCGACCTCGCCGCCGAGATTTACAGGCAGAAGGTTAACGTGGTTCGCAGCGAATATTTGCCCAATGTGGTTCTGATGGGCGGATACGTTGCCACAAGCCCTTCCGCTTTCAACGGTTTCGAGAACAAGTTCAAGGGAATGTGGACAGTTGGCGTTGGAGTAAAGGTTCCAATAGTGACCTCGGGCGAAAGAATCTACAAGGTGAAGGCCGCTAAATTGGAGGCCGACAAAGCCGCCTGCAAACTCGACGAGACCCGTGAGAAAATCTCATTGCAGGTAAATCAGTGCGCTCAGCGACTTGACGAAGCCCGTCGCCGTCTCGTGACCGCAAAGTCATCACTTGCCGCCGCCGACGAGAACCTCCGCTACGCAAACGTAGGCCTCAAAGAGGGAATGATTCCCGTCTCAACAGTGCTCCAAGCCCAGACAGCCTGGCTTCAGGCCCAGTCAACAATGGTTCAGGCCCAGATCGACGTAAAACTCGCAAAGGTAAACTTGCAGAAGGCGTTGGGACAACTGGAATAATTAAGAATTAAGAATTTTTCAGATGTGAGGCACAGCCCCTTGTGGGCTGCACATTGGTAACCGCTGGCATCGCCTGCGGGGATTGAGAGTGGGCAGACTGATGCGCTTATCATAGCTACCGCCTGCGGGGATTGAGGATAGACTTATCTCGGCTACCGCAGGCGATGCCTAAGGATAGGCAGACTGATGCGCTTATCTCGGCTACCGCAGGCGATGCCAGCGGTTACCAAATGTAGTGGCCACAAGGGCCACCGCTTCTGATAAGTTCTTCATAACTAAGTAATAAAAAAATCGAAAATTAAAAATCAAAAATACATAAAACGATGGAAAAGAAATTATCATTAAACATAGTATTTGCATTGGCGTTGATTGCCGTTATTGCAGTGGTAGTGATTGTTGGATTGGCCAAGAGCGCGCCTGAGGAGATTATTCAGGGCGAGGTGGACGCCTCCGACTACAGGGTGTCGAGCAAGGTGCCCGGACGTATTGCCGAGATCCGTTTCGAGGAAGGAGATTTCGTGAAGAAGGGCGACACTCTCGCAATTCTTGAGGCTCCCGATGTAATGGCAAAACTCTCGCAGGCTGAGGGTGCGCTCTCGGCCGCCAGGGCTCTTGAGAACAAGGCTCAGAAGGGTGCGCGTCAGGAGCAGATTCAGGGCGCTTACGAGATGTGGCAGAAGGCAATGGCCGGCGAGGAGGTTTACAAGAAAACCTACGACCGCGTGAAGAAACTTTTTGACGAGGGCGTAATTGCCGAGCAGAAACTCGACGAGGCCAAGGCTCAGTACGACGCCGCAGTTGCCACCGCCAAAGCCGCCAAGAGTCAGTACGATATGGCTATGAACGGTGCCCAGAACGAGGACAAGGCCGCAGCACGTGCTCAGGTGGAGCGTGCCAAGGGCGCAGTATCAGAGGTAAGCTCATATATCAACGAGATGGTTCTCATCGCCAGCGCCGACGGTCAGGTAACAGAGATTTATCCCGAACTCGGCGAGTTGGTTGGAACAGGCTCTCCAATTATGAATATCTGCACCGTAAACAATTACTGGTTCGTATTCTCAATCCGCGAGGACTACCTTCCCGGAATCAAGGTTGGCGACCAGAAATCGGTTTTCGTTCCAGCCCTCAACAAGAATATTGACGTAAAGATTACAAGAATGAAGAATGTCGGCAACTTTGCAACCTGGAAGGCTACAAAGGCCCTCGACAACTTCGACCTCAAGACATTCGAGGTTCAGGCCAAGCCAGTCAACCCCGCCGACGGCGAAGGAATCTGCATTGGAATGAGCGCCATAATTAAGTGATTGAAGTAATTGAAGTGATTGAAGTAATTGAACGCAGATTAATATTCTACACTCCAATTACTTCAACATTTCAATCACTTCGACTACTTCAACACTTCAATTACTTCAACACTTCAATCACTTAAACTATGAAGGATTATTTCATAAAGATGTGGCAGTTGGGGCTTAGGGAGATAGGGCTGTTTGCAAGGCGTCCTATGTTCCTGTGCTGTATGCTGTTGGTTCCGCTGGTTTCGATATTCCTTTTTCCGGGACTGATGAAGAGCGGTTTGCCGACCGACCTTCCCTGCGGACTTGTGGACGAGGACAACACAGCCACCACAAGGTCTATCGTCAGGATCCTGAACTCGATGCAGTACACCGACCTCGGCCACAAATACGCCAATTTCCACGACGCGCGCAAGGCCGTTCAGAGGGGCGAGATTTACGGCTTTTTCTATATTCCGAGGGGCGTTACCGACGATGCCCTCGCCAGCCGTCAGCCCAAGGTTTCGTTCTACACCAACGACGCTTATTATATTGCAGGAAGCCTCTTGATGAAGGACTTGAAGGTGGTTTCGGAACTGGCTGGAATGGCCGTCACAAAATCCACCCTCACAGCCAAGGGAATTCCCGAGAGTATGCTGATGGGAATCGTTCAGCCGATTGTGATAGAGACCCACTGTATCAGCAATCCATATCTCAATTACTCGGTTTATCTCAGCAACCTGATAATCCCCGGAATGATTTTCTTGCTGGCGATGCTGTTCACCGCCTACACCCTCGGTCTGGAATGGAAATACAACACCGTGAAGGATTATTACAATCAGGCCGGCGGATCTATCACCGTGGCTCTTGTGGGAAAACTCTGGCCTCAGACCTTGCTTTTCTCGCTGATGATTATATTGGCTGATACCATTTTCTACAAGTACCTCGGCTATCCCTGTCAGGTGCCAATCGTTAGGATGATGGCTTTCGGAATACTTGGCGTTGTGGCCTCGGAATGTATCGCGGTTTTCTTCTACGGCACCTTCCGACAGATGCGATTGAGTATGAGCGCGTGCTCGCTGTTCGCTGTGGTTCAGTTCTCTATGTGCGGATTCACCTTCCCAAGCACTGCGATGTCGCCCGTGCTCCAGTTGCTCGGAAATATGTTTCCGCTCAGGCATTACTACCTGATATACTGCAATCAGGCCCTCAACGGCTACAACCTCGCATACGTCTGGCCCTCGTTGGTGGCATTGCTTCTGATGCTATTGTTACCACCGTTGGTAATCAAATCTATGCGATACGCAATGCTGAACATTGAGTACAAACCGTGAACCCTTAGCGGGTTAATGGATAATGTACAATGGATAATGGATAATTTTCGCACAGATGACGTATTTAGGACGCAGATGACACAGATAAACACTGTTTTTTTTGATATTAATGGATTTGTCCTTCGGACCGCTGATTTTTACAAGTTGAGTAATCAGTGGAACCGTTAGGTTCTAATCCTTTAAAATCATAAAACTGCGTTAATCTGCCAAATCATTATTATCTGCGTCCTGATGTTATCTGTGTCATCAGTGCGAAAAATTAAAAATTAAAAATCGAAAATTAAAAATGAATATTATTAAGATATGGTTTGATGAGTTGAAGATGACGATGCACGATGTTGGAGTTTTGATCTTCATTGTGTTGTTGCCGTTGGCGTATCCGCTCCTCTACGCCTATATATATACCAACGAGGTTCAGCGCGATGTTCCGGTGGTGGTGGTGGACAAGAGCAGTTCTTCGGTGAGCCGTGAGTTTCTGCGCAATATGGACGCCACTCCCGAGGTGAATGTGAAGTATCACGCCACCTCTATGGCCGAGGCTTACGATCTCTTAGCGCGTCAGGAGGTTTATGGAATTATCGAGATTCCCGACGAGTTCCACACCAACCTCTTCAAGGGCCGTCAGAGTGTGGTAGCGGTATATTGCGACATTTGCAGTATGCTCTATTACAAGAACATAGCCCTGGCCGCCAGCAATGTTTCCATAGCGATGAACAAGGATATCAAGACTCAGAACTATATCCGCTCAAACACCGAGCGCGAGGCCCAGATAGCCGGTGCACCAATCAGTTACGACCAGACTCCACTTTATAACACAGCCGGCGGATATGCCTCGTTTATGATTCCGCCTATCCTGATGCTGATACTCCAACAGGCTCTCTGCCTCGGAATCGGTATGAGTATGGGACGTTCGAGGGAGCAGAACGGCGGATTCGCAATTCCACGCAATCCTTTCTATTCCAGCGGATTGGAGGTTGTGTTGGGAAAGATGCTTTTCTATCTCTTGCTCTTTGTGCTGATGGCGGTTTACGCTCACGTGGTGGTTACAAAGATGTTCGGACTTCCACAGTTGGGACATTACGGCGACTTCATACTCTTCGTGATCCCTTACCTGATGGCCTGCATTTTTATGGGAATTACGGTTTCGGACTTCATCTACCGACGCGAGGACTGTATGTTGCTCTTCGTGTGTATGTCGTTGCCTTTGTTTTTCCTCAGCGGACTTTCGTGGCCAGGCTCAGCCATTCCTGAGGGCTTGAAATATGTATCGTACTTGTTCCCAAGCACCTTCGGCCTCAACGCCTACGTCCGTATCAGCAGTATGGGTGCCTCGTTCAACGACGTACTCCCCGAAATGAAGGCAATCTGGATTCAGGTTGCGGTATATTTCTGCACCGCGTGGTTCGTGTACTGGAGAAGGGTAAAACAGGCCAAGGAAGGATATAACGAGTATCTGGAGAGGGGGAAGGAGGAATAAAAGGTAGATTTTTGCGTTTTACCGAAAAATCATTACCTTTGCAACCTCAACCACCAAACCGTACAAAATGGGAAAATTTCTTTTTATTGCTGAGAAACCTTCTGTGGCTCAGGAGTTTGCCAAGGCGCTCAAGGATCAGCACACTAAATACAATGGATATCTGGAGGGGCAGAAAACCGTGGTTACCTGGTGCGTGGGTCACCTTGTAACTATGAGTTATCCAGAGGTTTATGACGCCAACCTGAAACGCTGGCGCGAGGAGACTCTGCCTTTTCTGCCCAAGCAGTTTCTCTACGAGATTATTCCTAATGTTCAGAAGCAGTTCGATATCGTGAAGGGACTTCTGAACCGTGAGGACGTGGAGTGTATATACGTCTGCACCGACTCGGGACGCGAGGGAGAATATATCTATCGTCTTGTGGATCAGATGGCTCAGGTGCCTGCCGAGAAGCAGAGAAAGCGTGTATGGATCGACTCCCAGACCGAGGAGGAAATCCGCCGCGGTATCAAGGACGCCAAGCCTCTCTCGGCTTACGACGACCTCTCGGATTCGGCTTATCTGCGCGCTAAGGAGGACTATCTGATGGGTATCAATTTCTCACGAATCCTTACCATAAAATACGGCTATATGCTCCGCAACCACCTGAAACTCGACAGGAATGTGGCGGTATCGGTGGGACGCGTAATGACCTGTGTATTAGGTATGGTGGTGCGTCGCGAGAGGGAAATCCGCAAGTTCAGGAAACAGGCTTTCTACAGGATTATCGGAACTTTCGGTTTGGGTGAGAACGCTCATCTGGAGGGCGAATGGAAGGCCGTGGAGGGTTCGGCATATTTCAACTCTCCAAAACTATACAAGGAAAACGGTTTCAAGGAAAAATCGGACGCGGAAGCGTTGATACAATCGCTTCAGAGTACTACAAATGAGGCTGTTGTGGAGACTATCGAGAAAAAGAAGGAAAAGAAGAATCCGCCTTTGCTGTTCAACTTGGCCGAGTTGCAGAACGAGTGTTCCAAGTTGTTCAAGATTTCGCCTGACCAGACCTTGCAGTATGTTCAGGACCTCTACGAGAAAAAGTTGGTGACATATCCGAGAACTGACGCCCGTGTGCTCTCAACCGCTGTGGCTAAGGAGATTACGAAGAATCTTCACGGACTGGCCACACTGCCTCAGTACCTCGATTTCTGCAAGGACATTAAGCAACACGGAATTTTCGCCAAGATAGACAAATCGCGTTACTGCGACGACAAGCAGATAACCGACCACTACGCCATAATCCCTACAGGTCAGGGCTTTGGAGCGTTGGCGGGTCTCGACGACATTGCCCGTGGCGTCTATGACCGTATCGTAAAACGTTTCCTCTCGATATTCTATCCGCCTGCCGAATACCGCAAAATGTCAATTACCTTGAAGGTGGGTCAGGAGTCGTTTTTCTCCAACTTCAAGGCCTTGGAGAACCCTGGTTACCTGAAAGTTATGGGTCAGGACAAGCAACAGAACGCCGACGAGAAAAAGTCAGCGGACGGATCATCTCAGGCCGAGGAAGAGGTTTCTGAGACAAGTTTCGAGGTGGTCGCCAAACTGAAGAAGGGATCAAAACTGCCCGTTGAGAAATACGATATCAAGGATGGTGAGACCTCGCCTCCAAAGAGATACAATTCTGGTTCTCTGATACTTGCAATGGAGAATGCGGGTCAGTTCATCGAGGACGAGGAACTCCGCGCATTGGTGAAGGGTCGCGGAATTGGAACCTCAGCCACACGTGCCGAAATTCTAAGCAAACTTGTAAAAATAGAGTATCTGAACCTCAACAAGAAGACTCAGATAATATCGCCCGCCCGACTCGGCGAACTGGTTTATGAGGTGGTGAAATCAGCCATAAAACCGCTCCTAAACCCCGAACTTACAGCAAGTTGGGAAAAGGGTCTGAATATGGTGGCCGACGGCTCGCTGAAGCAGAACGACTACCTGATAAAACTTGAGGATTTTGTCTCGAAGATGACGAACACCTGCAAGGAACTCGGCAACTACGCCCCTCTCAGCAGGATTTTCTCGCTGGTGGATGTGTGTTATAAATAAATGAAAGAGCCGTGCAATGGAGGTGAAATAAATACTAAAAAAAATTCCATACTTAACAAAAAATATTTACATTTGCGTATTAGCAACAAGGCAAAACAAACTTAGCAAAAAGCCATTATGAAAGACACACCAATAGAGGAACTTATAAAGGACGAGCGCTACCTGAAACTGCTTGCGGAGAAATTCCCGGACGTATCCAGCGTGGCCACCGAGATAATAAACCTTCAGGCGATACTCGATCTCCCCAAGGGCACCGAGCATTTCCTGAGCGACCTTCACGGCGAGAGCACCGCATTCTTCCACGTGCTGAAAAACGCATCCGGAGTAATCCGCCGCAAGGTGGACGACATTTTCGGCATGACGATGCGCCAGAGCGAGAAAAACGCGCTCTGCTCACTGATATACTACCCATCGGAAAAACTGGCCCTGCTCCGCAACAAGGAGGAGGACATCGACGACTGGTACCGAACCACGCTCTATCAGGTGGTGGCTGTGGCCAGGGTCGTAAGCAGCAAATACACCCACAGCAAGGTAAGAAAACTCCTTCCCGACGAATTCGCCTACGTGATAGAGGAGCTTCTGTATGAGAACGAGAGCGAGTCAGACAAGCAGAATTATTACACTCAGCTGATAAACACCATAGTGGACATAGGCCGAAGCGAGAAGGTTATAATAGCAATATGTCAGCTGATACACCGCCTGGTAATAGACACACTGCACATAGTGGGCGATGTGTACGACCGCGGACCCGGCGCCTGCGACATCATGGAGACTCTCTGCAACTACCACAACTACGACATTCAGTGGGGCAATCACGACATCAGCTGGATGGGCGCGGCGGCCGGCAATCTGGCCCTTATAGCTAATGTGGTAAGAATCTCCATCCGCTACGCCAACGTGGAGACCCTGGAGGAAGGGTACTCGATAAATCTCCTGCCATTAGCTACCTTCGCCATAGACACCTACGGCAGCGACAAGTGCGAGGTATTCCAGGCGGCCGACTTTGAGGGCAACAGCCGTATGAGCAGGTCCATGCAGCTGATGGCGAAAATGCACAAGGCCATATCGATAATACAGTTTAAGCTGGAGGGCCAGATAGTGAAGCGCCGTCCCGAATACGGAATGGACAACCGCAACCTCCTGCACCTGATAGACTATGAGAAGGGTACGATATGCATAGACGGTAAATTATATCAGCTGAAAGACACCAATTTCCCAACCATAGACCCGGCCGACCCATACAAGCTGAGCAACGAGGAGGAAATGCTGATGACACAGCTCTATCACTCTTTTACCCGCAGCGAGAAACTCCAGAACCATCTCCGCAGCCTATACAAGCACGGCAGCCTCTTTCTGGTGAGGAACAACTGCCTGCTCTACCACGCCGCCATACCGCTCAACGAGGACGGATCGTTCAAGGAGGTGCTGGTGGACGGCAAGAGGTACAAGGGCCGGATGCTGATGGAGAGGCTGGACCAGATAATAAGGACCGCGTATTTCGGAAGGATAGAATCGCCTGATACACACGTGGCTCTCGACTATATGTGGTACCTATGGTGCGGACCCGATTCGCCGCTGTACAACAAGGACAAGATGACCACGTTTGAGCGCTATTTTGTGGGCGACGAGAAACTCTGCAAGGAGGAGAAGGGCCCGTATTACGAGCTGGCCAACAATGCCGAAACCTGCGACTACATAATGCGCGAATTCGGCCTGGACCCCGAGAAATCGCGAATAATAAACGGCCACATACCCGTGCGCACCACCCACGGCGAGAGTCCGATGCGCGCCGGCGGCAAGCGTCTGGTGATAGACGGCGGTCTCAGCAAGCCTTACCACAAGACCACCGGAATAGCCGGATACACACTTATTTATAATAGTCACGGCCTTCAGCTGGTACAGCACGAGGCTTTCGAGAGCAAGGAAAAGGCCGTGCAGGAAGGCTCCGACATACACTCGAGGGTTCAGCTGGAGGAGTTCAAGTATCACAGGATGCTGGTGCGCGATACCGACCGGGGCCGTGAGCTGATGGGGCAGATAGATAATTTGCGCAAACTGATAATGGCTTACCGTCAAGGCGTAATAAAAGAGAAATAATTTTCGTGATAAGTTGTTTTATTGAAATAAAAGCACTATATTTGTGAGCTTTTTTAAAAACAAAACATATTTAAAATAAAAAATGAAAGAAATCGCAAAATTGATGAATTTCAGAGAAAGCGTCAAGGTAGTTGACGCTACACTTAGAGACGGCGGTCTCGTAAATGACTTTTACTTTTCGGATGAATTTAGCAAGGCACTTTACGAGACTAACGTAGCTGCCGGCGTAGACTATATGGAGTTTGGCTACAAGGCCGACAAGACAATGTTTGACGTAAACAAGTTTGGCAAGTGGAAGTTCTGCAACGACGACGATATCCGCGCCATTGTAGGTGACAACAACACCGGCCTTAAGCTCGCCGTAATGACCGACGTAGGACGCTGCAACTACAAGGAGGACGTTCAGGACCGCGCCAACAGCCCTATCGACCTTATCCGCGTGGCTACATACCTCCACCAGATTCCTTCGGCCATTGCTATGATAGAGGATGCCAAGAAGAAGGGCTACGAGGTTTCGTGCAACATAATGGCCATCAGCAATACTCAGGAGACAGAGCTCAAGATAGCCCTCGAGGAGCTCGGCAAGAGCCCTGTGGACTGCATCTACATCGTGGACAGCTACGGCTCGCTCTACCCTGAGAGCATCCAGCGCCTCACCGCAATGTACAAGGAGGTGGCCGACAAGTACAACAAGGTACTCGGCATCCACGCCCACAACAATCAGCAGGTGGCTTTCGCCAATACAATAGAGGCTGTAGCTGATGGCGTAGACTGGCTGGACGCTACTTACGGATCTATGGGACGCGGCGCCGGCAACTGCGCTATGGAGCTCCTGATAGGTTTCCTCAAGAATCCTAAGTACAAGCTCTACCCAGTGCTCAAGTTCGTGGAGAACTACATCAACAAGCTGAAGACCGAGGGTATTGTATGGGGCTTTGATATGCAGTACCTCGTAACAGGTATTCTCAACCAGCACCCACGCACAGCCATAGCATTCACCAAGGACAAGCGCACCGACTACGCCGACTTCTACAACGAGTGCCAGGCTCAGGAGTAATAAGCACAATTACATCAATAAATATTAACGCCAGAAAATCATCTGATTTTTTGGCGTTTTTTTTATAAATTTTATCGTTTCCTTGATTATTCGGTGTAAAAAGTGTATCTTTGTGGCGTTAAAATATTGAATATCAAATGACCCCAATTTTTCCAAAGGACAGCATAGAACTTGCTTACAGTTTCTTCCATCAGAAACAGCGTATTTATCAGTATTCAACAATGGACTGGCAGAAGGACGACATAGAATACGCCATCGGCAACTATGTGGACAATATGCTCCCCGAACTCTACGACTATATATCAGACGGAAAATCCGATTTCCTCCGCAATCACGTTAATTTCGGCGAGGAGATTTTGAAGGCCGTGGAGAGGCTGGAGGGGTTAATGTAGGGGGGATTGTCGGGCCGGGGGACGACAATCGGAGGAAAAGGAAGCGTAATACACGCTAATAACAAAAAAAATCGCAACATCTTTCCTCCAAACCGTATTTTTATTTATATTTGCGGTAAAATCTTTAAGAAATGGACAAACTTAGAATAGAAAACTTCGGACCAATATATTCTGCGGAATTAGAACTCCGCAAATACAATATAATCATTGGACCTCAGGGCTCAGGGAAAAGTTGTATCCTGAAAATAGCCTCTTTCTGCAAGTGGCTTGAGAAGGTATTTCTTTCAGGAGAATACAATGAGATAAAGAAAAATCTTTCAGATAAAGAATTTCTTGAAATACATTTCCTGCAATTTTATAAACTTTCTGATTTTGTTGAAATCAAAGAAAATCAATACTCTAAAATATTTTATTCTAATGATTTGGATTTAAATATTTGGTTAGATTTCAATTCTAAGAGCAAGAAATGGATTACAATTAATGAAGGAAGAGAAGATCATACTCCCAAAAAAGTTGCATATATACCTGCTGAGCGGTGTGTATTATCTGCAATTAATCCAACAGACAACGGTTTTAGAAAAAATCCTTGTCTGACAAAATTTGTTCGAGATTTCGAGAATGTAAAGACTAGACATACATCAAAAAGCAAATTCGATATACTTGGATTAAACGTATCTTATTTTTATGACGAAAAACAAAAGGATAGTTTTTTGACTATAGAAAAAGAGGGTTTACAAAAGAATATTCATTTCGAGAATGCTGCAAGCGGTTTTCAGTCTGTTACGCCTATCTGTATTCTAATGGATTATTATTTGAATTCATCAATGCCACTATCATTAAAAAGCGAGCAATTTTTTGACGTTCTAAAATTTTTGATAGACAGAGACATCGTTAAAGACGCAAAAGAATTAAAGAAGGCAGTTGACGATGAAAAGGTACGTTTGCAATACCATCCTGATTGCTCAATATTTTTGGAAGAGCCAGAGGAAAATATCTATCCTAAGACTCAATACGAGTTGGTGAAATGGATGGTAAAAACTATGAGCAACGGAAATGACAACTCAGTTTTCATCGCAACTCATAGTCCGTACATTCTCACTTCGTTCAACAATCTTATGTGGGCAGATAAGACTATCAAAGAAAACCGCGACAACAAAGACAAGGTTTTCGAGATTATGAAGAACGATAAGTTTGTGTCCGCCGACAAAGTTAGTGCTTATATGGTTAGCAACGGCATAACAGAAGATATTATCGAAGGTGGCAACCAAATTGCAGCCGAAAAGATTGATGAAATTTCTAATCTGCTTGGTTACGAGTTTGACCAATTAATTGACTTGGAATAATATGACTACTTTCAAAGAAAAATACAACAACCCTAGTTATATAGAATATGACGACAATCGTTCAATTGCCATATTGAAAGATAAAGGAAATAGTTGTACATTCAGACTAAACAACAACGCTGGAAGAAACTTAACAGCATACAATATCGACGGAGGTATTTTAACCAATAGTCTCCCAAAATGCGACAAAGCACTTTACGTATCCGCAGAAGATAATAAATCTAACGACATTCTATATTTAGTAGAATTCAAGGGTACGCATATCAACGACGCTACCGAACAGATTGAATCAACCATCAAACAATTGATTGTTGCACCTAAGATAAAGGTGAATAAACTGAATGCTAGAATCGCCGCTACTGCAGTACCACGAATTCTAACAAAAGAGTTTACCAAAAAGGTAGAAGATTTCAAAAAGAAATATAATTGTTTCTTACATTCACCCAAAAAGGAAATAAAAGAGACTCTGGAATAATTGAAAAAGGAAGAAATCTATAAGAAATCTTCCTTTTCTGTTTTATCCCAATATCATTTTCTCAATCTCCTTCTTAGCATCATCAAGAATCTTTTCTCCTTCAAGTTCCAAATCCTTGGCCTGCTGACGAATGGAAGAAATAGTATTGGCAATTTCAATTTGCTTGTCAAGAGGTGGTAAGGCAATCAAAACAGAACCTAAGGCTTGTTTTGTAATGCCTGTAACTGTTGCTCCTGTTACTTCTCTTTTTATTAATAATTGTCCAATTATTGAATGCAAATAACAAACTAAGTATTCATTAATAAGTATTTCATTATTAGCCCTAAGAATATAAACATGTTCATTAATATTTTGGCCTACCATAGATTTATTTTGAATAATACCAACTTTACCAGTAGTTGCTCCATCCTTAACCAATATGATATCATTATACTTAGTTTCTGTTATTTTTATTGTAGAATGATAAGAATAAGAAATATACTTTGGTGTACCATTCCCTATCTCAAAATTATCATTTACATGTTCTCCTCCTATACTAAAAATATCATTACTACTCTTATCAGCACCACCAGTTGGTCTACTTCCACTTTCTATAAACGGGACGGAATTATATAATTTACAAATTGGAAAATAAGATTTATTTATTATATTGATTAAATCGGAATAATCTTTTTTATAAAAATATGAATCCAGCCTTTTGCCAACAACATCACTATGCTTCACCAAAAACATTCTATCCTTGATTCCTTCATAATGAGTTTTGGGTAGAGTAATCCCTAATTCATTAAGCAAATATGAATCTATTGAATCCAACAATTCTTTGGCTTGATGAAATTTTTGGGAACGTAATGAAATCGCTTTGTCAATAATAGCGAAATCAATATTTTCTATTATCGGCAAATTTAACAACGAAGGGAAATCCAATGCAGGGCGAGTGCCACCTGTGGAATGTCTCGACGCGATTGTTTCTATAATATCCAAATTGAAATAACGCGACAAATATTCACTGATATTTCTATTTTCTGTTTTTATTGCTACAATATGTTGGTTAATATTTCCAACAAATCCTTCTGGCACCACAGACGCTATAGCCATACGACCGACGCCAGTAATTTTTATTAACAGATCACCTCCTGAAATTTGACTTCTTTTCAATAAGCCATTATGAGTTTCTTTGTTGATATATTTAAAATTATCATAATTGATAGTGCCATTAATCTCCAAATTTTGAACTCGCAAAAATGGAATACCATTCTCAGCATCAGAGTAATATCTATCCTGTTCATCCGATTTAGGAGTTGCACCACTAGCCATACCAAGACAATAATCCCTTAATGTCTTGGTTGATTTTTGCTTAATCAAACGTTCCAAATTTGTTACTTGAGGCTTATAGAACTCAACCTGAAACCTGCCCTCCAAATCACTACTCTTGATAAGATAAACCTTGTCGGGGTCAACCTTATCGCTTAATACAAAATCACTCATTAGAAAGCCTCCTCTTTTACAATATAATTTATGTACCTTTCCAATTCAGGTGCTATTGTATCAAGTTCATTAACAGGCGTAACCCTTCCAGTGGCATCATATCCAATTTCTTCGGCTATGGCCATAAATATGTCATAATCGTCTTGCAATTTGGCTATTTTCTCATCATACAATGCCTGCAACTTGTCCTTTAAATTTGAAACTTTCTGATTGTACAAATCAGTCAATTCTTTTTTCCAATTCTTAAAGGCATCTGTCGCCTCTATTTCTTTGCGGTCTGTTTTGCCAGTATTATTCTCGAAACCATCGTGTTTTTTTAGTCTCTCTTTCTTTTCTTTTTCCCAATTCTCGATAGTTTCTACATACTTATTAGCCGTCTTAAGTTCATTTTGCAGTTTCTCCTGATTTGATATTATCTGTTCAGTCTTTCCCTTCGACCATTTTCTCAGGAACATTACCGAACTCTTCACTCCTGCGCCATTGGCACTGAAAGTAGTCTGAGGGAGACTTATCACTGCAATAATTCTGTACCAATGTTGAATTCTGTTTCTAACATATTGCAGGGACGAATTGGTAAGAATACCATCAGGAATTACAATGGCAAGAATACCACCCTCCTTCAGGAAATTGTAATCCTGCTCTATAAACAATACTTCAGTACTCTGGGAATCACGGTTTTTAACGGCGGAATTTTTTGTATCCAGCCAGTCCACGTCCCTGTTGCCAAGTTTGTATTGGTGAAGATATGCGCTCTCTGTCTGCTTTACGGTACTGCCAAAAGGAGGATTTGTAATTATGAAATCGAATGTTCCATACTCGAATCCCTTGTTTCCTGTACGAGACTCAATCACTTCGGGCTTTACAAGTCCGTCGCAAGAAATCACGTTTGTATGGCCGTCGTCGTGAATAATCATATTCATTTTGGCGGAACGTGCAATCTGCTCATTAATCTCTATTCCAAACAAGTTGTTAGAGGCAAAATTGTGCCAGAAATTATAGTGTTGAATTGAGCCTTCTTTGTAGTACTCTCCTGCAAGGGTTCTCACCTTGTCGAGTGCATAAAGCAAGAAACCTCCACTACCACAAGACGAATCCAAAACCATTGATTCGTTTGTGATAGGCAGACAGGATACAATAAACTTCACAACATTTCTTGGTGTAAAGAATTGTCCGAAGTCTCCACGGAAATAAGAACCCATAAAGGCCTCAAAAGCACGACCTTTGCTGTCAAGGTCGGTATCTGACAAATTGATTCCCTGCAAATATGATACAACAGTCCTTACACGCTGAGGAGTAAGCCTGATATTGTCCTTGAAGACCTCTCTGTCCTTTTTCCTTCCCTCCTCATACAAGTTTCTGATACGGTTGAAAAGGTTGAGAGTAATCTGTTCTTCCTTCTGTTCCTGTGTAAGGGGTTTTGTCGGAATAAAATCCATTATTTGAAAATCGTAAGCATCGCCATTCTTTCGAGGCTTGCGCTCATCCCAGATCTTGCAGAAAATCAGTTTGTCCAACTCGTCGAAAGCCTCAGAAGGGTTCAATTGACCTCCTGCCCATAGTGACTGATGAGCCTGACGGAATATGCGTGACAAATCAGCCTCTGAAATTTCCTCCAGATCAAACCACTGCAGTTTTATTGGGTCCGAACCGGGATTCTCATTCCCAATTCTACCACCCTTGGCAAATTTGAATAATGGTATCTGTTTGCCACAGGAGGGAATATCAGGAATGGAATCCTTACGAAGACTTTCCTTGTCGTACTTGTAATACTCGTTTTTCAACTTGGAAGTTACCCAAACATATTTGGTAGTTCCGGGCAAAGCGTATGCGTAACTGAAACCTTGGTCAACAGCGTTCTTGAATTCGGCTTCAGAAACATCTTCTTTCTTACATTCTATAACTATATATGGAGACAAACGGTTATCATCCTGATACACAACGATATCTGCCTCCTTGGTAGAAGATCCCATTGGAACGGTTACAAACATATCAATACGCTCCACAGGATACTCGTAAACGTATATCAGCGAAAGATAAGTGAAAGCCTGAACCTTCTCCTCGGGATTGTTGAAGTTTCGGGATTTATTTAATTTTATATATGTAATCTTAGAATTATCGTCATTAAAACTGATAATTCCATCTTTAATAGCCTTATCGAAAATCTGTTCCATATAAAGTTCGTAGTTTTAGCCTTCAAAGATAGAAAAATTATCACTTGAAACAAAAGAAAACTATGATTTTTTCAGTTTGCCGTTCTCATCAATAGCCAAATCAGACAAATCAAAGTTAGCAAAATCTGCATTCGGGAAAAATTGCTCATTTAGTTTTTCCAATTCCATTACTCTTTTTTCTTCTTTTAAATAATCATTTTCTTTTTTAAGATACTTATCGCATTTTACCAAAGGTTCCCACTTTTCCATTTTGTGATTCTCAATGAAATAGCAAGGATACAATGTATTGGACTGTAACGTTTTATCAATATTTTTAATTATTATTTTGCTATAATAATCAGAATAGCAAGAATAATCCAGTTCAATTAGAAAATCAAAGTTATCAGAATCAACATATATGCCGTCGGTTACATCTTGGTTATGAGTAGCGACTAATGCATCAAATTTCCAACTAAAAAAACATTTATAACCTAATTGTTTCAAATCTACTTTTTCATAACCAAGAAACTCGTGGCGATAGTTTTTACAACCGAAAGATCTATTAGCACAATTATAAAAACCTTCACAATCAATTTGACGTTTTTTCTTGTATTCAACCCAGATCGATTTACTATTATTAAACCAATCCTTTATCTTAAGAAGTTGTTGATAATTTTCAGTTTCATAAACCCAATTACATTTAGTGCAATCGAAATCATTTGTTTTAGTCTCTGCAAAATTGTAAATATTGATATTTGTATCGTTCTTGTTTATGATATCTGAACTGATGATTTTATCAATATCATCGCAACAAGTAATCTTGAATTCAATTATCTTAAGACCTGACTTAATTTTTGCTTCATCACATCCGTGTTTCACAAATATTTCTAAATATAAAGCGTCAGATTCTCCACTGCATAATATATCTGCTATAAATGGTGATTCTTTTGCTGATTTCTCAATTTCTGCAACAGGAAATAATTCTTTCAAATTTAATGAGTCGATAATAAATTCATCATCATTAGGTTCACAAGCGCCAAATGACCCTTCCCAATCCAAACACTCACGGGTCTTACAATTGTATTTATTGTGAATTTTTACATAAGACAATTTGATATCATTATTGCGAAACCATTCGCAAATTTTCCGTTTGGCAACAAAATGCAAATAAGACTCGTAATCACATTCCGACTTATGATAAAAATGCATCCGTCTTTTGTCATCTTTTAGTCGAGGACGCATCTCTCCCTTACAAAAAGGGCACGAATATTTTGTTCTTGGAATGGCATCCTTTATATGACATAGTTTATCATTAGAGTCTAAAGCATAAAGATATTTAATCATTTCATTGTTATTTTCTTATGTTTTTTCAATCCCCCAAAGTTACCATTTTTATCTATAAAAACCAAACAAAACCCAAGAAAAAAAACAAAAAGCCACCTTTCAGGTGGCTTGGTACAATAATATGAAATAAAAATCTTATGCCTTGGTGGAATTGGTCTTGATATATTCGTTGAGTTCGTTAATATCAAGATCCATAATCTGAGCAATCTGCTCTACTGACATTGTGCCCAATGTGAACAAAGTAAAGGCTGACCGGAGTTCCTTTTGATGAGCCTTGGCTCGTTCTTCCTCACGTCCTTCCTCACGTCCTTTCTTAAGGCCACGAGCCTCACCATCCTTAACGCCCTTGTTGTACTTTGTCTCAAGAGAGGCATATAAATCTCTGAAATTTTTCATACTCTCCTCATAGTCGCGACGTTCGGCTGGGGAGAACTTTGCTATTTCGGCAGTCTCGAAAAGTTTCAGGAAAACCTTCTCTGACAATTCTGCTGGGCGTTCCAAGAGTTTATTTAGGTTCTTTATGGCAAACAACCATTTCTCATACATATTTTCCAATTCATCAAGAGCCTTCTTGAAATTTGGCATCTCGAGGAATATAAAAGTCAACTTGTCATAAAATACGGTTTTCTTTTTAGTATCCATAAGTTTAACGACAGTCTTGACGTCAGTATTATCATCATCGAACTTGAAGTTTAGGATACCGATACAATAAACACGCTTAAGTTCGTAGTTCCATTCGCCACGGGGTGCAAACTCCCTGATAGGAAACGAGGCATAATAGACGGCCCTGTCCTTGAAATAATCCTGCTCAGTTTTCTGCATCTCGATTATGAACTTGTCGCCATTCTTATTCTCGCAATAAATATCGAAAATTGCCCTTCTGTCCTCAACGGCACTACTCAAATGCTCTGTAGGAAGATATTTGATATCCACAATATCCTCCTGCCCTTGCAACAAGGCATTAAGGAAACTGATGAGCAAATCCTTGTTAGCCTCAGTTCCAAAATATTTCTTGAAAGCGAAATCCGTATAGAAATTCGCATATCGCTC
>JAZQPB010000055.1:0-3107 GCA_045628165.1 Bacteroidales bacterium | reverse complement strand
ACGAACTTCATATCGAAGCGGAGGTCCGGCTTGTCGGATCCGTAGTACTTCATGGCGTCGTGCCATGTCATACGTGGGAAAGCCTCAGTGATGTCGATGTTTCTGATAGTCTTGAAAAGGTGCTTTGCCATACCCTCGAAGAGAGTTATGATATCCTCCTGCTCCACAAACGACATCTCGCAGTCGATCTGGGTGAACTCTGGCTGACGGTCGGCACGGAGGTCCTCGTCGCGGAAACACTTAACAATCTGGAAGTAGCGGTCGAAACCAGCCACCATAAGGAGCTGTTTCAGAGTCTGAGGAGACTGAGGAAGAGCGTAGAACTGTCCAGGGTTCATGCGCGAAGGAACCACGAAATCGCGTGCGCCCTCAGGTGTGGAACCGATGAGCACAGGAGTCTCCACCTCGAGGAATCCCTGCTTATCGAGATAGCTGCGCACCTCGAAAGCCATCTTGTGACGGAGCTCAAGATTCTTGCGGACAGCGCTGCGGCGGAGGTCAAGATAACGATACTTCATGCGGAGCTCGTCGCCGCCGTCGGTATTGTCCTCGATTGTGAAAGGAGGAACCTCTGACTTATTGAGGATATTGAGTTTGGCAACTGTGATCTCGATCTCGCCGGTAGGGAGATCCTTGTTCTTGCTGGAGCGCTCGATAACAGTACCAACAACCTGAATTACGAACTCACGGCCAAGCTTGCGGGCAGCCTCGCAAAGCTCTGCGTTGGTCTCCATATTGAAGGCCAGCTGAGTAATACCATAACGGTCGCGGAGGTCAACGAATGTCATTCCTCCGAGATTTCTAACCCTCTGAACCCAACCAGAAAGGGTAACTTCCTTGTTGACGTCTGCCAAACGCAGCTCGCCACAACTATGTGATCTGTACATTATTTTGATAATTAATACGTTTCGATTGAATAATAAACGCGGTAAAATTAGCAAAAATTTGTTATAAAACAAAACATTTCAGCTAAATCTATGGCAACAAAGGATCGCCCATGGCAGAAGCCTCGGCGTCGTTGGCGTCAAGCTGGAAAACCATAAACTTGGGATTGGCGACAGAGTACGGCATCCACTCGCCATCAGCTGGCCCATTGGGATTACCATACTTGGCAAAATTGCTCCATGCAGTAAGCATCTTCTCTGACAGATCCCAGTCGCCCTTGGTCCAAGGTCTCCAGCAATGCTTGAGCGACTTGAACACGTACCACAAATCGGAAGAGTGGAAAGCACCTTTCAGGTAATCCTCGGGGTGGCTTCCATCGTCGGGCAGAGGACGTGCGAACTGATAAGCCCAGGCATTAGCTCCCAACTCCTGACGATTGAGGCAGAAATCCACAATCTGATCCTTCATGAAAGGAGGGTCGTTTTTTGTGAAGCCGATCATGTATGGCACATCAGCTATCTCGCCGGCCATGCAAGCCTCGTCGAAAGGCTTGGTAAGCACGTAGCCATCCACGAAAGGAGTGATAGGGCCGGAATTCATGCAAGTACGATTGCCTGTAACACGGGTGTATATATCAGCTAATGCGAAAATAGTCTCGGTGGAAGCCTTCCTCAGATCCTCGGCAGTATTAAGATTGGCCCAATCGGTAACGGTCTTGACGGACTGCTCGGCCTCGGCAAGGGTAAGCTGTGACGACGACGGGAAACCGGCCGGCATACCGTTGTTATCAAGCTGAGGCTTAGGCTTCATAAGTCCGCTTCCGCTCATGATGACGGCCTTGTTGAAAAGTCCCTTGGTAAGAGGAGAAGAGCAGAGGAACTTGGTGCTGCGGGCTCCGGCGCTCTGACCAAAAATCATGACATTATCGGGGTCGCCACCAAACTGCCGGATATTGCGCTTAACCCATTTCATGGCCTCTATCTGATCGAGGGTTCCCCAGTTGCCTGTAGCGTGGTCGGGGTCTTCAGCTGAAAGGGCTGGATGTGCAAAGAATCCGAAAGGACCTACGCGGTAATTGAAAGTAACAATAACGACATCTTTGGCTGCCCATTCCTGACCATCGAACTCAGGCTCGGAGCCCCAGCCCTCACGCATTCCGCCGCCGAAAATCCAAATAGCCACGGGAAGTTTTTTGTCGAGATTGCCGGGGAACTTGGTCCAGACATTCAGGTAAAGGCAATCCTCGCTATAAGCTTTCTCGTCGCCATATCCCCATTCGGTGGTATAACCGCCGTCGTAATGAGCGCCCTGAAAAGCAGGATGACCAAACTGATCACAAATTTTGACGCCATCCCAAGGTTTAACAGGCTGAGGGGCCTTCCATCGCAATTCGCCTACAGGCGGCGCGGCAAAAGGAATACCCTTGAAAACCACAACATCCTGTGTTTCAGCTGATACACCCTGAATACGTCCACCATCTACATCGAGAATAGGGCAAGAATTAGTAAGCTCGGCAGAGCCACATGAAGTAAGCAGCAAAGCTCCGAAGACTAAAGAAAAAAATGTTTTCATAATTTAACTTTTGGGTTCAACAACGGAGAAAAACCAATGAGAAACTTTCTTCTCGTCGGCAGTTTCACCAAAAATCTGAAGAGTATGCTCGCCTACAGAATAAGTAGGGAGCTGAAATACAAACGAAGAGACATTCTCGGTCTTGGCAAGTATAGCACCATCAAGCTCAAGAGTAATGTCACAAGACTTGTTTGAATCGATCTTGATGAACAATTCGGAACCGAGAGCAAAAGAGCTACCAGAAAGATTTTTTTGGAAAGTAAGCTCGAGTTCCTTGTCGTCTTTGTTGCAAGAAGACATACCGATGGCAAAAACCATCAGCAATAACATGAAAAAGAGTGATTTTTTTGTTTTCATTTGAATTTTGATTATTAATATTAACAGTACAAAGATAAAAAATAAATATTAAAAAATTAAAAGAATATTGTGGTGGACTGAGGATTTTATTATTGAGTGATGGGAGGAGCGAGGAGGCTTCGGGCGGATCAACTGGTCAGCCGGCTGGACAGGGATAATTGAGGTGGAATATGGGACCACCGAAATTTTTCCGTGTAATATTTATGAAAAAAAATTATATTTGCAGCCAGAACATAAAAACTACAATACAATGGAAACAGACATGATGACGATGCTGGCAAAGTGCGTATTGC
>JAZQPB010000054.1:0-15895 GCA_045628165.1 Bacteroidales bacterium | reverse complement strand
CAACGGTTTCAACCCTATTAGCTCCCATAATGACACCTTTCTTGGTTTTTATGTTAGCTGATACCTCCATTGATGTGGACGCCTGGGGAATGTTGAGGAACATTTTCTTCGTTACCATTCTGCCGCTTGGATTGGGTTTCCTCTTGAAAATGTCGATAACCGAAGGCAGCAAAACCGAGAAGTCAATTCTGGAATCCACTCCGGGCTTGGCAGTAATCAGCCTGATGATGATTGTGGGCGGTGTGGTTAGTCAGGTTCAGCCACAACTTATTAAGGGTGAGCTAATGATTCTTTTCATCGTTCTTGGAGTAGTGGTTCTGCACAATGGACTTGGCTATCTGCTGGGCTACAATGTTGGAAAATTTCTGAAATTTCCGCTTCCGAAAAACAAAACCCTTGCCCTCGAAATCGGCATGCAGAACGCCGGAATGGCCACGGTTTTGGCGAGCACTTTCTTTGTAAAGGAAGGTATTCCTGAGACCGCAATCTGTGTTCTTCCATGCGCGATTTCGTGCGCATATCATTCAATATCAGGAACTATATTAGCTGGATGGTTCAAAAAACAGGATTCGAAATGTATAACAAATTCATAATAACAAATTCCGGTGAGCTGATATTTGGCAATGTGTATCTTCACCGTGAGCTTCTGCCCAAGGGCGACGATTCGTGCCTTGGCGGTGGACTTTGGAAAATCGACAATCAGAACGGCCGTATGATTCTCTATGGCAAGAGTTTCGATTTCGGCTATCCCGAACTCGACGCCATTAGGAAAGTCGATCGCTCCGATTTTCCCGGCAACATGAACCTGCCAATGTTTTATCTGAGAAAATGGGTGGAAGAAGATGTGCTGGAGCCAGTAGAAATAATTGAATAAAAAATGCGCTGCCGAAATTATTTTCAGCAGCGCATTTTTATATTTGAGCTCTTTAAGCTTTAAACTTTAAGCTTTAAACTAGAACATGCAGTTCTTTGGAGTACGTGGGAATGGGATTACGTCGCGGATGTTCTGCATACCGGTAACGAAAAGGATAAGACGCTCGAAACCGAGACCGAAGCCGGCGTGAGGACATGATCCCCACTTTCTGGTGTCGAGATACCAGTCGTAGGTTTCCATCTTCATATCAAGCTCCTTCATGCGGTTGGTGAGCTTCTCGTAAGACTCCTCACGAACCGAACCTCCGATAATCTCGCCGATGTATGGGAAGAGAACGTCGGTACCCTGAACGGTTTTGCCGCCCTCGTTTTGCTTCATGTAGAAGCTCTTGATCTCGGTTGGGTAGTTCTTCATGATAACAGGCTTCTTGAAGTGCTCCTCCACGATGTAGCGCTCGTGCTCCGATGCGAGGTCGGCGCCCCAGTAAACAGGGAACTCGAACTTCTTGCCGTTCTTGATGGCCTCCTCAAGGATCTTGATACCCTCGGTGTAGTCCAGCTGAACGAAATCATTCTTCAATATGCCCTCAAGACGCTCGATCAGGCCCTTGTCTACGAAGTTGTTGAGGAACTCGAGATCGTCCTTGCAGTTGGTGAGTGCCCAGTTGATACAGTACTTGATGAAGTCTTCCTCGAGCTCCATGAGGCCGGCGAGGTCCATGAAAGCAACCTCAGGCTCTATCATCCAGAACTCTGCCAAGTGGCGTGGAGTGTTGGAGTTTTCGGCGCGGAATGTTGGGCCGAAAGTATAAATTGAGCCAAGCGCGCAGGCTGCGAGCTCGCCCTCAAGCTGACCTGAAACTGTGAGGTTGGTAGGTGCTCCGAAGAAGTCGTCGGCGAAAGTCACCTTGCCGTCCTCGCCCTTAGGCAGGTTGTTGAGGTCCATGGTGGTTACCTGGAACATCTGACCTGCACCCTCGCAGTCGCTGGCGGTGATGAGCGGGCTGTTCCAGTAGAAGAAACCGTGCTCGTGGAAGTATGTGTGGATGGCCATGGCCATGTTGTGACGGATGCGGAATACTGCGCTGTATGTGTTGGTGCGCATGCGGATGTTTGCGTGCTCGCGGAGCATCTCGAAAGAGTGACCCTTTTTCTGGAGTGGGTAATCGTTGCCGCATGGGCCGAGTATTTCAAGGCTGTCAGCTAATACCTCTACACTCTGACCTGCGCCCTGGCTCTTTACGAGCTTGCCGTCTACGCTGATACAGGCGCCGGTGGTGAGTTCCTTGAGTACGTTTTCGTCAAAATTATTTATATCGATTACAATCTGTACGTTCTTGATGGTGCTGCCGTCGTTCAATGCTACGAAGTTAACAGCCTTGCTGCCGCGCTTGGTGCGGATCCAGCCTTTCACGGTTACCTCAGCGCCATAATCCTCGCGCTTCAGGAGGTCGATTACTTTAGTTCTTTCCATTATGTTTTATATAATTTTCTATATTTATTTTCTTTGTTGAAATATTTTTGCAAAGATAATAAAAAAAAATTTCATGGAAATACAAAAAATGCGTAAATTGCAAAAAATTTTGAAACAAGTGGAAACCGCAGACAATAACACCATCAATCCCTTTGATTCCGCTGTGCAGATGCTGCGCGCCGGCAATATCGATGAGGGATTATCAGCTATAGAAAATATTGAGGGTGAGGACATTTTCAAGCGTCTCGCCATGGCCGAGGTGGCTTACTGGCGCCGCGACTGGAAAAACGCCATGTATCTCGATGAGCATTCTCTTACGTCCGACCACCTTTGGCTCGATCCGTACGTATTGCCCAATCACATGCGCGCATACGTAATGGCGGCTCTGCAGTCGGGTGCTGTAAGCCGTGCCAAATGTTTCCTTGAATATTGTGTAGGAGCCAAGCGCAACGACAAGGAGCAGAAGGCTTTGCTAAGGATTTTCAAGAATGCCGACCTCCGTCTCGACGGCAAGCCGGCCAAGGACGAGCCTTCTCCCGTAAAACTGATAGACGGCGACGAGGAGTCCTGTCAGATTCAGATGTTCAGCACGGCAGGTCCCATCGAGCCCGGCGCGGGGTCGGAGCTTCCGGTGTCGCTGCTTCTCGATTTCACCTGGAACAAGGTTCCATACAAGGTTGTGCTGAATCTTTACGAGAAATTTGCCGACTACATCTCCAACGAGAATCATCATATTATGGCCGCGCGTACCTACATGGCTGTCGGCGATATGGCCAAGGCGGATGAGTGTATCAGCAGGGCCTTTGCTCTCTGGCGCCCTACCGAGAGATTCCAGGTGATGCCGATGAAGTTTTTTGTGTACGCTGATATAATGGAGTACATTTTCCGAAACGGCCTAAACGAGAAGTACCTCTATGAGCCACGCTGTATAAAGCGCGAGTCGGTAAAAACACCATTAGCTGCTAATACCCAGAAGGAGGAGAGCCTTTCAGCTGATGGCGGTATAATGCCTGACAACCAGAACCTTAACGAATAAATTATAATATAATCCATGAAAAAAATAATCATGACAACTTTATCAGCCGCCGCACTGCTTGCATCGAGCTGTGGTGACACCAAGCCTCCTCAGCTGGGCGTTGACCCTATTGAGGATGTTATTGCCGCTATGACCAACGAGGAGAAGACCGCCTTGCTTATTGGACGTGGTATGCCCGGAGCCACTGGCACTCAGGCTGTTGTGGGCGCCAACGACGAGATAATTCCCGGTGCCGCCGGTACCACTCACGCTATTCCGCGTCTTGGAATTCCTTCTATCGTATTAGCTGATGGCCCGGCTGGTCTGCGCATCAAGCCAGAGAGACCCGGCTCCAGCGACACTTATTATTGTACCGCTTTCCCGATAGCCACCGCGCTTTCGTCTACCTGGAATCCTGAGCTCGTGGAGCAGGTGGGCCAGTCGATGGGAGAGGAGGTCCTGGAATACGGTGTGGATGTGATTCTCGGTCCCGGTGTCAATATTCACCGAAATCCTCTCTGCGGACGCAACTACGAGTATTATTCCGAGGATCCTGTTCTCGCAGGTGTTACCGCCGCGTCTATTATAAAAGGTATCCAGAGCAAGAATGTAGGTACTTCTATCAAGCATTTTGCAGCTAATAACCAGGAAACTCTGCGTACCAAGGGCGACAGCCGTGTTTCTCAGCGTGCATTGCGTGAGATTTATCTGAAGCAGTTCGAGATTGCCATCAAGGAGTCTGATCCCTGGACCGTGATGACTTCGTACAATTATCTTAACGGTACTTATACATCTGAGAGCAAAGAACTTAACCAGACAATCCTGCGTGACGAGTGGGGCTACAAGGGTCTCGTGATGACCGACTGGTTTGCCGGAAGCAATACCGTGGCTCAGGTGGAGAGCGGAAACGATCTTCTGATGCCAGGCGTTGACCGTCAGACCGAGGAACTCCTCAACGCTCTCAACAATGGCTCTATTGATGTGAAGGCCGTGGATGCCAATGTAAAGCGCATGCTCGAGCTCATAATGAAGACCCCAAGATTCAAGGGCTACCAAGGCAGCAACAAGCCAGACCTGAAGGCTCACGCGGCAATTACACGTCAGGCCGCCGCTGAGGGTTCGGTTCTCCTTACCAATCAGAATCATGCGCTTCCTGTTTCCACCGAAAAGGTCAAGAATGTTGCGCTCTTCGGCGTTACTTCATACGATTACATCTCGGGCGGCGTAGGCTCGGGCGATGTCAACGAGGAATACACAGTTTCGCTCTACGATGGTTTCAAGAATGCTGGTTTCAATGTTGATGAGAATCTCAACACATTGTATACCAAGATTATAGCCGATCAGAAAGAAGAGTTCGGCAAGAAGGATTCAATGGTTTTCCGTTTTGTGAGCGAGAATCCGCAGTTCTCCATCGAGGATATCAAGAAGGCTGAGGCTTCCAACGAATTGGCTGTTATCACATTTGGCCGCGTATCGGGCGAATTCCAGGACCGCCGCATTGCCAACTTCTATCTCTCTGATAATGAGAAATCTCTCTTGAACAACGTTGCCAAGGTTTTCAAGGCCAAGGGCAAGAAGGTTGTTGTGATCCTTAATACCGTCGGCGTAATGGAGACCGCATCTTGGCGCGATATTCCGGACGCAATTCTCTGTCCATGGATGGGCGGTCAGGAGGGCGGAAACGCTGTTGTTGATATCCTCACCGGCAAGGTTAATCCATCAGGCCGTCTGCCAATGAGCTTCCCGATCGACTACTTCGATGTACCCGGCGCCAAGGATTTCCCTTACGATATCCAGGCTACTCCTAATACACTTTTCGGTGTGGAGGAGGAGAATCACGTTGAGCGTCAGAATGTTGACTACACATATTACACCGAGGATATCTTCGTGGGATACAGATATTACAATACTTTCGGCAAGAAGACAGCCTTCCCATTCGGCTACGGTCTTTCTTACACCACATTCAAGATGGACAATATGACCGCAGAGCTTTCTGGCGATGTGGTTAAGGTGACAGTGGATGTAGCTAATACAGGTCTTGTAAATGGCAAGCAGGTGGCCCAGCTCTATGCCGCCATCAATGTTCCCGGCCGACCAGCGTTGGAGCTCAAGTCGTTTGCCAAGACTTCTGAACTTGCTCCTGGCGACAAGCAGAAACTTACAATGACCGTTCCTGTCAATGAGTTCGCTTATTTCGACGAGGCTAACTCTTCATGGATTGTTCCATCCGGCGAGATTGTCCTTGCTATCGGCGAGAATGCTGAGACCATCGTAGCCAAAACAGCAGTTACACTTCCAGAGTTGCCTGCTGTCAAGGTAAACGACGTTCTCAAGCCATCAGCTGACTTCGAGATCATGAAATTCTCTGGAAAATAATTTTTAATTTTCTCCATAATTATTTTTATTTGTTTTTGGGCGCATTTTTTATTGTAAAATGCGCCTTTTTTGTTATTTTTGCCAATCAGTTTACTATTTTATCTATAAAATTATGAAACATAAATATCTGGCAGCCATAATGTTGCCTATGTTTTTAGGCAGTTGTGGAATCCCATTTCATAGCTGCGTCCACATGAGCACCGCCTCCGAGTTTCTCGACCAGTGCGATATCCGTGTGGAAAACAAGTCGTATTTCGAGTACCACGGCGAAAATCCCTCCGTGGTTTTCATCTATTCCGACGAGGTGAAGCATTGCCGCAAGCAGGCCAAGGTTATCAATCAGGCCGCCGAGATGTACGATGGCGTAGTGGATTTTTGGGCCATCCACGACAACGACGCCAAGCCATTGCTCGATCAGTTTGGTTTTACCGGCAAACTCCCGGTTTATCTTTTTATTTGCCCTACTTTTGCCTACAAGATTGTACCCGACAAGATGGATCTTCACGACCTTCAGAAAAATATTTACAGTCAGTTTGGCATCAAACCTCAATAACCACACCTTATTATATATATGCAGCTCGTTACGCCAGTCGCCAATCCGGCCACAAATCTCGGCATCAGCCACCAGTCGCGCATCATGTTTGTGGGCTCGTGTTTCGCCGAAAATATCAGCCGTTTTTTTCAAAATGCCAAGTTCCATTGTCTTGTCAATCCATCTGGAATCATATACAACCCATTGTCGCTCAGCAGGTTGTTTAGCCAGCTGATGGCGTGTAAGATATATTCCGGTTCCGATTTTTTCCATCATGGAGAGCTTTTCAGCTGCTATGACTTCCACGGCTCGTTTTCTCGAAGCCAAATATCTGAGGCTGTGGAAGTTGCCAATCAGAGCATGGAAACCGCGCGCCAGTTTCTGAGGAGTTGCGATGTACTCTTTGTGACCCTCGGCACCGCTTTCGTATATTTTCTATCAGCTGATAGCAAAATTTCTGTATCCAACTGTCACAAGATGCCGGCGGAAACCTTTGTGCGCCGTCTTGTGTCGGTAGAAGAGATTGCGGAGGCGCTCATGAGTATCGTATCAGCTGCAAAAAACTACAACCCCGGAATACGTATAGTGTTCACTGTGAGCCCGATACGGCACATTAAGGACGGCGCCCACGGCAACCGCATCAGCAAGAGCTCGCTTTTTCTCGGCATCGAGAAGGTTTTGGCAGCTGATACGAGCTGCGAGTATTTCCCAAGTTATGAGATACTTGAGGACGAGCTCCGCGATTACCGTTTCTATGCCGACGACATGGTGCATCCCTCGCCATTAGCTGAGAAAATTATATGGCAGCGGATTCAGGAAACCTATTTCAGCGATGCTGTAATGAGGAACGTATCAGCTGTAGAAAAATTCATGAATTCGGTGCATCATAGGATTCAGAATCCCGAATCGCTTGCAACTCAGACATTTTGCCAGAAAAATCTGAGTCTTGCTTTCGATCTGGAAGATCGCATTCCCGGGCTCGACCTCTCGGACGAAAAAAAATATTTTAAATCTTATCTGAAATTTTGATTTTTAAATAAAATTTTATAATTTTGGTTGTGAATTTATGTATTGTAAATCATTAACTCTATAATATATGAAACTAATGAGATTGGTTGCATTGTTGTTGGCTATAATGCTCAGCAACAGTGTTTTAGCTCAGACCGAATGTGTTATCAAAGATAAGACCACCGATGCCGAGATATCATCATCGAGCACCGTGGAGTTTACCTTTGGTGATTCGTTTTTGGACAGATTCGACGTTTCCGGCAAGAGCAACGGCGCAAACCTTGCTCCCGAGGACTTCATTCTTATGCTCTACACCGCAGGCAACGAGCCCAAGGGCATGTATGCTCTCGACGATCCTATCAAGTTTGAGCCCGGTCTCAGCATGATAATCCGCCTGAAGGATACCGAGGGCAACGAGTATCCAGCTGATGGCGGTTTCAAGGTGCACCTCAACAAGCGCGTGCTTTCCATAAAGGGCGACGGTTATTTTGAGCCAAACAAGGACTGGGACGGCACAGTTGCCGTAAATGTGGATCTCCAGTACGCTAACGAGAATCTCGAGGGCGCGCTCAAGGACGACAATATCAAGGTGGAGTTTGATGCCGAGTATTCGAATCCCGATGCCGACAACGAGCAGATTAAGACAATCTATTTCACAAATATTATCGTAAGCGGCAACAACGTAAATGGTTACGAGTTCAATCTTCCCAACAGGAAAGGTTATATCCTCAAGAATACCGAGATGTCCGAGAATATTTACTGGCGTCTTGAGGGCAAGAACAAGCGTCCAAACGAGACACTTACAATGTATTACGGCAAGACGGTGGGTACCGGCGGTACTCTCTATGCCCAGATCGACAATGTAACCGGATACGCCAGTTACTATGCTTTCCCGTATTTCGAGATCACAAATGTTGAGACTGGCTCGGTTGTCACCATTACAGCCAGCGACGACCCTTACATGATTCCTGTAGGTCTCTATACTGTAAAGGCTGTTTTCAATCCGGTTTCTCATCTTGAGTCGTTCGATCCTGTGGTGGATGTACGCAAACTCATTGTAAATCAGAACAAACTGAAGATTGTTCCTCCTCCTACATCGGAGTATACTTACGGCGAGTCGCAGCTTGGCTACGATATCGCCTTCAAGGCCCAGACTCAGGACAATTCCGTATTGCCCGGTACTTGGAAATATTTCAACATTCTCGATTCCACATGGTATCAGCATGGACAGATGCTCGATTCAGGTGTCTACAAGTTCAAGGCCTACTTCACCGCCATCAACCACAACTTCGGCGAGGACAGTTCGGCTGTAGCAGCTGATATCATTGTCCATAAGCGTGCCCTCAAGGTTAGAGTTCCTGGTCCTTTTGTTACCAGCGACAAGTATTACGATTCCACCACAACTGTGCTCGGCCTTGATATCAATGCGGCTAATGACCTTGACGTTCTCTCGGGCTTTGCAGTGGTAGACGGCAGAAGAGACAATCTCAGCGATGTCTACATTTCGAATATAGATGCGCAATATGTTGGTGCTGACGCATTTACGCCAAATCAGGCTATCAAGCTGAAATTCACTCTCGATGGTCCAAAGGCCAAGAACTACAAGATAAACGACATTCCAAATTATCCCGGCAGAATATTACCTCTTCCTATTTTGGTTAAACTCAACAGCGCCGATAAGGAATACGGTACAGCCAATCTGTGGGAGGATGATCTGAAACCATATTTCGTCTTGGCTGAAAATCCAGACACAAAAGTTCCATTCGATGTGGAAGCTGAGGCCGGCAGTCGCTGGTACCTCAAATCTAATACTGTGTCTCCACTCGTGGGCCCGGTAGCTGATGGCTATTACAATACTGGAGCCAAGCCCCTTCATCTCGACGCCGTAACTCACAAGATTACAGCATGTTTCAAGACTGGTGACCAGACCAACTTTGCAGTTCAGAATAATATCCTGAACGATGACAACACTACCACAACCATAACTGGTTTCGATGAGTCTGTTATCAACGTAAATCCTGTAAAGCTTACTGTAAAGTACAGAGGCAGGATTATGAAAATCTACGACGGCAATGTTTCCGTTCGTCCTTCGGATGTACGTCCCGATAATGCTTACGGCATCGATTACCGTTACGATGAGGATAGTACAATTTTCCTTGTTAATGGTTTTGTAGATATTACCGAAGATCCACTTGGTTCCAAGTTCGATTCGCCTGAGCTCGGCAGACATTCTGTATATATGTGGTGGACTCTCGACCACGGCACACGTATTGCAGAAAATTATTACGCCAAGGAGAATTACGATGCCAAGGGTCTTATCGTGGATCCTTTGTTCGGAACTCCGGGCCACTCATTCTATGATATTGTTTGGAATTATCATGATGATGTTTACTACGACCAGTACGACGAGACTGTTACAATGCCTTACGGTTCTACAATCGGAACAGTAAGACCTCTCGGCGATATTCGTGAAAACTACGACCTCTGTTCGGAGTGGGATCCTAAGTTTGCAGAGAAACCATACGTTCTCGATTTTCTTCCTACTTACGAATATTCTGTTGCCAACGGTCCTTACAAGAAATATGTAGACGGAACAGTTTTGCCAGTTGGCACTTACAACTTCCGTGCAACATACCCAAGCACCGATCCCGAGATCGACAACATGGCTTCTATCAAGGTGATTATCACACCGTTAGAGCTTCAGCCAGTTGTATCTTACGAGCGTGAGAAGTATTATGATGGTAATACCAAGGTTAAGGTTGTATCTTCGGAGCTGATAGGTTTGCTCCCTGAGGACGCTGAAGAGCTTATCTTAGATTACTCGATATCCTACGCAGATTTCAATTCTGGAAACGAACCTATATCCTTGTCTTATACACTCGAAGGAAATCAGGATGTTCTTAAGAACTATGTTTTGTCAAAAACAAGCGACATCGACGACAACGGATACATTCATCCAATCCAGCCTTCAGTAGTTTGGAAGTATGAGGGTCAGGAGGTTACAGCTGATACACTCAAGATAGATCCAGCCGTTGGTGATGGTACTTTATTCAAGACCGACATTGTTGCCAATCTCGAAATGGGTGACTTCACCTCGATGTTCAACAATTTCTCTGGTCCTGTTTATGAGGATTTGATTGGAAACATTCCAGCTGATAACATTCTTACAACTGGCGTTTACAACATCAAGGCTACTTACAAGGGTATCAACGATGGACTTGCTCAGAATTTTGTTGATGCCTCAGCTTCTATTATTATCGAAGTTGCCAAGTTGAAGATCAAACTCATTGAGCGTCACTTGAATCGTCAGGACGATGGCATCTTCCCATACGGTTCACGCATTGGTACAGAAATCAAGATGGTGGCAGAAAACGATCAGTCTCCCAAGTCAAAGATTGTTTACTACTACTACATGGATGATTATGAGTATCCAACAGAGCCTCTTCCAGTTAACTTTGTTCCAAATCCTGGAAAGCACACTATTACTTGTGAGGCTATCGATAGAAACAACTACATGATTTCTTCTCGCAAGACTATCGAGATTGAGATTGGTCCTAATCCTGTAGTAATAGCAGGTGACCTCAAGGTTCAGACCGAGAAGGTTTACGATGGTTCCGATTCAGCTCATGTAATTTCCAACGGATTGGTTCTCACCAACATCGGCAACGATGATGTTGAGCTTTCCGTAGTGGCTAAGTACGATACTCCCGAGGCTGGCATTCACAAGGTAATCACTTACACAGTTTCTATTTCTGGTAAGGATGCCGTTAAGTATGTAGTTCCAAAGGAATACATCAACCATGTTTACAAGACAGATGGTGATGAGCTTGGTGTAATTACTCCGCTGCCTATCAGTCTTGAATTCCTTCCAGCTGTTGTAACTTACGGTGAGTCTGTACTCGGCAAGGACATTGCCGCTGTACTTACTCCTGATGGCATAGAGGGAATTCTGTCTTACGATATCAGAAACGGTGCTACTGATATTGTAACTGAAAAGATGCTTACTGTTGGTGAGTATCAGATTAAGGCAAAGTTTATCCCAACAAGTCCAAACTATAAGGGCTTTATCACTGAGTATGTGGATGTTACCGTTAATCCAAAGAGACTCGGTCTTGTAGGTGACCTCGTAATTGACAGCCGTTATGAGGATGGTACTACTGTAGTATATGACAATCAGTATTCAAGTGAGCCAGTCCTTGGTGACGGTGTGCTCGCTGGCGACAAGGTTTCTCTTGTTGTAGATAAGTCGCAGACTGCATATCCTGTTGCTACAGCCGGCAAGGATTATCCAATTTCTGTACGTTACAACCTCGACGGCGAAGACGCTTTCAATTATACCTTGTGGCCAAAACGTATCGAGGTAACTTCCGACATCAACATATTCAAGATGCCTGATCCGGAAAAGCCAGATGATCCTGATGATCCAAATAATCCATCAGATCCCAACGATCCAAACAATCCTGGAACAAATCCTGGTGATCCGGATGATGGCGGCAAGGTGGATCCAAACGATCCAACTTATCCAGGTGTGCCCAACGGTAACACAGATGGTGACGGTTACGAGATTTGGACTCGTGTATATGGACCTCAATCTGTTCTTACTGAGAAACTTATCGATCGCAGTTTCCAGGCACCTCTTACTGTGAAGTGTATGATAAATGATATCGACCGTCGCGGCGAAATGCTCGTTCCTCAGGATGAGCCTTATTACTGCGTGTTCCAGATATTCCAGAATGATTTTATGCTTCATTCTGTGAAGACTAAGATTTACATTCAGAAGCGTCATCTCGGAACAACGCCTCTCAATTTCCCACACTCAAAAGTATGGGATGGAACTGTACAGCCTACATCTTGGGACATCCCAATGTTGACCAACGTTGTGGCTGAGGACAAGCTTGGTGCAGGTTCGGGTGTTAATCTTATCTGCGACAATGCTATCGTTCAGTTCGATAATCCTAATGTAGGAACCGGCAAGACAATTTCGGCAGAATTTGTTCTTTCAGGTTCTGACTGGCAGTCTCGTTACTATGCTCCAGCTAATATCAACTACAATGATGGTGTAATCACCAAGGCAAACATTGATATCAAGACTGCTGTAGATCCAGAGGGGTACTGTGCAGGCGACAAGATGTCAGTTTCATTTGACTACAAGTGTCCGGGAAGTCCTGTTCTCAGCTACACAATTACTTTTGCCGCTGAGGATATTACTCTCGGTTTCCAGGATCTCGACAATGCTTTTGCCACCAGCAACAGCAATCAGCATGTAATTGTGCCAATGCCAGACGGTCTTTCGTACGGCAGTCACTCTGCCCGTGTAAGATTCTCTTACTCAGTGGGTAATGATGTTCAGGCTGAGGGCGAGACTACTCTCGACTTCCTTACCAACTACACTTCGAGCTTGATTCACGACAAGTTCCAGGATGTTGTTCTTATCGACAATTCAAGCTTCAAGTTTGTGGGTTACGAGTGGTACAAGGACAACACGCCATTAGCTGAAGAAACAAAACAGTTCTTCAACGACAAGCCATATCTCTACGGCTGGTATGGTGCTTATGTTACTACTGTCGACAATCAGAAAATTAAGGTTTGTCCAGCATTCTTCGACCACCGTCCGGCTGGCAGCAAGAAGGCGGTTCAGACTGTAAATGTATATCCAAATCCTGCTTACCGCATGGAGACTGTAACTATCGACCTCAGCGATTTTGAGGACGAGGATTTCTCTAATGCTGAGATAGTTATCTACAGTTCTCTCGGTGTTATGGTTCAGAGAATTACAAATGTTGAGGTCAAGAACTTTGTAAATCTCCCTGCCGACAGCTATACTGGAAATGTGGTATTTGGTGACAAGAAACTTTCATTCAAATTAATTGTTAGAGATTAGTGAATTATGAAAAAGTTGATATTTTCGTTGCTGATTTTATTGTCGGCATATACCGTAAAGGCGCAGGAGCAGAAGTCCGGCGAAAAGGACAATTTTTTCGGTGATTTTACTCAGACCGAAATTGATTCTATCCGCAATCGTCCTGCTCACTATCTGGTTTTTGATATAGGTGGAGGTTTGCATTTCCTCACTTACGATATGGATGATATGGGTTCCAAGAAGCCGGGATACGGTTTTATGGCCCGTGGCGGTTACCGCTTTTTCTTCAACAGACATTGGGGAATAGGTACTGAGCTCAATTTCAAGACTTTCTCAACTTCAGCTACTCTCGATTATATTCAGGAGATTCCGGATGCTGTGGATGAGGATGGCGACAAGTATCTGCATCGCACATACTTTAATGGATTGAGGGAGAAGCAGAAACAGACTGCATTCAATATTCCGCTCGGAGTTTATTATCAGACTCAGCTCGGCAATAGATGGAAGGCTGTAGGCGGTCTGGGTATGTTCTATCAGCTTCAGGAATTATCCAACAAGTATTCTACCGATGATGGTTCGCTTGAGACCCGCGGTTATTACCAGGTCTATAATGTAGAGCTTTTCGGCATGGACCAGCATAATTTCTATACAGCTGATAATTTCAAGGGCGAATACGAGAAGAAATCTTGCCTGGGCCTTTTCGCTGAGGGTAATCTTCTCTATCAGCTGACTCATAAGCTTGAGCTTGATTTGGGAATTTACTTCTCATACGGACTCAATTATCAGAAAGAGTCGGTAGGTAGCCTTGTTTACAATCCCGACTGCATGGCGGCTGCGGCTTACAAGAATGCTGAATACAACGGTGTTCTCGCATCGGCAAATATAGAGAAATCGCATCCTATGGCAGTAGGTTTGATGGCTGGTATCCGCTACCGTCTCGGCAAGGATCCATTCGTAAGGTCCAAGACTGATAACGGCGACGACGACCGCCAAAACAATGTTCCTCCTGTTACAGATTCTACTGATATTACTGTTACTGATACCACTGGAATCGACAAGAACATTCCTGATCCTAACGATAATGGCGACGATGACAATGTTGATACCGGTGATAATGGCGACGGCAACAACGGTGACAACGGCAACGGCACTACCGGACGCACCGACCGCGACAGACGCACTGCTGGTCAGGTACTTGTGGATGAGCTCAAGAAGTTCAACAAGGTTGCTATCAACTTCGCATTCAACGATGCCCACATCAACGCATCACCTGTTCAGAAGGATATGTTTGATCAGCTGGCAATTTACATGAAGGAATACCCTGAGATTGTGCTTCACATTGTGGGTCATACATGTAACATCGGTACACTCCAGCAGAACAAGATTGTGGGTCAGAGACGTGCCGACGCTTGCAAGAAGGAGATGACCGACCGCGGTGTTCCTGAAAACAGAATTACAACCGAATCGAAGGCTTACCTCGATCCTCTTGTACCAAACACAAGCGAGGAAAACAGAAAGAAGAACCGTCGTATCGAGTTCTCTGTTACCATCGAGGCCAACAAGTAAACGATGACAGTTTTATAAATCATAAAATGGAGTCTGAAGCCTGCTTCAGGCTCCATTTTTCATAAATTTGCACTCATGAAAGGAATCGTATTGGCAGGTGGTTCGGGCACCAGGCTTTACCCGATCACCAAGGGTATCAGCAAGCAGCTGATGCCAATCTACGACAAGCCCATGATATATTATCCCATCAGCGTGCTGATGCTGGCCGGTATCCGCGAGATTCTCGTGATATCAACTCCCGTGGATTTGCCGGGTTTCAAGCGTCTGCTCGGCGATGGCAGCGATTATGGCGTGTCTTTCAGCTACGCCGAACAGCCTTCGCCCGACGGACTTGCGCAGGCTTTCACCATTGGCCGCGATTTTATAGGCGGCGACAGCGTTTGCCTTGTTTTGGGCGATAATATTTTTCACGGCGCAGGATTTTCGGGAATGTTGAAGGAGGCTGTCCGCACAGCTGAGGAGGATTCCAAGGCTACTGTTTTCGGCTACTGGGTTTCGGATCCGGAGCGATACGGCGTGGCTGAGTTTGATGCCGATGGCAATTGTCTGTCGATAGAGGAGAAGCCATCCAAGCCGAAATCAAATTATGCCGTTGTGGGATTGTATTTTTATCCCAACAAGGTTGTAAAAATCGCGTCGGAAATACAACCCTCGGCGCGTGGCGAATATGAGATAACCACTGTAAATCAGCGTTTTCTGAATGACGGCGAGCTGAAGGTGAGAACACTTCAGCGCGGTTTTGCCTGGCTTGACACCGGAACACATGATTCGCTGTCGGAGGCCAGCACATACATTGAGGTTTTGGAAAAGCGTCAGGGCCTCAAAATAGCCTGTCTGGAGGATATTGCTTACCGCCGCGGTTGGATAGATGCCGACAAGATGCGTGAGCTGGCTCAGCCGATGCTCAAGAATCAATATGGTCAGTATCTGATAAAGGTAATAGAGGAATATCATATTTAATCATATCAGCTGAAAAAATAAATATGTAAATACCGCAACATCTGATTGTTGTGATTTTTTAGAAAAAAAGTAGCAATAAGATTTTGCGGTTTGATAATTTGTATCTACTTTTGCATCGTCTTAGAAATAAGGCAGACATATTGAAAATAATGCGCTGGTGGCGGAATTGGTAGACGCGTATGTTTGAGGGGCATATCCGAGTTTTATTGGGTGCAAGTTCAAGTCTTGTCC
>JAZQPB010000053.1:0-2922 GCA_045628165.1 Bacteroidales bacterium | reverse complement strand
ATCAGATTATCGAGAATGCGCTCGGGAGTGCCGCCGTAGCGCCATTCGCCGGGATCGCCGCCAATGCCGTGCAGCAGATACAGCACAGGATACTTCTTGGAATCGTTGTAGCTGGGCGGCAGATATACAAAAGCCTTCTTGTTGGTGCCCGAAACCTTAGAATTGTAGGTAATCTCCTGATAAGTGCCGTGCGCAACGCTCTTTACCTGGTCGTAGCCCTTGGGCGCCGGCACATACTTGTAATAGCTGTCGGGCAGCTTGTACTCCACGGGTTTCTGCTCCTCTTCCACTGGAGTATCATAGATAATAGGATCATCGTCCTTGCCGCATCCGCTCACCATGACCATAGCCATCACGGATGCCATAAACAATCGTTTCATGCTGTTATAAGTTTTTAGTGAATAAATTGGTAAAAAAATTGAGCCCAAAGATAGAAAGATTTCAGCTAATGGCAAAAAAAAATTACAATACTATGGCCAGGACACCCGCCGCCATCATGTAGAAATATATAATCCTCTTGAGGGTAAGCTGGTTGATCCTCGAGAACACCCTCGATCCCATCCACACGCCCAGCCCGATGCCCACAAGCGACACCAGCACCCCCGCTCCCACCGCCGGAGTCATGAAACCGCTGCCGGCGCGGAACACCGACATATATATATTAGTGACAACAAAATAAGCCTGACAGATGGCGAGATATCCCTCCTTGGTTTTCTCGCTGTTCAGGAAATACACCACCGCCGCCGGGCCGTGCATTCCGAAAAGTCCGCCCATGGTGCCTGAGAGCGCGCCCAGCGAAATCTGCCACCCGGCCGAGGGCTTTACCCTGACCCTCTGGCTGAAAACCAGGAAATACAGGCCCAGAAGTATGAGCACGCAGCCGAGTATCAGCCTCAGTTCGCCATTAGCTGCCACACTCACCAGCCTGATGGCCATATACGAGAACACACAGAACGACAGGAATATAACAACAAGATTCCGCCAGCTGAGATGCCTCCACATAGTGCACAGCACCACACCGCTCTGCATCAGGCTGAGCAGACCGCTGAGAGCCGTGGCCTCCTGATAGCTCGGCATCAGGTAAGGGAGCATGGTCATGATGAAAATGCCGAAGCCGAAACCGCACACCCTCTGTATGAAAGAGCCGGCCAGCGACAGAAGCCCCACCAGCACACAGATACTTATTTCCATATATTCCCAAAATAAAAATACGGCGCAAATATGGCAAAATTTTTGCGAATACCAATAACAGAAAAACCACAAAATATCACGCAGAAATGTTATTACTACTAATACTCGCAATAGCCGGCGGCACATGGCTCGTAAAATCGTGCATGGAGCAGCAGGAAGACCTCCGCAAGCGCAAGCTGATATGGCAGAACCAGGAATCGGCCATAGAGAAGGAGATAGAGCAGACAGCGGAGCGCACCAGCGGCCACGGCGCAAACATCCGCCAGGAGCAGGAGGCCATAGAGAAAGAGGCCGCCACCATAAGGATAAACATCAAGTATGCCGAGGGCATACAGAGATCGCTGATACCCAGCCCGAGAAAGATCAAGGGGATATTCCCGGAGAGTTTCGTGTATTTTGAGCCCAAGGACGTGGTGAGCGGAGATTATTACCTGATGGAGGAGCTCAGGAACCACATAATAATGGTGGTGGCCGACTGCACGGGCCACGGAGTGCCGGGAGGATTCCTCTCGATGCTCGGCATGGCCGGCCTCAAGCAGATCCTGCCGCAGTACCACAACGCCGATACCATACCCACGGGCGAGATACTCGGCAAGATGAGGGACTTCGTAATCTCATCGCTGGCCGAGGCTATAGAGACCGAGGGTGACGACTCGATGGGCGTAAACGACGGCATGGACATGACCATGGTGGCATTCCGCCGCGACATGAAGAGCATGACATTCTCGCTGGCCGACCACAACATATACCTGAGCCGCGACGGCGAGATAGAGAAGCTGAAGGGCGACCGTATGCCAATAGGCCGGCATCCCAACCAGGACCAGCCTTTCGCCACCAAGACCCTGAACCTGATGCCCGGCGACATGGTATACCTCTGCAGCGACGGCATCCAGGACCAGATAGGCGGCCCCGACGACTGCAAGTTTCTCACCAAGAGGCTCGCCAAGCTCCTGCAGGAGCACTGTCAGAAGCCGATAGAGACCCAGAGAACAGAGATAGCCAAGGTGGTGGACAACTGGAAGCGAGGCTACGACCAGGTGGACGACCAGACACTTATAGGAATTAGGATTCAATAAAAAAAAGACCACGAAGAAATGGCAACAATAATATTTTTGATATTAGCTGTAGCAGGTGGTATCTTCTACGCGATATTCACCAGCAATATGAACAAGAAGATGGACGCCGAGATATACATGCACAATTCTAAGATGGGATACCTGAACCAGAAGCTCGCCGAGGCTCAGGAAGACGAGCGCTACAAGCTGGAGACCATCAGGCATCACCAGGAGCAGAAGGCCCTGATGGTGGAGGAGCAACGCGCCAGCATCAGGCAGGCGCAGCGGATACAGACAGCAGTATTCACCCAGCAGAAGGCCCTCGCCGATGTATTTCCCGAGGCTTTTATCTTCACCAAGACCCACAGCATAGTGAGCGGCGACCTCTACAAGGTATACAAGCTGGAGCATTTCAGGATCTTTGCCCTGGGCGACTGCGCCGGCTGCGGTATTCCGGGCGGTTTTCTATCCATGCTCGGCATTGCCCTGCTCAACGAGCAGCTGTCCATCCACTATTCTGACAGTGAATTGCAGCTGACGGCTATATTATCGTCGATGCGCGACAATGTTACCAAGGCGCTGAGCTCGGGCTCCAGCAGCAACGTAAACGACGGCATGAACATGACACTATGCGCCTTCAGCAATGACGGAGGCAAGCTCTATTTTGCCGGCGCGG
>JAZQPB010000052.1:0-6608 GCA_045628165.1 Bacteroidales bacterium | reverse complement strand
GCCGTGGCGTTCATGTGGTAACAGTAAACGACTATCTGGCCAAGCGTGATGCCGACTGGATGGGTATGCTCTATCAGTTCCACGGTCTTACTGTGGACTGCATCGACCGCCATCAGCCAAGCTCGCCTCAGAGAAGGGCCGCATACAACGCCGATATCACTTTCGGTACCAACAACGAGTTCGGTTTCGACTACCTCCGCGATAACATGGTGCTAAATCCATCGGAGCTTGTGCAGCGCAAGCACGTATTCGCCATTGTGGACGAGGTGGATTCGGTGCTCATCGACGATGCCCGTACTCCTCTCATCATAAGCGGTCCCGTGCCTCACGCCGGCGACGATATGATGATGTTCATGAGCCTGAAGCCCAAGGTGCAGATGCTTGTGGACCATCAGAAACAGCTTGTCAACCGTCTGCTCATAGATGCCAAAAACTACATAAAGAACGGCGACCGCGAGAAGGGCGGTGTGGCATTGCTGAAGGCCTGGAAGGGTCTCCCTAAAAACAATGCCATCATCAAGTTCCTGAGCGAGGAGGGCAACAAGGTGCTCCTTAACAACACCGAGGGCATCTACATGGCCGAGAACAACAAGCGCATGCACGAGATTACCGACGAGCTCTATTTCGTGATAGAGGAGAAGCAGAACTCTGTGGACCTCACCGAAAAGGGTATCGACCTCATTACCGGCAACAGCGACGATCCTACTTTCTTTGTAATGCCTGATGTGGGAAGCGTTGTGGCTGAAATAGAGAATTCCGACATCTCTGCCGAGGAGAAGGTGGCCAAGCGCGACCAGGTAATGGCGGATTTCGCCGTTAAGAGCGAGCGCATACATACCATCAACCAGCTCCTGAAGGCTTACACAATGTTTGAGCGCGACCAGGAGTACGTGGTAATGGACAACAAGGTAAAGATTGTGGACGAGCAGACAGGCCGTATTCTTGATGGCCGCCGCTATTCCGACGGTCTCCACCAGGCCATCGAGGCCAAGGAAGGTGTAAAGGTGGAAGCCGCTACACAGACCATGGCCACCATCACTCTCCAGAACTACTTCCGTATGTACGAGAAGATTGCCGGTATGACCGGTACAGCCGAGACCGAGGCTGGCGAGCTTTGGGAGATATACAAGCTGGATGTTGTGGTGATACCTACCAACCGTCCAGTTATCCGTCAGGACATGAACGACCTTGTATACAAGACCAAGAAGGAGAAGTACGAGGCCGTAATCGAGGAGATCTCGAGACTCCACGGCGAGGGCCGTCCAGTGCTCGTGGGTACCACATCGGTAGAAATCTCCGAGCTCCTGAGCAAGATGCTCACATACCGCAAGCTTCCTCACAATGTGTTGAACGCCAAGCAGCACGCCCGCGAGGCCGAGATCGTTGCTGTGGCAGGTCAGAGCGGTACCATCACCATAGCCACCAACATGGCCGGCCGTGGTACCGATATCAAGCTGAGCCAGGAGGTTAAGGATGCAGGCGGTCTTGCCATCATAGGTACCGAGCGCCACGAGAGCCGCCGTGTAGACCGTCAGCTGCGTGGACGTGCAGGCCGTCAGGGTGACCCGGGCTCCTCTCAGTTCTTCGTTTCGCTCCAGGACAACCTCATGCGTCTGTTCGGCAGCGACCGTATTGCTACTCTCATGGACCGCATGGGACTCGGCGAGGGCGAGGTTATCCAGCACAGCCTTGTAACCAACGCCATCGAGCGCGCCCAGAAGAAGGTGGAGGAAAACAACTTCGGTATCCGCAAGCGCCTTCTCGAATACGACGACGTAATGAACAAGCAGCGCGAGGTAATCTACCGTCTGCGCCGCAACGCTCTCTTCGGCGAGGGCCTCGGCATCGAGATCATCAACATGATGGATGATGTCTGCAACGCTCTCGTGGCAGAGTTCTTCGGCACCGAAAACTACAACGCTTTCTCTATGGAGATAGCCAAGGTATTCGGCATGACCAATCCAATTTCGGAGCCGGACTTCAAGAAGCTCACCGAGAAGGAGATAGGCGATATACTCTTCGATGCGGCTGAAAAGCACATCGGCCAGCGCATGACCCAGATCCGCGACAAGGTTCTCCCAAGAATCAAGGAAGTGGTGGAGAACGCCGGCGAGCAGTACGAATACATCATGGTGCCCATCACCGACGGACGCAGAGGCTTCCGTGTACGCGCCAATATCAAGAAGGCTTTCGAGAACGGTGCTCGCGAGGTTACCAAGGAGTTCCAGAAGATTATAATGCTCACCACCATAGATGAGAACTGGAAACAGCATCTCCGCGACCTCGACGACCTGAAGCAGGCTTCGGCCACTGCAAGCTACGAGCAGAAGGATCCGCTCGTAATCTACAAGCAGGAGTCGAGCAAGCTCTTCGGCAAGATGCTCGATCTCAACAACCGCATGATACTCTCCTGCCTTACAAGATCGCAGGTGTTTGAGCCCGATCCAGAGATGATGCGTCAGCAGCAGCAGGCTATGGCTCAGGCCATGGCACAGGCAGAGGCCCGCGCTCAGGCTCTCAAGCGTGAGCAGGAGAAGATGAAGGCCACCAAGGAGGAGGCTCAGAAGATTACCGACGAGCCAAAACCTCAGCAGCCTCAGCCTCAGCAGCGTCCTGTTTCTAAGCCACAGCCTATAAGAGTGGAGAAGAAGGTGGGCCGCAACGATCCATGTCCATGCGGATCGGGCAAGAAATACAAGAACTGTCACGGCAAGGACCAGATGGACTAAGTTAGCATATCAGCTGATATGATATCAGCTGATATAAACACACAATAAAGAATTGCGCGGCATTTTTTTCGGAAAATGTTGCGCAATTTTTTTCATTTTTGTATTAGCTGATACACTATATATATAAGCTAACACAACATCAATAATTATGAACAAATTCCGTAGTTTTTTTCCACTGTATTCCACCAATCTGTTTGGCGTGATGAACGACAATGTGCTGAAGAGCCTTGTGTGTTTTGTGGCCGCCACATGGGTGAGCGAGGAATCCAGATCGATGATAGTGAACATAATAGCGGCCTCGATGGTGGTGCCGTATGTGTTTTTTTCTCCGCTGGCGGGCAAGATTCCGCATTTCTTCAGCAAGGTGTCGGTGGTGCGCGTGGCCAAGCTTTGCGAGATTCCCATCATGATACTGGCCATTCTCGGATTCTATTTCCAGAATCTTCCGCTGGCCATTACAGGATGTCTGCTAATGGGATTCCAGAGCGCGCTGTTCTCGCCATCCAAGTACGGACTCATCAAGGATATTGGTGGCACCGAGGGCATTTCGGTGGGCATGGCCGGCATGGAGGCGTTTTCCTTTATAGGTATGCTGGTGGGCACTTTTGTGGGCTCGCTGATGGCCGAGGAACCCAATCTGCTGTATATATCGCTGGTGCTCATGGCGTTGGCAGTGGCGGGACTTGGCAGCAGCTACGGCATCCGCGCCAGCGAGCAGGCCTACAACGAGGAGTCGTCGGCCAATCCTGTGGTCTTTATCCGCGATACGTTCCGCATTGTTAAGCGCACCAAGGGCCTCAATAATGTGATTCTGTTTCTGTCGCTGTTCTGGTGGCTGAGCGCCTCGCTGCAGATTATCCTGATAGTGCATTGCCCGGCCGAGCTTGGAATGTCGCCCTCGCATACGGGATTTCTGCTGGCCATTATGGCTGTGGGTGTTACATCAGGCTGTCTTGTGGGCGGTCATGTAAATCAGAAACATTATCTGCTGGGATGCACTCCTTTTCTCGGCATTGCCATCAGCGTGCTTATGATTCTGGCGTATGCGCTGCCGTTTGCCGGGATGGGCTGCGGAGTTTACGTTTTTTCTGTCATCATGGCATTGGTGGCTTTTCTGGGCGGTATGTTCAAGATTCCGCTGGATGCCGAGATTCAGCGGAAGGCGCGTTCGTCGGAGCTGAATATCGTACTGGCCTACTTCAATCTGGTTTCGTTTATCTTCATCTTCCTGGCCTCGCTCACCAATATCCTTGTTACGCGCTGGTTTGCGTCGGGATGCGTTTTCCTGGTGGACGGTCTGGTGATGCTGATATGGTCGCTGGTGTTCCTCTTCACCTACAAGGGTGCGTTCTGTTTCCTGGTTTCCAGGCTGCTGCACATCCATTACGATATCGATATGAGGAACAAGCAGCTGCTTGATGTGGAGGAGGGTGAGAATTTCCTGATGATGCCCATGCACCGCGCATTGCTCGATCCCATTATCATGTTTTCGGAGCTTTACGATTACAGGATTCAGCCCATGGTGGACAGCCGTTTCTTCCAGAGCGCGCCGGTTGCCTATGTGCTGTCGATGTTCGATTCGGTTCAGGTTCCCGATCTCACCCAGGGCGGAAGGGCCGGCCTTGAGCAGGTTAAGTGTCTCGATTCGATAGTGGAGTATCAGCTGAAAAACGGAGCCAATATTATCTTCTACCCGTCGGGACATATCACCATGGATGGACGCGAGACCATCGGCAACCGCCGCATGGCCTACAATGCGGCTCAGGTGCTTCCGGAGCATACACGCGTGATAGGAGTGGAGATACACGGACTCTGGGGCAGCGCGTGGAGCAATTACGGCAAGCAGCGCACTCCCAGTCTCATGGGGCTTCTGGGGCGCTCGCTCAAATTTGTGCTCACATTCGGTTTTATGCGTGTGCCCAGGCGCAAGGTTGCCATCACTTTCAGCGATATTACAGCTGATGTGCGCGAATGGAGCAGCCTGCCGCGTCAGAAGTTTAATGCCAGGCTCGAGGAATTCTACAACCGCACCGAGGATGTATTGGTGGAGACTGCCGTGAAATAGTTTTTGGTATGCTTTTTGCTATTGTATGTGCGAACTATCAACAGCTTTGAAAAATTTAATTTTTTGAGTATTATGAAACGCACGATAATAGCAGCTCTGCTGGCCGTACTGATAATCGGAGCATTCTGCATGGGTGCCTCGCAGGACACTCATATCAAGAACCTCATCAACGAGGCAATCCAGGAAGGAAAGGTGAGCAAGATTTCGGCTTACTTTGCACCTAATGTGGATGTGGCCATCAACAATTCGAAGGTGAACATCACAAGTCAGGAGGCTCAGAAGGTGGTGGAGGAGTTTTTCCGCAAAAACAAGCCTCAGGTCTGTGAGAGCTCGCTCAGCAGAAACTATATCTCGTGCAATCTTACGACTGCCAGTGGTAGACAATATACAGTAGACTACGCCCTGCGCACGGTGAACAATCAAACCGTAATCACAGGTCTGTATTTCTACTAGAATTTTGAGAAAACCTTTTTTTTAGCGAGCCGGAATTTTATTTTTTTAAAATTCTGGCTTTTTTGTTGTTGAAATTCATTATCTTTGCGCAGTATTAATTATTATCAGCTAACTAAAAATATTATAAAAGATGAAAAATCTCGAAAGTCTTGTAGACGACCTTATTGAGATTGCCATTGCCGAGGACCTCGGCGACGGCGACCACACCTCATTATCCACAATCCCCCACGACGAGAAGGGCGCCGCACGCCTTATCATCAAGCAGGACGGCATTCTGGCCGGTATAGATGTGGCTCTCAAGATATTCAAGGCCGTAGATCCTGAGCTAAAGGTGAATGTGATGCTCCAGAACGGCACACCTGTAAAGAAGGGCGACATAGCCTTTACAGTGGAGGGCAATGTAATCTCCATTCTCCAGGCAGAGCGTCTCGTGCTCAATTTCATGCAGAGGTTGAGCGGCGTGGCCACACAGACCCACGTGTACGCCGAGAAGATTGCCGACCTCCATACCAAGGTGCTCGATACCAGAAAGACTACTCCGGGCCTCCGTCTGCTCGAGAAGCAGGCCGTGAAGATAGGCGGCGGTGTCAATCACCGTATCGGCCTCTTCGACATGATTCTCATCAAGGACAATCACGTGGATTTTGCCGGCGGTATCAAGCAGGCTATCCAGGCCGCCCAGAACTACTGCAAGGCCAAGGGCAAGCAGCTCGATATCGAGATAGAGACCCGCAACCTCGACGAGATCCGCGAGGCTATGGAGGCGGGCGGAATCCGCAGAATTATGCTCGACAACTTTGACCTCGAGATGACAAGAAAGGCTGTGGAGCTGATAGGCGGCAAATACGAGACCGAGTCGTCGGGCGGCATCACTCTCGATACTTTGCGCGATTATGCACTTACCGGTGTGGATTACATCTCGGTAGGCGCGCTTACCCACCAGATCAAGAGTCTCGATATGAGCCTGAAGGCTATTGAGTAAGTTTTTGCCGTAACAGATTGATAATGAGGAGCGCAGGTAATAATAACGCTATCAGCTGATATGACCTGTCTCCTCATTTAACATTTTTTATTATTCAGTTAACACTTATTTCGACAACAATATTTTAAAATGTGATTCAAAATAACTAATATTGGGAAATCTTTTTTCTCAATTATAGCAAACAAACTAATAAATGGAGGACATAAAAATGAAAAAAATTAATTCATTGATAATCGGGGCCTGCGCACTGGCGCTCCAGGCTTCTCTGCTGAGCTCCTGCATAGTGCTCACCAGCCCCACCACCGCCATGTATGCCGACGAGGTGTACGGCGTGCGCCGAGTATCTCAGGCCGCTCCAGCCAACAACAATCAGGAGGCC
>JAZQPB010000051.1:0-4293 GCA_045628165.1 Bacteroidales bacterium | reverse complement strand
CTCCGGCTCCTCATCAGGCACCTTACCGATATCGTGGAGCAGACCTGCTCTCTTGGCCGCCTTCACGTAGTTTGTGAGACCCAGCTCCGATGCCATTACGGCGCAGAGGTTGGCAGTCTCGCGTGAGTGCTGCAGAAGGTTCTGTCCGTAAGACGAGCGGTATTTCATCTTGCCCACCAGACGTACAAGCTCAGGATGGAGACCGTGGATACCGAGATCGATGTAAGTGCGCTTGCCCACCTCGGCAATTTCCTCCTCAAGCTGTTTCCTTGTCTTGGCCACCACCTCCTCGATGCGGGCCGGGTGAATACGTCCGTCAGTTACCAGCTGATGGATAGCCAGACGGGCAACCTCTCTTCTTACAGGATCGAAACCTGAGAGAACAATAGCCTCCGGGGTATCGTCCACAATAATCTCGATACCGGTAGCGGCCTCGAGCGCGCGGATGTTTCTACCCTCGCGGCCGATGATGCGGCCCTTTATCTCGTCGTTGTCGATATTGAATACTGTTACTGAGTTCTCGATCGCAGTCTCGGCGCCTACACGCTGAATGGTCTGGATTACAATCTTCTTGGCCTCGCGGGCGGCCTGAAGCTTGGCCTCCTCCATGATGTCGTTCTTCAGGCTTACAGCCTCGGTCTGGGCCTCGGCCTTCAGCGAGTCTATCAGTTGCTGCTTGGCCTCCACGGCGGAGATTCCGGCTATGGCCTCCAGGTTTTCGAGAGCTCTCTTTGTGAGGTCCTCAAGCTCCTTCTCGCGGGCGTCCACCTTTTCGAGCTGGCGGTCGAGATTGGCCTTTATCACATCGAGCTCGCCCTTCTTCTGGTCCACCTCTTTCTGCTTCTTCTGGAGCTCGTTACGGCCCTGATTGAGGTTCTGGTCTTTCTGTCGGAGCTTCTGTTCCCACTGCTGGAGACGTCCGTTTTTCTCGTTGGCGATTCTCTCGTTCTCAGATTTCATTTTGAGGGCTTCTTCGCGTGCCTCGAGGATCTTCTTCTGCTTGATCGCCTCGGCATCGGCCTCAGCATTGTCGATGATTCTGCTGGCAGTCTTTTCGGTAGCCTTTATCTTGAGGAAATATCCTATCACAAAACCGATAACTATGGCCGCAACACCGACAATGATAATAATAGAATTTGTCATTGTTTTGTGTATTGTTTATGAATTATGCAAAAGAAGCCCACATCCATTTCAAAAGTAGTTTGAGAACCCGTGACGAAGCATGGGCGGGAAATGCCTGGCTGTTTTTAACTTCCAACGTCAGGGTGTTGCGCCATATAGACGCAATAGAGCTGATTTACGGCGGTCCGTAGTATAAGGCCTGTTATACGCAGTCTAAATTCAAGTCCCTATTCTTTTAATAATTGTAGAGTTCCAAACCTATTAATGAAACGATGCGGGCAGAATTTCTTTTTCCTATGGGGATAGTATTTTGGTTAAGTATTATATTTTGAGGCTAAGACTTATGGATATACTCTTCAATCTCGCCCGACATATTCCTCAGCTCCGTCATAAAATCGGTGTCGTCGGCTTTTGTCTCGTTGGCGAGAAAACTCTTAACAAGGTCGATAGTTGCATACGAGAGGAACGAGTAGTCGGAGCCACCCCTGAGAGCCTTCTTGTACGACATTATCTTATTATTGATGATTTTTTCCGCCTTGCGGAAAACCTCCTCCTCCTCCTTGTTAACATACATCGTGTATGCGTGGTTGTCTATATTGAGGGTAATTCTCTGTTTATCCATCGTATTCATACGCCACTAAATACTTTAGTTATCTATATTTTATTATGATGCCTATACCCAAAATCAATTATTGAGCAGTGTCATGCACTTCTCAATATCCCGCACTATTCTGTTAAGTTTGATCTTGGTGTCATGTACTTCAGAGCTGTCCATCAGCGACAGTGCAGTCCGCAGGTTCTCGTACTGGCGCTTCAGCTCCTTGCATTCCGCCTCCTTGGCGTTCAGCTGGCTCTGCAGCGCGTCATTCTTCTCCTTGAGCGCATTATTCTCATCCTTGGTGCGATTGCAAATCGTCATCAGCTGGCCTACGCGCTCTTTAAGACTACCTAATAATATTTTTTTCTCTTCTGTCATGTCCTTAAACCAAAATTATAGCCACAAATTTAAACCATAAAATCCAACACTCCAAATTTTTCGTTATCTATTTTTGAAAAAAAATGTAAAATATTGATTTATAATTTTTTGGAGTTAAAGTATTTTCTACGTCTTTCTTTCGGCAAAAAAAATCTTTGTCCCATGGAACATTTTGCCGTTTTTTTCGTTATATTTGTTGTGTATTTGTGTTCATTTTTCCAGCTGATGGCAATGATGATTAACACCTATACGCAAAACCCTGATTTTTAGGTAGTAGACAATTTTTAACAGAACATTATCTTGAAGATTCTTATCATAGAGAACGATTTTATCTCCCGCAGCTATCTGCGTGAGCTGTTCTCTTATTGTGGATATCAGTGCCTCACAGCATACAACGCAACTGTGGGCCTCGATACTTACATGAGCCAGAATCCCGATGTGATAGTGTGCAATATGTTTCTGCCGGGCATGTCGGGCCTCGAATTCCTGCAGCAGATACGCAAAACCGACCAGAAAACAATCGTAATACTCATCTCCAGCCGTACATCCGAGAGACTCGCTATTCAGGCTTTCAGGCTCGGAGCCAACGATTTCCTGAAAAAACCAGTCCAGGACAACGACATTCTTCCCATACTGCAACGTATCAGCTCACAGCTCGAAAACCTTCCCAAGCCTTTCGTATACGGACAGATAGAGGAGGGCAAGGTGGTTTTCACCTTCAATACCGAGATCGACGCGCCTCATAATATAGTAAGGAGGCTTATAAACGAGATCAACCCGGAGTTTTTCGGCGAGGATGAGCTGATAAGCATCGAGATAGGACTATCAGAACTCGTGACCAATGCCGTGGAGCATGGCAACCTGAATATATCATTTCAGGAAAAATCGCAGGCGATGGATACCAACAGCCTGTCGGAGCTTTACGAGAGCCGCATCAGCGACCAGAGATTCTCGGGCCGTCTCGTTACCGTAACATACGAATTCAATCAGGAGGAATGCCGCTGGACCATTGCCGACGAGGGCGACGGCTTCGATATCTCCAAAGTTCCCGATCCCACCGACAGCTCCAATATCGAGGAGCTCCACGGAAGAGGCATTTTCATGACCAGGCTTTTCTTCGATTCGCTCGATTACATTGGAAATGGCAATCAGTGCGTTGCGGTCAAGAAACGAAATTTTTTGATATAATATCACCTCCGCTATTGATTTTCCCGTTTTTTTCTTCTAATTTAGTGGGCTGAAAAATTACCCCAACCTACTATTGCTATGACTGAATTTGTACACTTACACGTCCATTCGCATTACTCCATGCTGGATGGCATGTCGAAAGTGCCTGACCTTGTGGACAAATGCGTGAAAAACGGAATGCACGCGTTGGCTCTCACCGACCATGGATGTATGTTCGGTATCAAGGACCTGTGCGACTATGTGGGCAAGCTGAACGGCGCTCCCAAGAAGAAAATAAAGGAGTGCAAGGAGGAGATAGAGAAAACATCCGACGAGGCCAAGATTGCTGAACTCAATCAGAAGTTGGAGCAGCTGAAAGCGGATGCCGAGGCGTATATCCCGTTCAAGCCCATTATCGGCACCGAGGCATATTGCGCCCGCCGAACCCTTCACGACAAGGACAAGACCTACAAGGAGGTGGATCCCGAGACCGGAAAGGAATACATCCCCGACCGCAACGGATGGCACCTTATTCTATTGGCCAAAAACAAGAAAGGATACGAGAATCTCTGCAAGCTGGCATCGCAGGCATACGTGGACGGCATGTATGGAAAACCGCGTATCGACAAGATAATCCTCGAGAAATACCACGAGGGCCTTATCGTATGCTCGGCCTGTCTGGGAGGCGAGATTCCGCAGAAAATCATCGGCGGCGATCTCAAAGGAGCCGAGGAGGCCGTAATGTGGTTCAAGGGCATCTTTGGCGACGACTACTACATTGAGCTTCAGCGCCACAAGACCGACAAGCCAAACGCCTCCACCGATACCTACGAGCGTCAGAAGGAGGTGGAGCCACACCTTATAGAAATAGCGCGCAAATGCGGTGTCAAGATCATCTGCACCAACGACGTACACTTTGTGGAGGAAAACCACGGCGAGGCCCACGAGCGTCTCGTATGTCTATCCACCGGAGCCGACTACGACGATCCCAACCGCAAGATGATGTACACCAAGCAGGAATGGCTGAA
>JAZQPB010000050.1:0-10898 GCA_045628165.1 Bacteroidales bacterium | reverse complement strand
ACGATCCGACTTGGAAAAATTTCAAACACCTGATTATAAAGCACATAAAACCTTTTACAGTAATATAGATTTCCAGGAGTCAAACCCATTGCATCAGGGATAATTGCACGCAAATCCTTGCTAAGGATTTCCATTACGGATTTTCCATAGCGCTTCTCTATCTGCATTTCGCTGATATCACGTCCAAGACTCCAATAAAATTCTATCTTATCGGAATTAACGTGAATAGCCGACTTTATCTGTTGTTGCCTGAAACGAACACCTATGTCGCTGACCCATTTCTTATATTCCGGATCTGATATGGCCAAAACTAAATCTTTCTTACTCATTATCTTTCAATATCGAGAAATTTAATATCACAAATATAGATTATATTTTTGAGAAACTCAACAAAAAAATTTCAGCAACAAGGAAATCTACTTGATTGCTGAAATCCCTATAAATGGATCACAATCCACCATATAATTCCTATTGCTTGTAATCTGCTAACTTTTGGGACTTACCGTATAATCCCAAGTTATGCAATGAAGAGCGCCACCCTTATCCGCAATATCACGCATCCTTATCTGACGGACTATACATTCAGGATTGGCATCCTTTACATATTTGAGAGCCTGATTATCTTCCTCAATGCCAAAGGCGGGCATAATAATCCTGTTGCCGACTTTTATGTAATTGATATAAGCCCAGTTCCAGAGAGGTTCAGGCTTTCTAACATTGAAAAGCATTTCAGTAACCTCAAAACCATACGACTCCAAGATGCGTTTAATCTCGTCGGCCTCGTCAGGGTCGGTATCGCGATGATTGCTCATCAAAACCTTGTTGCCACCGCACCAATGTATAAAACCATCCGAATGACCGAAGACATCAGCATACTCACCATCGGGATCATCCTCCTGTATGATTAAATGCCAAGGAATTATTATCACTTTCCTTTTCAGCAACGACTCCAACTTGGCAATCAATTCCTTATCACCTTTTTGACAGTTGTTCTCAGCGAAAACCTTGTCTGTCAACACATAATAATCACCACACGGAGTTACATTGCCACCATCAAGAATTATATCAGTTTCCTGAAACTGAATACTTAATTCCTCGCACAACTGCGTACAATCAGTAATTGTCTTCACATAATCCTTGTCATCCCTAAGATAATCAGGATAATACCTAAACTTCAAGAAAGTACAATCATCCAATTCTATGGGCATATAATCCCGAATCCAAATATCATTGGTATAATCAGCAAACTTCCACAAAATTCCCAATTCATCCAACAGTTCTGTAAACCGTTTCGAGAAATCCTTAAAACGGACAATTTCGTGGGAAATTAAGATTGCAGTGTTATCTATGGTAGTTTCTAACATAGAATTATTAATTTACGTAACGATAAGGACTGTCAGAGTACTTATTAAAAGAGTTGAGGTCTTTTATATCGTACTCTGAACCAAGTGAAGAATACAAATCAATAATAAATTGTGCTTTCCCCTCGGTTTTAACTTTTACGTTTTTGCGTTTTTGAGGAACAAACTTTTCTACTTTGTTTTCGTTAGAATATTCCTCCAAAACTGGCAGTTTTTCGCTAAGTTTACGGAACAAGTCAGCACATTTCCAAGGACCATCCAACAACTCTACATAATCCAACCCCTCATTAGATTTTGTATATTTTCTCAATTGTCTAATTAAAACTCCACCGAAATACGCATCATTATCGAGAATAAATTTACGCTTGATAACAATGTCATTCTTATCATTTTTACGATCAGACTCAGGAAATTCGATTTTACTCTCAAAGTTAATGTCAATACCTCCAAAATCATTAACATAAAACTGCATAGGCTCAGATTTACGAGGATGAGTGATAATATCCTTGTGATTGCTGTTGTAGAAATAGAATTCTATCTCCTTGAAGGTATAATAATCATTGCCAGATTTAATTGCAAAGTTGTTGAACAACGCTTCTGCAATTAAATCAAACCGCTTTTTAATTTCATCATCGGAGGCATCCTTGCCAATGATGAAAAGTTTTTTAAGTTCTTCTATTGTCATAATCATAATGTTTTTATGTGATTACGATGCAAATTTGAGCAACTTTTACGGAAGAAACAAATTTTTTCGGTGAAAATTTGTGAAAAATTTTCAAATAGTTATTTATATAAATATTTGATTATTAATAATTTAAATAATATATTTTAGTAAAAAACAAAACGCACGTATTTAAAGTAATCTCAATCTATATCAGAAAAAGTATCGTGCATATAACTTGCAAGACGACCTGCCTTGGCAACCTCTTTATTATATTCAATAGTACAATAAGCCCTTTCGTTTTTCAACTTCGCTTTCCAATCTTCAAAAGAAAAATCAGGAAAAGAAAAAGGATCCATTTCCTCTGTACATAACTCCTCTACATACCAAGCCTCACTAACCAAACAAGCCTTTGCAACCTTATAAACCTCGTCACGCAAAAAGCAACGACCGTCATTATTGAAGTTAATCATTGAACCAATTTTATAACAAGTATTTATCAACAAAAACTCGTTAAAAAAAATAAAACAAGAAAATTCAAAATCACAATCAATATTTTTCAATTCATCAATATTAGGCGGTATTACATCACCTGTTTCATCCTTCAAATAAGGAATAACCGCATAAACATAAGCACTCATAATAACGCTTTTATTCTTTTACTCATTTATTCATTTATTGTTAACCACTCCCATAAACTTATCCAGCAACTGAACAAGATTTATAAGTTCCTCGGGGGACATACCGCCGTCCACGATTCCGCGGGCAAGGCAGTTGGGAATTTCCTTGACACGTTCTTCAAGTTTCTTGCCCTCAGGAGTTAGGGACACAATTCTCTGACGCGTATCTTCCTTGCATTTGTTGCGTTGAATAAGTCCCTGTTTCTCCATACGTTGAAGGAGCGGAGTTACAGTATTGGTTTCAAGTTTCAGACGGTCGGTGATATCGCTGACGGTAATCTTGTCGTTCTCCCAAAGCACCATCAGAACCAGATACTGAGGATAAGTAATCCCCAACTCCTTGAAATAAGGAGTATAACCCGCCGTCACGAGTCTCGACGCCGTGTAAAGCCTGAAACACAGTTGATTATCAAGTTTAAGTTGTTCGTAAGCCATAATTATATAATAGTTTTTTCACGAAGCAAAGATAATAAAAATATTTATATCGTTTGCGATATTACGGCAATTTTTTCTCACATCCTCACCTCAAACCTCGTCCCCACGCCCTTCTTGCTCATTAAACAATTCTAACATTCTTCTAATCAGCCCCTAAGGGCCATTCCCGGAAAAGTGCCATACCTTTGCACCCGAAATCACACAGATTACACAGATAACACAGATATGGCACAGATTAATCATAAAAAAATCTGTGTCATCTGTGTCATCAGTGCGAAAACCGCATAATACCTACTTTTAGGTATTGCTATTAACCTTAAAGTCCATTAATTTTGCAAGCGAAATTAATGGACTTTCAAAATAAGACTTACAAATGAAAAAAATTTTATTTTTGCTGACGGCGCTCATAATCAGCCAGTCAGGTTTTTCTCAGGAGTCAGACGACGACGACAGATCCCTCGGCGTCTCCTACATATCCGAACTCCAAACCAACACCCACGGCAACGTAAACTTCCTCAACCAACTGAGTATCAACGCAAGACTGCCATTAGGCAAGCGTTTTTCCTTGGAGGGTCAGACAATCAGTTTCCTGAAAACCCGCGAGAACTCCATCGCCGACGACGAGCAAGGATTCTCGAACATCGAGGCCGACAATATTGCCCTGACGCTCGCAGTTTTGGATTTGGAGTGGAGTATCAACGAGTTCCACACAATAGAGGTCGGCATCAGGAATATGAACAACGACTACTTCACCAGCGACGTCACCAGTCTATTCATAAACAGTAGTTGCGGAGTTTTCCCAACGATAGCAAACAACTATCCCATAGCCAATTATCCCGTAACATCTATTGGAATGCATTATGCCTACAAGAAAGAGAAATACGAAATCCAGGCGTCACTATACAACGGTATTGCCTCCGACAAATTCACAGGCGAGGAGAATATGTTCCGCTTCTGTCCCAAAAGCGACGGCGTTTTCGGACTCACACAAATTGAGTACCGCAACAATGGTAGTCAATACTTCGCAGGCGTAGCCATCCACCACGGCGCCATCGAGAGCGAACTCGACCTCGACAAGAAGGACACCAAGACAACCCTTTGGACCTACGCCGAGCAACGCCTCAGCGACCAGATAAGCCTCATCGCAGGCTATTCCCACGCCTTCCACATCCACAACCAATGCACCGACTTCATCGGCCTTGGCGGAAACTGCCACCTCAGGAATTGGGAACTCGGCCTCTTCGGCGACATCGCCAGATTCCGCCACCTCACCGAGCGCGCCATAGAACTCACCGCAAAATACACAATAAACGATTTTATGTATATACAGCCCGCCATCCACCTAATTCATCAGGAAGGCTACAACTGCGCAGTGGGAATGTTGAGATTTGGAGTGGAGATTTAGATTGGATAAACTTTGAAAATCTCAAGTTGTACTTTTGATTTTCATTGAAAATCTCAAGTGATGGTTTGGATTTTCAAGGTTTTTAAAAGTAAAAATCATAAACAGAGACATATAGAACAAGGAATTGCACCATCTATCGCAGAAAAATGTGAGAATTCTCACACTTTTCTGCGATAGGTGGTGGTTTTGTAAAGATTAATTAGAAAATGGAAACTGAGTTTAGTTGGATTAAAAACACAAAAAATCACATCTCTTTCAGCCACTTCACAAACCCTTCCTTGCTCACCTCGCCATCAAAAACGCCAAGGTTCCTATGCACACCAACACTAACCTCGCAGACGAAATACTCACCATCGCGAGCGCCGAGTTCCAGAGTGTAGTATTTCAGGTGAACAAGATTATCCGAGAAAGTGATCACGATACCGCCGAAGAGCGCCTCGGGCTGTTTCTCGGGCCTCGGGAAAGTATAGAGAATCAGTCCCGACTTGCCAGCAACAAGAGGCATCGCCTCAGCCTTGAAGTCGGTAAGATAGAACGTGCAACCACCCTGTTTGGTAATCACCACCTCAAAGAAATTCCTGCCAGCCAGATTGCCGATAGCATCCGGATTCTCGTTCTCCACCCAATCAATCAACTGCGGAATTAACTGATATTCAAAGTCATATTTGGTAAGCATATAGTTATTTTTTCTTAGTAGCCCGTTTTTTATTGAGATTTCTCTTTATCTGAAGCATTTCATCCATTGTCTGATACTTCTGAGTCTTGAAAATATTCTTAATGTCGGAAGTATAGCCAACGGACATAGCAATCTTTATGAGGTTCTGAAGAGAGACAAGTCCCTTCTGCTCGAACCTCGCGATATTCGCCAACGGCACCTGCGACATCTCCGCAACCTGTTCACGGGTAAGATCCTTCTCAATCCTCCGCCTCCTGAAATCATTAGCAATCTCCATCGCCACATCATCAGGATTGTCAATTGTATATTGCTCCAGAAGTGCTAATATATTGTTAGTATCCATAAAGAATCGCCTTTAATTAATAATATATTATCAGTTGCAAAGATAACAAAAATATTGGAAAAGCAAGGGATTTGAGGGGTGGAGATTAGAAAATATTTTCACAAATACACTATATTTGGGAAAAAAATTATATTTTTGCAAAAAATTATCGCGATGAAAGAGTTCAAGGACTTCAAAATAGAAGATTTCAAGGAAAGGATAAAAATGCCTAAACAAAATCTTGTAGGAAAACGAGTTATCGTCACATCCTTCAAGGTTAAAAGCATCACGTGCAATACCCACAGGCATTATCACATTAGGAAAATTTCAGAAATAAAATGGGAAAATTCGTAACCAATTACAATGGCTTGGCTGAGGCAATTGTAACAGAATGCCTTATTTTTCCACCCGCCGATTTATCCAAAGGAGAACAAATAAAAGAATACTATCACACAAACATAGGCGCTTGGGACACAGGCGCAAGTAGCGTTATCATCACTCCTAAAGTTGCAAAAGCACTTTGTCTAAAACCTATCGGCAAAGCAATAATAGCAGGCGCAGGCGGAGATTGTGAAGGAGAGGTATGTCGTGTTCATTTGGGACTACCGAGTGGAGAACTTTTTGAAGACGTAGAAGTTGTAGTAAACGAACTTCCTGATTACGACATCCTAATAGGAATGCCAATAATTTCGCTTATGGATTTTGCAATCACACATCCTGACGGAAACACAAAATTCACATACGAAAGACCATCAAGAAGGGATTTAGATTTCACAAAATCTAAGTAGGCGAACATTACAAAAGATAAGTACGGAGCCGTCTCGGACGTATAGGATAGTCAAGAAATTGGATGATCCGCCGTAACGTTCTTTTACATAATTGTCCCCCAAGTTGGGGGATAATTATAAATTATTGAAAATAAAGACTTAACCCCGTTTCCTCAACGGAAAAATCTTGAGCACATTATCCTCATAATCTGCCATCAAGATACATAACCTTGATATCTCACGAGTATATTCATTGTCCATTTCAGGTTCGAGTAAACCTTTTTCTGTAGCCTCGGCCATAAGGCGGTTGACTTCTGCTCGTGTTGCGTCAAATTCGGCGCGTGAAGTAAGAGTGGTAGTCATATCAATAGTTTTAAACATTACGCAAAGTCTTTATTTTAGAATAAATTTCCATAAATTCATCGTGAACGATTCCCGAATCATCAATATAATGGAAATCCAAATCCTCCAAAGAAGCATTTTCTTCTTCAAAGAAGTATTTATTGATTCTATCTTTTATATTTTCTGTTCGTTTTTTTAAACTCTCATTAGAAACAGATTTAACCTTACCATTAGTTGAGTTTCCAAGTCTCTCTAAAAACGCTTTGTCCTTATTAGCCTCTACAACAACATCAACTCTCTCATAATTAATACTTGACATCAATATAGAGTTAATTTCAGTCCAACAAACTAATGGCACATCAACCTTGTCCCAAACCGAACAATATTTCTCCAAAGAAACATTAAACAATCTTTCTAAACTACTATATTTCAAATAGTTTTCGAACTCTCGTTTTCTTAAGGCAACAACTTCTCCCTGCCTATTATCCTTCGCCTTGTTATCAGAGTCAACCAAAAACATATAAGGTCTATTAAGATTTTTAACTAAATCCAAATCAGACCATAGTTTCACATTATCACCACTACCCATAGGTATAAGGGCGATTTTCACATCACTTAAATTATGCAACTTAAGCAAATGGTTAAACATAAAAACATCGTGCTTGCCTTCTACAAACAAAAAGAAATCTGCGAATCCTAAAACGGACAGCAATTCAGAATTAGGCATTATACCCAAATCCTCAACAACCTCCTTCAAAGAAGTATCGTCGTTTTGACAAGCCTTTGAAATACCATTTTCATCTTTCTTGATATGAATAATCTCATCAGGCTTACATTGGGACACAATTGTTGGGGAATGAGTCGTAATAAAAACCTGATGATAAATACTAGACAAATGCTTCAAAGATTCCAAAAAATCTGTTTGCGCAGAAGGATGAAGTCCAGTTTCAGGCTCATCAAACGCAAAAATTAGATTATGGCCATAACCTTTATACGCAATCATCCTAAAAACCGTATTCAGCAAAATACGTTTCACGCCATCTCCACGGTTTGATAATGGCAATTTATGTTTACCATCCCTGAAATTAAATGATACATTAACCATTTCTGACCAGTTGATATAAATTGAAGGAACCAATTCAACATCACCAACAAGCCCAAATCGATTTAAAGCATTGGCAATAGCATCCAAATCGTCTTGAATCAAGCCATTCAGACTCTCGATTTTTAAACTATTCCCAATCTTATTACCAAAATAATAATTAATAATTTTGTTCGCCTCCACTCCAAACGTCTCGGGTGTAAACAAATAAAACTTTGGAAATAGATCAGTAATGTAAAATCCATACTTCGCAATATCAACTTCTCTATAAACACATTCACACTTTGAATAATATTCTCTAATCTTTTTAGAAATCAACTTTTCGCATTCTGGTATTTCAACCAAATTAGAGCAAGACCTTCTATTCGACAATTCTTTATGTTTCTTCAATAAAAGATCATCCCTATCAACAATATTGGAATAGTAATCAAAGACATTTCCAATAAGACTAATTGGTTCTTTATCTTCCCCATAACATTTACATTTCAAATAATACACGGGGGTAGTTTCATCCTGATAATAATGAACAAATTGTGAGGAACTAGTATTTATCAATATCTTCTTTATACAAAATAGTCCCTTCTCATCAAGGAAATCCGCATCATCTATAAAATACGGACACCCTCCTTCCGCATAATAATCCCACGCATATTCCAAACCCTTAAATCCAGAAAAGCATAATTCAACATACATCAAGTCTCCATCAACTAAATAGTTAGTTTCTTCCTCAGAATTTTCGAAAGAATCGGTTTCTTCATCATAAAAACTATAAGTTTCTTTGTCATATTTAAAACTCTTGTAGTTAAAATTAGACTCCCAATAAGTATAATCTTTATTGAAGAACCACTTTAACGCCTCGAATATAGTGCTCTTGCCTACATCGTTTTTTCCAACAATGCAATTAAAACCATTGAGTGCAATCTCAGCGTGGTCATAACCACGGAAATTATTTAATATAAGTTTCTCTATTTTCATAATTGTAAGATATTATCATATATATTACTCAAACAGCATTGCGCGTCTTTATCGCCTTGCAATGCAGATTTTTTGTACCACCTTAATGAAACTAAATAATTTTTAGGGACATCAATACCATCCAAATATAAACTACCCAGTTTGTTTTGTGCCTTGACATTTCCTTGTTCCGCTGATTTTGTGTACAACTCAATCGCTTGGACTTTATTTTCGGCAACTCCTTGGCCATAATAAAAGCAATTAGCAAGTTCAAATTGAGCATAAGAATTGCCTTGTCGGGCGGATTTAAATAACCACTTAATAGATTTGTCACAATCATAATGGATACCCACCCCTCCAAGATAAAGTCTACCTAATTCTAATTGAGCAAAAGAATTACCATTATGAGCCAAATCCAACAAAATTTCTACTCCAGTAAGAATATCATCATCAGAATCCATATCTAATACGAGAAAATCACTATAATAGGCCATTGAATCATCATCAAAATCAGACAAAGTTTCAATAATACAGAACTCATCATCATTATAACATTCTTTCCAAGGCACCTCCAACTTCCACATCTCCTTGCCCCAAACAATCATCTTTCTTCCAAGACCTTGAATGAAAAGGCAATACAGATTATAAACTTCCTTAATCTCAAAGTAGTCAACGATTACTTTGTTAATCTCCGAAGTATAGAAATTCATATAATCCTCCCTCGAGAAAAGCAATCTGTCCTTGTCGCCGAACTTATCCAGCAACGAGGGATCAATCGAAATTAATTTCAAAGAAAGAAGAATTGAGGCAAGGGAGAAGTCGTCCAAATGTTTGTCGAAGTCAATGAGTTTTCTGTCGGGGTGCTGAAAATCGGGAGAGCCTAACTCTCGGGATCTTTCGCCGAACATTTCGGGAACGTACATTCCGTCGTAATCCACCAAAACCAACATTCCGTCTTCCTTAACAAGGATATTGTCAGGCTTCAAGTCGCCGTGGGCAAATTCCTGTTCTATAAGATTTTGAGCCATCAGTGAGAATGTATAGCAAAGGTATTCAAGATACATCTTGTCATTGATTTTCTCGCGTATATACACATCGAGCGGAACGCCTTCCACCCAATCCATAACAACTACAGGGAATTCGGTTTGGTCGGTGCTCTTGGTGTCCACAAACAATTCCTTTTCAAGGAATTTTGTCTTGATGAGATAGCGATTTTCGATAGTTTCCAGATAGTTAGAGATTTTTCTGTAACTCTCTTCCCTTCCTTCCTGATCTTTCAGGAAGCACTTTACGGCGTGGAGTTTTCCGCTCTCCTTGTCTTTCATCTTGAAGACCACGGCGAAGTTTCCCGACGAGTAGTAGGGCTCGCCGTTGTCCTTGAGAACGGGAACGAGGTTTGTCAACTTGTCGAAATTGTCCTCCGAGAACCTTATCGCCTCGATATATTCTGTAATTGTTGGGTAAATCATTTTCTTTCAGATATTTATGTTAATTTCTCCACACCGCCAGGCTGTAATCGTCCACTCCAATAAGCCCTTTTTGAAGCAATTCCTGCAAGTGATTGCGGAAATCAGCCTCAGTCGCCAGACTGAAAAACAATGGCATCAGAGCCGACTGCTCGAAATCGTAATCCATTGCGAGGGCCGTGCGGATATGGTTGGCGTGCTTGGCATCGTGGAGAATGGCGTCGTCTAATTCCTGCTTATACTTCTCATAATCAGCACAATAATACATCATCAGCAAATAGTGCGACAATGTGTCGCTTGCACAGAAGATTGTGCAATTCTCGTCGGCTTCGAAAACTCCCGACCTGAAGCCCTCGGCATCGAGCGGTGATATCAGGCTGATAAGATATGGCGGTTTGCTGAAATCGGCCAAAGCGGTGAACGAGTGTTGCAACTGCTTGGTTTTATGATTGTAACAGAAGGCCACGCTGTCGCCGTAACTCATCCACTGATATTTGCATTCACATAAACGATAAACAGTTGCCAATGTGGCAAACGATCCCTCGTCGTAAAATTTATTCAGGAGTAGGCCACCAACTTTTTGGGCCTCAGCCTCACATTCCTGATAAAATTCTTCCCAGATATCGCCTACCCAACCATCAAGTTCATCGAAACTATCAAACTGATTTTCAGGAAGTTTCTGCAACAGATAGGCCGACCATCTATCGGCGTAGAGTCCTCCCCCACC
>JAZQPB010000049.1:0-5780 GCA_045628165.1 Bacteroidales bacterium | reverse complement strand
AAGAAGATTATCGACATGAGCAAGATCATCGAGATGCCAAACGCATCGGAGGGTTTTACAAATGTCTATTATGTGGACAACGCCCAGAACGATTTCTATCTGGAGGTTTGGGAATAGGAAAGATTTAAATAAACAACCGCCCGCTGAAAATTTCGGTTTTCAACGGGCGGTTTTGTGTTATATCAGGAATGTTTTTGCATTATTCCATTTCTTTGAGTTTGCTCTCTAACCACTGAGGACCCATGAAAATAGTTGGGGTTTCGTGGACGAAGCCCTTGCGGTTGATGAGGATGTAGGCAGGGATTCCGCTGAATCCGAATTTTGCCTTCAACATTCCCATATTGGCCTCGCTGATTTTGTGGTGAGTGCCTTTGCTGTTGGCTGCTATCTTCTTGTATTCCTTCTCGTCTGACGAGTCGTCGGTTACGTAAACAAAGTCAACGCCTTTCTCGATGAGGCCGTCGATGTGTGGCTCCATTTGCTTCATCCCGCTTCTGCATGGTCCGCACCATGTGGCCCATACGTCGATGTAGATAGCCTTGCCCTCGTGACCTTTCACGAGTTCCACAAGGATTGAGTCGGCCACGCTCTCGCCCTCCACGTGCTTGTAATATCCGTCGCGTTTTCTCTCGGCCTCTTTGTCTGCCATTATCTTGGCGTTTTCCTGACGTGCAAACTGGGCATACACCGGACTTCCGAGTTTCTCAAGCTCTGCGATGTCAGTTTCGGGAATCAACTTCTTTTCACGGAGTGGTTCACAGATATCGTTGCATTTCAGTATATCGAACAGCATGCCTGACTCTTTGCCTGTTATGATCTTGGCGAAGTCAGTATGAATACCAGTCCATGCTGACTTGATTATGGCGTTGTCCTCTTCTGTGGTGGTGGGGAAGGTGAGAGCATCCATAGCCTTCTCGTATTCTGGATTCATCCAGCCATCCTCCTTGGCTTTCTCGAAATAGTCAAGCATACGTCTGCTGCCAACGTATGAATCAAAACTGTGTTTGGCATACATATTTATCTCTCCGATATTATCGTTGTAGAGATTTTGAGGGTCGTTTACGTCTATCTTGCTGTATTGCTTGAAGTAATCGAGACTGAATTTTGGCGCATCGTATTGAACCACGCTTGGAGCGTTTTGGCTGTTCCCAATCTCTCGGAGGAAACTCATTCTGAAGTCCATTGGAGCTCTTGCCAGCGCTCTTACTATATCCAAGTCGAGGTTGTGCTTCATGTACTGCCTAACTCTTTCGGGCATTTCTGTAGCGTCGATTTTTGCTTTCTGCTCGTTGGCCAGTGCTATGATTCCGTTCTTGAATTTCTCGGGATCCCTGTCCTTCATCAGCTCCTCCTCCTTTTTGTAGTCGATTTGGTCGATGTCCTCATATCTTACCAAGGCATTGTTGAATTCGGCGTTGGCACCGTCGAAATACATATACTTGTTTGGATTCACGTATCTGTAGTCGCCCAGACGGTCGAGGTCTATTACAAATTCCTCGGTCTCATCGATGCCGACAAGGATTGCGCAGAAGAACGCTGGTTCTACCGCGAAGAGTACAGTCTCTTTCTTGCTTGTGAGAGGCAATATCAGCTCGAATGTTCCGTCGCTTTTCAGGTCGGTTGCGAAGGTGTTTTGTGTTCTGGTCAGCGGATTGTTGACGTGGCTTTGTATTGCTATTTCCTCTCCCTCAAATAGTTCCTTCTTGTAACCGATGATCTTGCCCTTGATGGTGGTGGTTCCGAGCATGAGCTGATTCTGCTCAAGAGGCTTGCCATCGTCGGCCATGCTGGTGATTCGGTCCACCATGTCGTCGGCCTGTTTGCGGATTTCCTTGTTCTTCTTGTCGGCGGCCTCAGTGACAGGCACGCCTATAAACTGGAAGCAGGTTGGGCAGTCGCTCCCGATGAAGTCGATGGTCTGGGTCTGTGGACCTACGGCCGGGAAGGTGAGTGTGAAAGTTCTTGTGAAGCCCTCGGCATTGGACTTGAAAAATGAATTAAGAGGCACGCCGTCGGCTTTCTTGAGCATAAGTTTCTTGCCGTCGGCCAGGATGTAGCTGTCCTTGGCAATCTTCATAGTGCCCTCGGCGTATCCGAGCCAGCATTTGAAGTGAAGGGTTGTGGCTTTGGGAGTTGTCTCCACCTTCTCGATGGCGATGCTTGCGGAATGTACCGACCTCTTGGTCCAGGTGGGATTCTCGATGGTGGCTTTCTGACCCATTGATATCAATGGCATCAAGGCAACCATTGCTGCTGTTATAAGTTTTTTCATGTTATATTAATTTAGTGTGTATGGTAATAAAGTACGACAAAGATAGTTGATTGTTTTTAATCCTCCAAGTTTTTTTGTGAAATAAATCAAACCGCCCGCTGAGAATTTCAATTCCCAACGGGCGGGTTTGTGTTTGTGTCAGATTCTGTAATTCGTAATTATAAACCTACTCTGTAATTATTTTTTCAAGTTTCCGGATTACTTCTTGAGTTCCGCCCCAGCCGCTCTGGGTTTCGGAAACCTCGCCCTTCTTGTTGATGAAGAGGTAGAATGGAATTCCTGTTACGTGGAATTTCTCCTTGAGCTTGCTCATCTGCTCGGATGTGAGACGGTAGTGGTCGCCCTGCATGCCGGCTATCATGTTGTTGTACTCATCCTCGGGAGAGCTCTCGTCGGTGATGTAGACGAAATCCACGCCATTAGCTGCGAGCTCCTCGTGATGAGGCTTCATGGCTGCAATGCCCATGCGGCAGGGTCCGCACCATGTGGCCCACATATCCACGTAAACGACTTTGCCCTGGTGACTCTTGAGGATGTCGACAAGAATGGCGTCGGCCTCGGTCTCGTTGGTCTGATGCTGGAAATATCCGCCGCGGGCCTTGTCGGCTTCTATCTCGGCCTTAATATTGGCGTTGCACTGCTTGGCGTATTCGGTGATTACGGGATTTCCGATCTCCTCCACGGCCTTTATCTGCATGTCGTCGAGTACGTGACGGCTCTCGAACGCTCTCATCAGTGGCTGAGATTTCATGAGGTCTACAAAAAGACTCTTCTCGGTGCCGAGGATGGCATCAGCTTTCTTCTGACCGATTTGATTACTGATGTTGTCGAACTCCTGAGCGTATTTTTCGTTGAATTTCTGGATATTGGCTATTTCTGCTTCCGTGTATGGTCTTGGCTGCTTCTGCTCGGCAATTCCCTTAAGCATATTGTAAAGGTCAGCGATCTCCTTATCGTTGTTGTGCTCATCCATCATCTGTTTGAGTATCGCTATTTCCAAATCCAATCTTGAGAGACCTATTTTCTTTATCAGGAATCTTATTTCGTTTACGCAGCTGCTGTATTCGGTGCTGAATAGCATTTTTGAATCTTTGAGATTCAACTCCTGAACGTAATTCGCATATTCCTCGGTAAACTCAGGATTCTTGTAATCATCAGGCATTGGAGCACGGCGGTCTGTGATGTTGTGAGCCTTGCGGTAAGCATCAGCCATAAAATATTCCGCCATTCCCAGGTAATAGCCCTCATTGCCTCTCAGGTCTATCTTGGCGTATTCCTTGGCCTTCTTAGGCAGGTTGGAATTGTCGATGTCCTGTTCGGTTTTCTTGGCGAGCTCGTAGATGTAGTTCTTGAAATCCATGGCTGATGTGCCTTTGAAATTAAGAATCTCCTCATAATCGATGCTTCTGACATCATTGTCCATCAGAGCGAAGGCGTTGTTGATGTCGGCGTTGTCGCCCTTGAAACACATGTATTTGCTGGGGCTGTCGTATCTGTATTCAGCGTAGCGGTCTATGTCGTAAACAAATTCCACTGAGCCGCCTATCGTGGCAAGGAAAGTCTCGTTTACCAAACCGGCGTCCCTTGTCAGGATGCCTACGGTCTGATACTGGCATGAGAGCGGAAGCTCCATCTCGAATTTGCCATCGGAATCCAAGTCTCCCCATACCTCGTCCTGCGAGCCTGATATAGGATTGTTGATGTAGCACATTACGCTGATTTTCTGACCGTTGAAGATTTCGGGAGTGTATCCCTTTATCTGACCTTTCAGCCTAGATGTGCCGAGTGCGAGCTTATTAGCTGGCAATGGCTTGCCGTCGTCGGTTACGTTGGCGGCCTGGGCATACTCGTCGTCGGCCTTCTTGCGGATTTCCTTGTTTTTCTTGTCAGCTGATGGCGTTACAGGTACATTCCAGAACTTGAAGTTGTTGATGTCCTCGCCCTCTATGAAGTCGATATACTCGGTGTTCTTGTTCACGGCCGGGAAGGTGAGCGAGAATGTGCGGGTGAAGCCCTCGGCGTTTGGCTTGAAATTCTCGTCGAGAGGAATGCCGTCGGCCTTGGTGAGAGCCAGCTTCTTGCCGTCTACAACAATGTAGCAGTCCTTGGCCATATTCATTGTGCCCTCGGCGTATCCGAGCCAGCACTTGAAATAAAGGGTAGTGGCCTTGGGAGTGGTCTGAACCTTCTCGATGGCGATGCTTGACGAGCTGATGCCCCTTTTTTCCCAAGTGGGATTCTCGATGGTGGCTTTCTGACCCATTGATATCAATGGCATCAAGGCAACCATGGCCGCTGTTATAAGTTTTTTCATGTTATATGAATTGAGTGTGTTGTAGTAAAATTGATATAAGTTCGACTGGATTATAAGAAGACGTCGCTTCGCTCAAAATTTTAATAAAATCATTTAAAAATAATTTTGCGTTTTGCCCGAAATCTTGGGCCAAAATTTTGCAAAAATCTCTTTGTCCCTTACGGGACGGGGTTGAATGTATTAAGTCCTAGTCCCGTAGGGACTGAAAAATTTTTGAATGATTTTTGCCCGAAATTTCGGGCCAGGAATCAAACCCATTTTGAAAAAGATTTTTGATAAATTTTGAGCGAAGCGACGTCTTTTAAAATTCGTCTAAATCACGTCCAAACCAGTACGACAAAGATAGTTGTTTATTTCTTATCCTCAAATGCCCTTAACATTTTTTCAGCATTTTCTCTGATGTCGTTGTTTTTGATGGCGGAGATCACGTTGCTGACGTCTTCCTTGGATGGTTTCTCGTCCTGATAGTGGAGCTGAGCCAATCCGCGGTAAACGAATCTGTCGATGAAGAGGTCGCTGAGGCCCATTTTCTGCATTACCTCTCTGTCGGCGAAATATAATGCTGGAAGTGTTGATATATTCAGCTTATTCTTGTAGGCAAGCTCGATTACGGCGGTGCTGTATTCCCACTCGGCTGAGTTGGTGAAAACGGTGCTCTCGTCGATCTTGAAATTGCTGATGAGGCTGTCCTGTCTGTAGTAGTTGCTGTGGCTCAGAACTCTTTTTGCGTTCAGGTACTCAATCTCGTGGGTGATGTACTGTTTGAATTTGCTGGAAATGTTGGCACCGTTCTGAGTGCAGAAGTCATTGAAATAGTCCAAATCTATCTGCTTCATCTTGGGCAGGCTGTCCACTAAGTCGTGATATCCGTGAGAGGTGGCAGAGGCTATTGAAGCGGATCCACATTCGACGCCCCAGATGGATCTTCCATACTGAGCCATCTCGTTGTTGATGCGGGCGTTGCTGCCGCCTACAAACAAGTCCTTGCCGCTCTTTACAATTACCAGAGTGTCACCGGGCTCCATAAGGTATCTTGTCCTGTAGGAAGAATAATTATCCCAGTCTGACAGATATTTTCCATTGATAATGTCGAAATTCTCGGTAACGCAGTGTACAGGCACCTTGTATTCGTAGCGGTAGCCAAAGTGGTCGTCCTTGTTTTGGTTTTGTACGGCAAACTGGTTGTATTCGTTG